>NZ_WTLH01000027.1 GCF_011421595.1 Streptomyces sp. YIM 98790 | reverse complement strand
GTGCGTGTGTGTGGTGGTGTGGTTCATAGTGTTTCGGTGGTCATAGCGTGAGGGGAACGCCCGGTTTACATTCCGAACCCGGAAGCTAAGCCTTGCAGCGCCGATGGTACTGCACGGGGGACCGTGTGGGAGAGTAGGACGCCGCCGAACAAAACATGAGAAGAAGGGGCTCCGCCCGGTTTTACCACCGGGCGGAGCCCCTTCTTCTGTTTTCGGCCGGGGACTTCGTATAGCGTGGCCGCATGGGCAGCGGCAGATCCTGGCTCCTGTGGGACGAGGCGGTCACCGGGTACGACTTCGGCCCGGGGCATCCGATGGACCCGGTGCGGCTCGCGTTGACGATGCGTCTGGTGGAGGCTTTCGGCCTGGAGCGGGCGTGTGAGGTCCTGGCGATGAAACCGGCGGGCGAATCGACACTCAAGCTCGTCCACCGCGGCGACTATGTCGCCGCGGTGAAGCGGGCCTCGGCGATGCCCGCGAGCGCGGACGTGACCTATGGGCTGGGCACCGCGGACACTCCCGCCTTCCGCGGTATGCACGAGGTGTCCTCGCTGATCGCCGGACAGTCGATCGGCGGCGCCGAGGCGATCTGGGACGGAATCACCGATCATGCCGTGAACTTCGCCGGCGGCCTGCACCACGCCATGCCGGGCAGTGCGGCCGGTTTCTGCGTCTACAACGATGCCTCGCTGGCGATTGCCAGGCTGCTGGAACTCGGTGCCGAGCGGGTGGCCTACGTCGATGTGGACGTCCATCACGGGGACGGCGTCCAGGCGGCGTTCTGGGACGATCCCAGGGTGCTCACCATTTCCCTGCACGAGCACCCGAGGAGCCTTTACCCGGGCACCGGCCGGCCGGAGGAGACCGGGCACGGTGCCGGGACGGGATATGCGGTGAATGTGCCGCTGCCGCCGGGCACCGGCGATGCCGCATGGCTGCGCGCCCTGGACGCCGTGGTGCCCGAACTCCTCGCGGATTTCGCGCCCCAGGTGCTGGTGAGCCAGCACGGGGTGGACACCCACTTCGAGGATCCGCTGGCCCATCTGGCGCTCAGCGTGGACGCCCAGCGGACCGCCATGGAGCTCTGCCACTCCTGGGCCCACGACTTCGCCGGAGGCCGCTGGCTGGCCCTTGGAGGCGGCGGCTACGCCGTTGTGGACGTGGTGCCGAGGAGCTGGACGCACCTGGTGGCGATCGCCGCCCACGCGCCCATCGAGCCGGAGACGGCGGTGCCGGACGAATGGCTCGCCCAGGTCTACGCCCTGACCCGCATGCGCGGGCCGTCCCGGATGACGGACGGCCGCCGGCCCTCCTGGCGTGCCTGGGAGGACGGCTACGATCCGGCCGATCCCGTGGACCAGGCGATTCGGGCCGCACGGCAGGCGGTTTATCCGGCTCACGGCCTGCTTCCCTGACCACGCGGGGCGCACGCCCCTCGCGGTCTTCGCGCCCCGTACCCCGGTGTCGGGGGCGGGACCGCCGTATGCCTCCCCGGCTCCTACGCATCGTTGGCCGAGACGCCGTCGGCGGCTGATGGCCCCCTCTCCCCCCGCCGCAGGGGAGATCTATCGACATAACGACGAGATTCGGCGTACGTGGACCCGTCTGACGGACGATCAGCAAGTGACGGTTGTTGAAGTTCGGACCAACTCGTGCGCCTGCCACGTATCGGTCTGCGCAGACCCCGTGCGGAGCCCCGCACGGGCTGGGCCAGGGGCCTTTACCGACCGTTGCCCGGTGCGCGACGGGGCGGTGACGGCCGGCCAGGCCGGGCCCTGCGGTGCTGGTCAGCGGGGTAGTGACGGCTTCGGTCAGACGGGCGGGGACACGCTGGCGGTGTTCCTGGTGCGATGCGGGGGCATGGTCCCTCCGGCGGCGGCCGAGTGCGGGCCGTCCGGGGCCGCCTCCGGGGTGTCCAGACACCCGGTATGTGGCCAAACGTGGTTCCTGGCACGGGAAAAGCCAGTTCCGGCACCTCTTCCCCACTTGCATCATGCGCCCCTAACCTGGGGAGGAGCGCACATGCGAGAGGGAGTCACCGGAGGGGAAGCCGGTGTCCGACATGTGCGGAAGGTCAGGTGTGACATGGCAGCTGGTGAGAGGCTTCTCAGTGAGGCCAAGTTCCTGACCGTGGCGGAAGTCGCCGCGGTGATGCGAGTGTCCAAGATGACGGTGTACCGCCTGGTTCACGCCGGTCATCTGCCGGCGATCCGGGTGGGACGGTCCTTCCGGGTTCCCGAGCAGGCGGTGCACGAGTATCTGCGTGAGTCCTTCGTCGGCGCCGAGAGCGCGTAACGCAGGACACTGTCGGCGCGCAGTGCGCGCGGCACGCGTGGAGCCCTTCCGTAAGCCCACACGGCGCACCCTTCCGGTCCGTCCGCCCCCTCGATTAACCGATTGCAGGGGTCGGAAGGTAGGCTTGGCCGGGTGTAGGTCGTGTGGGCTCGGACGCCCCGCACCGAGTAATCGATAAAAGCGAGGGTAGTCGTGGGCTCTGTCATCAAGAAGCGGCGCAAGCGTATGGCGAAGAAGAAGCACCGGAAGCTTCTGAAGCGCACGCGAGTGCAGCGCCGCAACAAGAAGTGAGCGAGCGCCGCTGACGGCGGCTCTCTCTTCCTGCCCGGAGGGGAGGGCCGTGCTGACGAGCACCGTGCTCGCACGGCTCCGAGAGCCGTTGAGGGGCGGTCCCTGACACCGGCAAGGTGTCCAGGGACCGCCCCTCTGGTCGGTTCGGATGCGGCGATGTGCGTGCCGCGCACGGTGCGTGCCGGTTGCCGGTTGCCTTGCCCTTGCCCGCCCCCGTGCCCGGCCACTGCCCGTCGCGCCGGTCCATTCCTGCCCCCTGGTGCCCATTCCGCCCCGGTTGCCGTTTCCGGCAGCCGGGGCGGCGGGCTTATTCGTCCGGGCTCATGTCGAGGCCGAGGCTGGGGAGCAGACCTTCGATGAGCGGCGGGATGGTCACGTCGGGAGCCGGGACGCCGGAGCTCTCCCCGGTGGCCGGTGATTCGGTGGCGCCTCCGGAGACCGCCTCGGAGCCGGTACCGGTGCCGCTGCCGCTGCTCAGGCCCGGGTCGAGCAGGCCGCCGCTGCCGCCGCCCAGCAGGCCGCCGACACCGTCGGGTTCCCCGGTCTCGGGGGACGGCGAGGACGTGGTGGCCGGCTCCTCGCTGCGCGGTTCGCTCCCGCGGGTCGTCTCCGGGGCGGACTCGCTCTGCGAGGGGCTGGGCGAGGCCGGGTACGGGGACTCGGTCAGCGGACCGGCTCCGGTGGCCCCCTCGCCGGGCTGGGACGGCAGGGCCGGCCGGTTGTCCTCCCGCTGCGGCAGCACGTCCTGCAGGGGCTGCAGGTCCTGCTCTATGGCGTCGAAGAGTTCGCTGACGTCCTCGCTGACGTCGGACAGCTCGTGCGGCAGCTTGCCGCGCAGCTCCTGCCAGGTGGAGTCGTGGCGGTCGTGGAAGGACGACAGGGTGAGCATCGGGCCCAGCTCGCCGTCCCGTTCGTAGGCCTCGCCGAGCAGCCGGCGGCCCTCGGTGGCGTCGCCGTGCATGCTGGACAGGGCGGTGCGCACCTCGGCGACCTGCTCGGTGTCCAGCTCTCCCGCCCGTTGGCGCTCCATCAGGCGGCGGGCCTCGTTGAGCCGGGTGGAGGCGTGGTCGAGGTAGATCTTGCCGCGGTCGGCGTCGCCGTGGGCCAGGTCCAGGCGGAAGTCCTCTATGCCCCGCTTGAGGCCGTAGAGGGTGTCACCGGGCAGGGCGTTGGTGGAGGCCGCGGCGACCCCGCCGAAGGCGCCCGCGGCCACCCCGACGGTCAGTCCGCCCGCCGCGAGCCCTTTGGTCAGCCGGGACCTCGGGCGCAGCCGGGCCAGGGCATGCGCCGGGGCGGCACGGTGGATGCCGCGCCGGCCGTCCCGCTGGTCCGGCAGGGCGGGTACGCCCTCGCCGGCCAGCGAGCTCTCCATGGCGGCCACCAGCCTGGCCCGCTGGACCGCCTTGGTCTCGGCGCTGAGGGCCGGTCTGGGCAGGGCCCGGAGCCCGGCTGTCAGGGACAGCAGGGCGGTGCGTTCGGCGGTCTCCTCGGGTGTGGTGTGCTCCGCCGGGATGGGGTCCCTCGGGGCGGGGCCGTCCGCCGTCCGCCCGCCGGCTCCGGGGTCGCCTTGGGCTTGCTCGTCGAGAGCTCGGGCGAAGGCGTTGGCCCGCCGGCCCGCTACGGAACCGAGCACGGGCGGCACCTCCTCTCGTCAGCACGGTCGGCTCCCCGCTGCTCGTCCACGGCTTTCCGACCCGCGGTTGCAGAGAGCCTGCAACCCGACAACGACCGTCCGGGCACTCGGGTTACGGCTGGATGATGATCTGACTGATCGCATACGGGCGATTGCAATGCGCCAACAGAACGGCTATCGCGCATCGTCGGGCAGCAACCGGGCGAGGGTGCGGACCGCCCGGTATTGGAGGGTTTTGATGGCACCTTCGTTCTTGCCCATCACCCGGGCGGTCTCCGCCACCGACATGCCCTGCAGAAAGCGCAGGGTCACGCACTCCTGCTGCTGCGGGTTGAGCCGCCGCACCGCGTCCAGCAGGGCGGAATTGGACAGCGACTCCAGCACCGACTCCTCGGGACTGCGCTCCACCTCGTTGGCGTCGAGCATTTCCCCGGTGGTGACCTCCAGCCGGAAGCGGCTGGACTTGAAGTGGTCGGCGACCAGATTGCGGGCGATGGTGACCAGCCAGGCCCCGAAGTCGCGGCCCTGCCAGGTGAAGGTGCCGATCCGGCGCAGCGCACGCAGAAAGGTCTCGCTGGTGAGGTCCTCGGCGGTGGCCCGGCCCCCCACCCGGTAATAGATGTATCGGTAGACGGTGTCGGAATAGTGGTCGTAGAGGCGGCCGAAGGCCTCGGCCTCGCCGCTCTGCGCACGTTCGACGAGATCCATCATCCGGCGGCTCTCGCTCTCGGCGGCACGGCGCGCGGTGGCGGCCTCCGCCGGACGGGGGCCGGCGGTGCGGCGGGCTCGTCTGCGGACCGGTGCGGTGCCGGCCGCGCCTTCGGCCAGGGCATAGGCGGGCCCGGCGGGGACAGCGGCGGCGAGGTGGGGCCCGGCGGCGGTGGGGACGAGGCCGCGCAACTGGTCCATGACCGTCGTGCGCAGCGATGCCAGGCCCGAGGCGTCAACCCCGACGTGTGGGTACACGGGACTCCCAGAGGCAGAGCTTCCAACACATGCAGTGCGGGCGGCCCGGGCGTCACCTGGTGGGTGACGCACGAGCCGGGATGCGTCTGAGGAGAATAACGCTTCGTACAGGACGTGCTACGCCTAGTTGCGAAAATCGCCGATTAGGTTTGAAGTGTTACGCGTTGAGCGCGGCGCGCCATGCCATCGCCATGCCGAACCTGATCGGTTCGGGATTGCTTTGCCCCGACGGCGGACCGAGTTCCTTCGGTCGGGCGGTCGGGGTCTGCCGGTGCGGCGGCCGGGGTAGAACGGTCCGATGGGCCGTGTGCGCTGCGGCCCGCACCGCGCCGGCCCGGCGCGCGCTCAGCGGCGGCGGCGCTGCAGCGCCAGGGCGGCGAAGGCGCCGCCCACCGCGGCCCCGGCGCCGGCCGCGGCCGGCACCCCGACCCGGATGGTCTTGCGGCCGGTGCGGTAGTCCCGGAGCCGCCAGCCGTGCCGCCGGGCGTGGGCCCGCAGCCTGCTGTCCGGGTTGACCGCGTAGGGGTGGCCGACCATGGAGAGCATCGGGATGTCGTTGGCCGAGTCGCTGTAGGCGGCGCACCGGGACAGGTCCAGGCCCTCGGCCTCGGCCAGCGCCCGGACCGCCACCGCCTTTGCCGGACCGTGCAGCGGCTCGCCCACCAGGCGCCCGGTGTAGGTGCCGGCCACCGATTCGGCCACGGTGCCCAGCGCACCGGTCAGCCCCAGCCGGCGGGCGATGATCGTGGCCATCTCCACCGGGGCCGCGGTGACCAGCCAGACCCGCTGTCCGGCGTCCAGATGGGCCTGGGCCAGCGCCCGGGTGCCCGGCCACATCCGGCCGGCCAGATTTTCGTCGTAGATCTCCTCCGCGATCGAGGTCAATTCCGACACCCGGTGACCGCGGACGATCGACAGCGCGCTGTCCTGTGCATCCTGCATGTGACCTGCGTGCTCATCGCCGATCAACCGGAAATATGCCTGCTGCCAGGCGAAGCGCAGCAGTTCGCGTTTCCGGAAGAACTTGCGTTTGTACAGGCCGCGGCCGAGGTGGAAGATCGCCGCGCCCTGCATGATCGTATTGTCAAGATCGAAGAAGGCGGCGGCCAGCGGATCGCCGGGCACCGGGAATTCCCCGGGCTCGGTATCCCGCCCGCTGTCACCGCCGGAGCCGGGCTGCGGAAGGGCGCGCAGAGCCGCCTCGGCCGCGGCCGCACCGGCCAGCTCGCTCCGGTCGGCGGCTTCGGGTCGGGGCGGGCGGCGCATGTGTCGAGCATAACCATCCCGGGCGGACCGGGCGGTTGCGCACAAGTGTCGCGGGCATGGAGCGCCGCTGCACAATGGCTGCCATGACTCCCCTGCTGCGCCGCTCCGGCGGAAACCGCCCCCGCGACCCCGGTGACCGGCTCGTCACGCTGATCGGAAAGCCCGGCTGCCATCTGTGCGACGACGCGCGGGCGGTGGTCGCCGAGGTCTGCGCCGAACTGGGGGTGCCGTGGGAGGAGAGGGATATCACATCCGACCAGGCACTTCACGACGAGTACTGGGAGCAGATCCCGGTGGTGCTGGTGGACGGAAAGCAGCACGACTTCTGGCGGGTGAAGCGCGAGCGGCTGCGCGCGGCGCTGGGCGGCTAGCGGGGCGCGGCGCGGGTGGCGGGAATGTCTCCGCCCGATACCGGACCGATACCGGAAGGTGCGGTATGGCGGGTTTTCGCTTACCATTCGAGGTCGTTTTGTCTGCCCGGGGGTAAACGTGAGGAGTGTGGTCCGGTGTCCCACTGCGCACCTGTGGCACCGGTCACTTTGCGCGGACATAACGGACAGTATCTTTGTGCACGCGTTCACAAGGGCATAGCCTGGCACCTACTGGGCGGTCCGGAACTCAGGGGCCGCGCACCGCTTCGCTCGACCGGCAGGAGCACTGTGGCAACTGGCCGACCCCACCGACCGGCGACCCGCAGCCGAGGGATTCCCGAGGCGACGGTCGCCCGGCTCCCCCTGTATCTGCGTGCGCTGACCGCACTGTCCGAGCGCTCGGTCCCCACGGTTTCCTCGGAAGAACTCGCGGGCGCGGCGGGAGTGAATTCCGCCAAGCTGCGCAAGGATTTCTCCTACCTGGGCAGCTACGGCACCCGCGGGGTCGGCTACGACGTGGAGTATCTCGTCTACCAGATCTCCCGCGAGCTGGGCCTCACCCAGGACTGGCCGGTGATCATCGTCGGGATCGGCAACCTCGGCGCGGCCCTGGCGAACTACGGCGGCTTCGCCTCCCGGGGCTTCCGGGTGGTCGGCCTGATCGACGCCGACCCGGCCCTGGCCGGCCGGCAGGTCGCCGGCCTGGCGGTGCAGCACAGCGACGACCTGGAGCGGGTCGTGGAGGAGAACGGCGTGTCCATCGGCGTGATCGCCACCCCGGCGGGGGCGGCGCAGCAGGTCTGCGACCGGCTGGTGGCCGCCGGCGTGACCTCCATCCTGAACTTCGCGCCCACCGTGCTGGCCGTGCCGGACGGGGTGGACGTGCGGAAGGTGGATCTCTCCATCGAGCTCCAGATCCTGGCCTTCCACGAGCAGCGCAAGGCCGGCGAGAACGCCGCCGCGCTGCCGGAGCCCGACGCCGGCGCGGTCACCCCCGTGGAGCCGCCCGCCGCCGCGGTCACCCGTGGCCGGGCGGACCGGGGCGGCGGCGCGGCGGACGGCGATGCCGCGGAGAGCGGGGACGGCCGGGACGGCCGCGGTGACCGTGGCGACCGGCGGGCCCGGCCCGCGCAGGACACCGACGAGGGAACCGACAGCGCCCCGGCGGTGATGCCCGCATGAGTCTGCTGGTCGTCGGTCTCTCGCACCGCAGCGCGCCGGTCAGCGTGCTGGAACGGGCGGCGCTGGCTCCGGAGGTGCGCGGCAAGCTGCTGCGTGATCTGGTGGACGTCTCGGACGGTGACGGCGCCGTGGAGTCCGCGGTGCTGTCCACCTGCAACCGCATCGAGGTCTACGCGGCCGTCGGCCGGTTCCACGACGGGGTGTCCGAGTGCACCCGGCTGCTGGCCCGGCACAGCGGGGTCAGCGTGGACGAACTGACCCCCTATCTCTACGTGCACTACGAGGACCGGGCGGTGCACCACCTGTTCTCGGTGGCCTGCGGCCTGGACTCGATGGTGGTGGGCGAGGGCCAGATCCTCGGCCAGATCAAGGACGCGCTCGCCCTGGCCCAGGACGAGAACACCGCCGGCCGGCTGCTCAACGAGCTGTTCCAGCAGGCGCTGCGGGTGGGCAAGCGGGCGCACACCGAGACCGGCATCGACCGGGCCGGGCAGTCCCTGGTCACCTTCGGACTGCAGGAGCTGGCCGCGGCCTCCGGCGCGTCCGCCGGGACCGGCGGCCCGGGCCCCTGGCCGGCCGGCCGGCGGGCCCTGGTGATCGGCGCCGGCTCCATGTCCTCGCTGGCCGCGGCCACCCTGGCCCGGTCCGGCGTGTCCGAACTGGTGATCGCCAACCGGACCCTGGAGCGCGCCGAGCGGCTGGCCCGGAACCTGGGCGAGGTCTGGGGCGCGGACGGCGGCGAGGCCCGCGAGCACCGGCTGCGCTCGGTGCGCGCGGTGCCGATCAACGCCATCTCGGTGGCGGCCGAGCTGGCCGTGGCCGATCTGGTGGTGTCCTGCACGGGCGCCACCGGGCTGGTGCTGACCACCGAGGCGGTGCGCGGCGCGGTCGAGCGCCGCACCTCCGGCCGCCCGCTGGCTCTGCTGGACCTGGCCATGCCGCGCGATGTGGACGCCGGCGTGCACCGGCTGACCGGCGCCCGGCTGGTGGACATCGAGTCCCTGGCCGATGCCTCCGCCGACGCGCCGCTGGCCGCGGACGTGGAGGCCGCCCGCCGGATCGTGGCGGACGAGGTGGCCGCGTTCCGTGCCGCGCAGCGCGCCGCGCACATCACCCCGACCGTGGTCGCGCTGCGCACCATGGCCTCCGGGGTGGTGGCCGGTGAGCTGGCCCGGCTGGAGGGGCGGCTGCCCGGACTGGACGACAAGCAGCGCGCCGAGATCGCGCAGACCGTGCGCCGAGTGGTGGACAAGCTGCTGCACGCGCCGACCGTGCGGGTCAAGGAGCTGGCCGGCGAACCGGGCGGCGCCGACTACGCGCATGCGCTGCGCGAGCTGTTCAACCTCGACCCGCAGCGGGTCGCGGCGGTCAGCCGGCCCGGACACGGCGAGCCCGGCGGGGGACGACCGCCGGGCGCGCGGGCCCGGCCGGCAGCGGAAGCGGAAAGGGAGCGGCGGTCATGAGGGCGCTACGGCTCGGCACCCGGCGCAGCAGGCTGGCCCTGGCCCAGTCCGGGATGATGGCCGAGCGGGTCAGGGAGCTGACCGGGCGGCCGGTGGAGCTGGTGGAGATCACCACGTACGGCGATGTCTCGCGGGAGGAGCTGGCGCAGATCGGCGGCACCGGGGTCTTTGTCTCGGCGCTGCGGGACGCGCTGCTGCGCGGCGAGATCGACTTCGCGGTGCACTCGCTCAAGGATCTGCCGACCGCGCAGCCGGAGGAGCTGGTGCTGGCCGCGGTGCCGGCCCGGGCCGATGCCCGGGACGCGCTGGTGGCCAGGGACGGGCTGAGCCTGGCGGCACTGGCGGCGGCGTCCCCGGCGGGCGCGGCCGCGGGCGCGGCGGGGGACCGGCCCCCGCCGCGGATCGGCACGGGTTCGCCGCGCCGCCGGGCGCAATTGCATGCGTGGGCCAGGCAACTGGGTTGCGAGATCACAACGGTTCCCGTCCGGGGGAATGTCGACACCCGGATCGGGTACGTGCGCTCCGGCGAGCTCGACGCCGTCGTGCTCGCCGCCGCCGGGCTGCACCGGGCCGGCATGGCCTCGGAGATCACCGAGACCCTGCCCACCGACGCGGTCCTGCCCGCCCCCGGCCAGGGGGCCCTGGCGGTCGAGTGCGCCGCGTCCGACGCGGAGCTGATCGCCCAGCTCTCCGGGCTCGACGACCCGCCCACCCGGGTCGCCGTGACCGCCGAGCGAGCCCTGCTCGCGGCACTGGAGGCCGGCTGCAGCGCGCCCGTGGCGGCGCTGGCCGACCTGCACGCCGCCGAGCCGGGTCCGGACACGTCCGACGCAGAAGTAACCATGCTGCATCTGCGGGGCGCCGTCGGTACCACCGACGGCTCCACGCTGGTGCAGTTGTCCGCCACCGGTCCCGTACCGGCGTCCGGAGGGGAGGCGCTGCGCCATGCCGACCGCATGGGCCGTGAGCTCGCCGCCGAGATGCTTGCGAAGGGCGCGGCCGGTCTGATGGGGGAGCGAGCACATTGAGCCCCACCACCGCACAGCCCGCACAGCCCGCGCAGCCGGTCAGCCGTCTCGCGCAGGCGGCACACCCGGCCGCCCTTTCCCACGGGCACGTCACCTTCCTCGGGGCCGGACCTGGTGATCCGGGTCTGCTGACGCTTCGCGCCGTGGAGGCGCTGACGCAGGCAGACGTCCTGATCGCCGATCCCGGGGTGTACGAGGTGGTCGCCGCCCACGTCAGGCCGGGGGCGGACGTACCGCTCCGGCCCGCGCCGGACTCCGACGGCACCGGGCACACCGGGGACGCCGACGGGGAGTCCGCCCCTCCGGCCGGTACCGGCGGCGGACATGATCCCGGGCATGACGACATGTCACCGTCGGCCGTCGCGGAGCGGGTCGGCGATGCTGCAGATCTTGTCATGCGGGCCGCGCGGGGCGGCAAGCGGGTGGTCCGTGCAGTGGCCGGCGACCCGGTGCTGGACGCGGACACCACCGCCGAGATGCTGGCCTGCTCGGCCGAGGGCATCACCTTCGAGGTGGTGCCGGGCATCGCCGAGGCGGTCGGCGTGGCCGCGTACGCCGGGGTGCCGCTGCGCGCCGACGACCGCGCGGACGTGCGGATCGCGGACGCCCGCACCGCGGACGACCGCTGCTGGGCCGAGATCGGCGGCAGCGACGTCACGGCGGTGCTGTCCACCACGCTGGGCGGGGTGGGTGCCATGGCCACCCGGCTGATCTCCGCCGGGCGCAAGCCGGACACCCCGGTGTCGGTGACGGTGGGCGGCACCACCACGCGGCAGCGCACCTGGACCGCCACGCTGGGCACGGTGGAGCGGGCGCTGAAGACCGCCAAGGTGCTGCCCTCCCCGGAGGGAGAACGTTCCGTCATAGCGGTGGTCGGGGAGCGGGCCGCGGCCCAGCGGGAGTCGCTGGCCTGGTTCGAGTCCAAGCCGCTGTTCGGCTGGCGGGTGCTGGTGCCGCGCACCAAGGAGCAGGCGGGCGCGCTGAGCGAGCAGCTGCGCAGCTACGGCGCGGTGCCGAGCGAGGTGCCGACCATCGCGGTGGAGCCGCCGCGCACCCCGCAGCAGATGGACCGGGCGGTCAAGGGCCTGGTCACCGGCCGCTACGAGTGGATCGCCTTCACCTCGGTGAACGCGGTCAAGGCGGTGCGGGAGAAGTTCGAGGAGTACGGGCTGGACGCCAGGGCGTTCGCCGGGATCAAGGTCGCGGCGGTCGGTGAGCAGACCGCGCGGGCACTGATCGATTTCGGGGTGCGGCCGGACCTGGTGCCGAGCGGCGAGCAGTCGGCCGCCGGCCTGCTGGAGGACTGGCCGCCGTACGACCCGGTCTTCGACCCGATCGACCGGGTGCTGCTGCCGCGCGCCGACATCGCCACCGAGACGCTGGTGGCGGGCCTGGTGGAGCTGGGCTGGGAGGTGGACGACGTGACCGCGTACCGCACGGTGCGCGCCTCGCCGCCGCCCGCCCCGACCCGGGAGGCGATCAAGGGCGGCGGTTTCGACGCGGTGCTGTTCACCTCCTCCTCCACGGTGCGGAACCTGGTGGGCATCGCGGGCAAGCCGCACCATGTGACGGTGATCGCCTGCATCGGCCCGGCCACGGCGAAGACCGCGGAGGAGCACGGTCTGCGGGTGGACGTGATGGCGCCGGAGCCGTCGGCGCAGCGGCTGGCCGAGGCGCTGGCCGAGTTCGGCGCGAAGCGGCGCGCCGCCGCGCTGGCCGCGGGCGAGGTGCTCAAGCGGCCCAGCGAGAAGCGGCCCCAGCGGCGCCGCTCCCGGGCGAAGTAGGTCCCCGCCCGCCCGGCCCCGTTCCGGCCCGGCACCGCCGGGGCGGCGGGGCGAGCGGGCGGGCGGCTGCCGGGCCCGCTTGCGGTGCCTCGCCGCATGGCGCTGGGGCCATGAGGGCTTGTGGTCCATGGGGCCATGGGTCCGCACCGGGACGCGAGTAGCATCGGCGGGTGTCGGCCGGGTGAGGAGAAGCGCTGTGAGCAGTGGGTACGGGCAGTTTCCGGGGACGCGTCCGAGGCGGTTGCGGGCCACGGCCGCGCTGCGGCGGATGGTGGCCGAGCACCGGGTGCACCCGGCCGATCTGGTGCTGCCCGCGTTCATCCGGGAGGGAGCGGCCGAGCCGGTGCCGCTGGCCTCCATGCCGGGAGTGGTGCAGCACACCCGGGACTCGCTGCGCAAGGCGGCCGTGGAGGCCGTGGAGGCCGGGGTCAGCGGCATCATGCTGTTCGGCGTGCCGCAGACCAAGGATGCCGCCGGCTCCGCCGGCACCGACCCGGAGGGCATCCTCCAGGTGGCCATCCGGGACGTCCGCGCCGAGGTGGGCGACGCCCTGGTGATCATGTCCGACCTGTGCCTGGACGAGTCCACCGACCACGGCCACTGCGGGGTGCTGGACGCGCGCGGCCGGGTGGACAACGACGCCACCCTGGAGCGCTATGCCGAGATGGCGCTGGTGCAGGCCGAGGCCGGTGCCCGGGTGCTGGGCCCCAGCGGGATGATGGACGGCCAGGTCGGCCACGTCCGGCGGGCGCTGGACGCGGCCGGTCACCAGGACGTCTCGCTGCTGGCCTACACCGCCAAGTACACCTCCGCGTTCTACGGCCCCTTCCGGGACGCGGTGGAGTCCGGTCTGACGGGCGACCGCAAGACGTACCAGCAGGATCCGGCGAACGCCAAGGAGGCGCTGCGCGAACTGGCGCTGGACCTGGCCGAGGGCGCGGACATGGTGATGGTCAAGCCCGGCCTGCCGTATCTGGACGTGCTGCGCACGGTCGCCGGCCAGGTGGCCGTGCCGGTGGCCGCGTACCAGGTGTCCGGCGAATACGCGATGATCGAGGCCGCGGCCGAGAAGGGCTGGATCGAACGGGAGCGCGCCATCGACGAGTCGCTGCTCGCCTTCAAGCGGGCCGGTGCGGACGTCGTCCTGACCTACTGGGCGGTCGAGGCCGCCCGCCGCGCCGCGCGCGGCTGAGCCGCGCGCGGCGGTCGCGGGGCGGCGGGGCGGCCGGGGGACCCCGGCGGTGCCGGGCGGAGCGGCTGTGATCAAGTGGAGCGCACGGGACCGGCGGCAGCAGGGGCCGGCAGGGGCCGGCAGAGCGCGAGAGGCGGCGGTACGGATGCGTACGGCGGTGGTGACCGGGGCGAGCAGCGGGATCGGCGCGGCGACCGCGCGGCGGCTGGCCGAAGCGGGCTACCGGGTGGTGCTGACCGCCCGGCGGGCCGAGCGGATCGAGGCGCTCGCGGCGGAGCTGGCCGGGCAGGGCCATCGGGCCGTCGCCCGCCCGCTGGACGTGACCAGCCGGGAGGAGGTGGAGGCGTTCGGCGCGTGGCTGGGCGGCTGCGAGGTGCTGGTCAACAACGCCGGCGGCGCCCTGGGCCTGGACCCGGTGGCCACCGGGGACCCGGCCGACTGGCGGGCCATGTACGAGGTCAACGTGGTGGGCGTGCTGCACATGACGCAGGTGCTGCTGCCCGCGCTGCGCGCCTCGGGCGAGGGCACCGTGGTGGTGGTGACCTCCACCGCGGGACACGCCACCTACGAGGGCGGTGCGGGCTACGTGGCCGCCAAGCACGGGGCCCACGTGCTCGCCGAGACGCTCCGCCTGGAGCTGGTGGGCGAGCCGGTCCGGGTGATCGAGATCGCCCCCGGCATGGTGAAGACCGAGGAGTTCTCGCTGGTCCGCTTCGGCGGCGACCGGGAACGGGCGGAGAAGGTCTACGAGGGGGTGGACGAGCCGCTCACCGCGGAGGACATCGCCGACACCATCGCCTGGACGGTCACCCGGCCGCCGCACGTCAATGTGGACCTGCTGGTGGTGCGTCCCCGCGCCCAGGCGTCCAACACCAAGGTGCATCGCCGGCGCTGAGCGGCAGCCCCCGGCCGGGGGCTGCGGCCGGGGGCTGCGGGCCGCGGGTGTCGGGGCGGCCCGTCCCGGCGCGCGTCCGGGACGCGGGAGAAGCCCGGGGTGCGTCCGGGACACCGGTGGGGGGTGGACGGGCCGCCCCTGGGAAAAGATTTGCTCAGCCACAGGAATCCGGCAAGGGGGTCTGCGGCGGTGGAGTCGGTCAGAGCCGGTCGGGGGTGCGGATGCCCAGCAGCCGCATGCCCTCGCGCAGGGTCCGGGCGGTCAGCTCGCACAGGAACAGCCGGTTCTCCGACAGCTCCCTGGTCTCCGCCTGCAGCACCGGGCACTGGTCGTAGAACGGGGTGAACGCCGTCGCCAGCCCGTACAGATAACCGGCCAGCTTGTGCGGTTCGTGGGACTCGGCGGCGGCCTGCACCACCGCGCCGAACTCGTCCAGATGCAGGGCCAGGGCACGCTCGGCGGGGGCGAGTTCCAGCTCCGGGTGGGCCAGCGCGGTCAGCGGGGCCTCCCGCCCGGCGGCCCGCCGGATGATCGACGTGATCCGGGCGTGGGCGTACTGGATGTAGACGCTGGTGTCGCCGTTCAGCGAGACCATCCGGTCCAGGTCGAAGACGTAGTCCCGGCTGACCGAGGTGGACAGGTCGGCGTACTTCACCGCGCCGATGCCGACCTCGGCGGCCCGCGCGGCCACCTCCGCGTCGGCCAGCGACGCGTCCTTCTCCCGTACCACCGCGGCGGCCCGGTCGACCGCCTCCTGGAGCAGGTCCATCAGCCGCACCGACTCGCCCTCGCGGGTCTTGAACGGCTTGCCGTCCTTGCCCAGCACCGTGCCGAACGGGATGTGCAGAGCCGTCACCTCGTCGGTCAGCCAGCCCGCCCGGCGCGCCGTCTCGAACACCATCCGGAAGTGCAGCGCCTGCCGCGAGTCCACCACATAGAGAATGGTGTCGGCACCCAGCGCGGTGACCCGGTTCCGGATCGCCGCGAGGTCGGTGGTGGCGTAGCCGTACCCGCCGTCCGCCTTCTGCACGATCAGCGGCACCGGCTGGCCGTCCTGGCCGCGGATGTCGTCGAAGAAGACGCACAGCGCGCCCTCCGAGCGCACCGCCACGCCCGACTCCTCCAGCAGCCGGCAGGTCTCGGCCAGCGCGTCGTTGTACGCCGACTCGCCCACCACGTCCTTGTCGCGGATCTCCACGTCGAGCATCTCGTAGACGGCGTGGAAGTAGAGCAGCGACTCGTCCACGATCCGGTGCCACAGGGCGAGGGTCTCCTCGTCCCCGCCCTGGAGCTCGACCACCCGCTTGCGGGCCCGCTCCTTGAAGCCCTCGTCGCTGTCGAACAGCGCCCGGGACACCTTGTAGAGCCGGTTCAGCCGGGACATGGCCGCCTCGCCCTGCTCGGTGGCGCTGCGCTCCGCCTCCGTGTGGTCCAGCTCGTGCGGGTGCTCGATCAGGTACTGGATCAGCATGCCGAACTGGGTGCCCCAGTCGCCGATGTGGTGGCGCCGGATCACCTTCTCGCCGCGGTGCTCCAGCAGCCGCACCAGGGCGTCGCCGATCACCGTCGAGCGCAGGTGGCCGACGTGCATCTCCTTGGCCACGTTCGGCTGGGAGTAGTCCACGACCGTGGTGCCGGGGCGCTCGGCGTACGGAACGCCCAGCCGGCCGTCGGCGGCGCGCGCGGCCAGCGTCCGCAGGATGGCGGTGTCGGTGACGGTGATGTTGAGGAAGCCGGGGCCGGAGACCTCGGCCCGGCCGATCGGCCCCTCGCCGCCCTGTTCCAGCCGCTCCGCCACCCGGGCGGCCAGCTCGCGCGGATTGCCGCCGAGCTTCTTGGCCAGCGCCAGCATGCCGTTGGCCTGGAAGTCCGCCCGGTCGCTTCGTCGCAGCAGCGGATCGGCGGAGGCGGCCTCCGGCACGGCGGCCGAGAGGGCGTCCGCGAGACGCTGATGGACCGATGCGGCGAGGGAGGGGACCGTGGCCATGGATGTGTGCCGTTCCGTCTGGGGTGATGGTCGCGGCGGCCTCCGGGCCGGCCGTGGGGGAACGGCCCGCCGAGCGCACTGCCGTAAGAGCACTCAAGTATTCCACGGCCGCGGACGCCACCGTTTTCCGCCCGTCCCGGGCGGGTGGAACAATGGGGTGGCCGCCGCGCCCCGCGGCCGGCGGCGGCCGTTCGGACGTCAGAGCACGGGATACAGGAAAAGGAAGTAGCCGAAGTGGCTCAGACCACACCCGAGACCGACTGGGTCTCCCGTTTCGCGGACGAGGTCATCGCCGAGGCGGAGCGCCGCGCGCCGGGCAAACCCGTGGTCTGCGCCTCGGGCCTGAGCCCCTCCGGGCCGATCCACCTGGGCAATCTGCGCGAGGTGATGACCCCGCACCTGGTCGCCGACGAGATCCGGCGGCGCGGGGTGCCCGTGGAGCACATCATCTCCTGGGACGACTACGACCGGTTCCGCAAGGTACCGGCCGGTATCCCGGGCGTGGACGATTCCTGGGCCGAGCACATCGGCAAGCCGCTCACCTCGGTGCCGCCGCCCCCCGGCTCCCCGTACGCGAGCTGGGCCGAGCACTTCCGCCGCCAGATGGAGGAGTCGCTGGCGGAGCTGCGGGTGGAGTACCGGGGCATCAGCCAGACCGAGATGTACACCTCGGGCGCCTACCGGGAGCAGATCCTGTTCGCCATGCGCGAGCGGCTGCGCATCGACACCGTGCTCGACCAGTACCGCACCAAGGCCAAGCCGCGCACGGCCAAGGCGCAGGGCAGGCCCATGGAGGACGCCGAGCTGGCGGCCGTGGAGGGCTCCGGCGCGGCCGGCGAGGACGACGGCAGCGGCTCCGGCGCGGGGTACTTCCCGTACCGGCCGTACTGCACGGCCTGCGGGCGCGACACCACCTCCATCACCCGCTACGACGACACCACCACCGAGCTCTCCTACACCTGCGGCTCCTGCGGGCACGCGGAGACGGTGCGGCTGAGCGAGTTCGACCACGGCAAGCTGGTGTGGAAGGTCGACTGGCCGATGCGCTGGGCCTACGAGGGCGTGGTGTTCGAGCCGTCCGGGGTGGACCACCAGTCGCCGGGCTCGTCCTTCGTGGTCGGCGGGCAGCTGGTGCGCGAGGTGTTCGGCGCGCAGCCGCCCATCGGACCGATGTACGCCTTCGTCGGCATCACCGGCATGGCCAAGATGTCCAGCTCGCGGGGCGGGGTGCCGACCCCGGCGGAAGCGCTCCGGATCATGGAGCCCGCGCTGCTGCGCTGGCTGTACGCCCGCCGCAAGCCCAACCAGAGCTTCAAGGTCGCCTTCGACCAGGAGATCCACCGGCTGTACGACGAATGGGACGCGCTGCGGAAGAAGGTCGGGGACGGGCGGGCGCTGCCCGGCGATCTGGCGGCCTGGCGGCGCGCCGTGTCCACCGCCGCCGGTGAGCTGCCCGCCACGCCGCGCCCGCTGCCGTACCGGACGCTGGCCTCGGTGCTGGACATCACCACCGGGGACGAGCAGCAGACCCTGCGGATTCTGCGCGAGCTGGACCCGGAGCAGCCCCTGGACTCGCTGGACGAGGCCCGGCCGCGGCTGGACTGCGCGGCGTACTGGGTGGCCACCCAGCTTCCGGAGGAGTCCCGGACCCGGGTCCTCCAGGAGCCGGACAAGGAGCTGCTGTCCTCGCTGGACGAGCGGCAGCGGGAGGCGCTGCGGCTGCTGCTGGAGGGGCTGGACGAGCACTGGTCGGTGGAAGGGCTCACCGATCTGGTGTACGGCGTGCCGAAGCGGCAGGCGGGGCTGGCCCCGGAGGCGAAGCCGACGCCGGAGCTGAAGGCCGCTCAGCGGGAGTTCTTCGCGCTGCTGTACCGGCTGCTGGTCGGGCGGGAGACGGGGCCGCGCCTGCCCACCCTGCTGATGGCGGTGGGCGCGGACCGGACGCGGACCCTGCTGGGCGCCTGACACCGCCGGCCTGCCGCCGTGTCCGCGCCCGCCCCGTGCCCGTGACCGGTGACGGTCACGGGCGCCCGGCGGTACGGGCACGGCGGCGGTACGGGCGCATGGGCGGTCAGACGGCCGATCCGACCTCGGACTTGTAGCGCTGGCGGAACTCGCTGAGGAACGGGCGCAGGTAGCCCTCGCCGAGCAGATTGCCGTCGGTGTCGCTGACGCCGTGCTGGTCGTAGAGGGTCTTGGACATCTGCCGGGCGTTGGGGAACTGGCCGTTGTCGGCCACGAACTGGCGGAAGGCGTAGTAGAAGAGGTCTCCCGCGGAGATGCCCTCGGGGATGCCCCGGGGTTCCACGGCGGCGGCCGGCTCGGGCTCGGGCTCGGGCTCCGAAGCCGGGCCGGGCGGGGCGGGCGGGGTGAGCGGCCGGGAGCGGTTGGCGGTGACCGGGACGGTGACCTGGGGCGCGGGCTGCGGTGAGGTCTCGGCGTAGACCTGCTCCCGCCGCCGGGAGCGGTGCCGTCCGGGCTGCGGCTGCTGCGGCTCGGGCCGGGGTTCCGGCAGTGAGCCGGGTGCGGGTGACGGTTCCTCGGCGACGGCGGGCAGGGGCTCCTGCCCCCACAGCGGTTCCGGGACGGGCTCCGGCTGTGCCTGCGGCTCCGGCTCCGGCCGGGGCTCCGGCCGGGGTTCCCGCTGCGGCTCCGGCTGCGGCTCCGGCCGGGGTTCCGGGACGGCTGCCGGAGGGGGCACGGCATCGGCACCGGCCAGTGCGGCGTGACGTTCCTGCTGGGCCGTGCCGTTGGCCGCCGCCGGAGCCGGGCCGGCGACCGGCCGGTCCTGGCCCCGGGGCGGCGCGGGCAGCGCGGCGGACCGGGGCAGGACAGGGGCCGGGGCGCCGGCCAGTTCGCGGCCGTCGGCGAGCGGGACGCCCAGGTGGGCCAGGCGCAGCGGGAGGCGGGCCTCGACGGGGGCGCGGCGGCGCCAGGCGCGGCCGTACTGGGCGCGCAGCTGGGCCCGGTAGACCAGGCGGTCGCGTTCCAGGGAGATGACCTCGTCGTAGGAGCGCAGCTCCCACAGCTTCATCCGGCGCCACAGCCGGAAGGTGGGTATCGGCGCGAGGAACCAGCGCCACAGCCGCACGCCCTCCATGTGCTTGTCGGCGGTGATGTCGGCGATCCGGCCGATGGCGTGCCGGGCGGCCTCCACGGTGATGATGAACAGCACCGGGATGATGGCGTGCATGGCCACGCCCAGGGGATCGCCCCAGGCGGCGGCGCCGTTGAAGGCGATGGTGGCGCCGGTCAGCAGCCAGGCGGTCTGGCGCAGCAGCGGGAACGGGATGCGCAGCCAGGTCAGCAGCAGGTCCAGGGAGAGCAGCACGACGATGCCGGCGTCGATGCCGATCGGGAAGAAGGGTGCGAACTCCCCGAAGCCTTTGCGTTCGGCCAGGTCGCGCACGGCGGCGTAGGAGCCGGCGAAGCCGATGGCGGCGATCACCACCGCGCCGGTGAGCACGATGCCGACCAGCATGCGGTGCGCGCGTGTGAGCTTGATCGAGGCCACCCGCGGATTCCTTCCCGTATCGGACGTGTGTTCTGGCTGGCGGGCCCAGCCTTGCACACAACCCCGCCCGGATACGCGCCGGAGCCCGGTTCCTCCGCAAAAGCGGGGGGACCGGGCTCTGTTCGTGACGGGAGCGGGGGAGGGGGGAGGCCCGCGGAGGGCTCAGGCGTCCTCCTCGGCCCCTTCGGCGGCCTCTTCTTCCTTTCCGTCCTCCGCACCGCCCTGTGTGCCGTCCCCGGCCTCGGCGTCCTCGGCGGGGGTGTCGGCCGTGGCGTCCACCGAGGCCAGTGCCTCGGCGATCACCAGCTCGGCGGACTTCTTCACCGACTCCGCCGACGGCGGCTTGGTCTCCTGCATGCCCGCGCCGTAGTAATCGACGGTCACCACCACATTGCCGGTGCGGGCCACCACCCGCTGCTGCCGGTACTCGTTGGTCTCGTCGCCGTCCTTCTTCTTCACGGTGTAGGAGACGGTGACCGCCTCGTCGCCGACGTCCTCCAGATCGGCCGGCTTGGCGCCGGTGTTGGCCTCGTCGTCCATGATCTCGGCGACCTGGTCCTTGATGTAGAGCGAGGCGCGGTCGTCGCCGCTGCCGAGGGAGAGCTCGGAGTCGAAGCGCCGGAGCGAGACGGTCAGGGAGCGGAAGTGGTACTCCTGCTCGTCCTTGTTCTCCTTCAGCCCGGTCCACAGGCAGGCGCTGGACCGGGTGGTGTCCGCCGAGCTGAGTTCCTCGCCCTTGGCGTCCTCCGTGCCCGGCACCGCCTTCTTGGCGGTGTCCTCGCTCACCGTGCGGCAGGGGTTGGGAAGTTTGCTGAAGCGTACGGGCTCCGGCGTCGGGGTGGCGCTCGGCGAGGGCTTGGTGGGCGCGTTGTCGTCGGGGGGCGACGAGCAGCCGGCGAACAGCAGAACGGGTGCGACGGCCCAGACCAGTGCGCGGCGGGCACGTCGGCTGCGGCCAGGTGTCGAAGCGGTACGGTCCATGGGTCCTTCGCTCTTCCGGGTTGTGCGGGGGCGGCCCGTGCGGTCCGCCCACACCGGGAACGGTAGCGGCCCCCGGGCCGGGAGGGTGTCCTCCCGGTGCCGTGTCCCGTCGCGGTGCCCCGCCCGGCTACTCCTCCAGGCGGTCGGCGAGCTGGCGGGCCAGGTTCTGCACACGCTCCTGGAGCACCGCGCTGTCCGGCTCGGCGCCGGCCTCGCCGGTCGTTTCACGGTAGCTGATCGTCACGATGACATTTGCGTTGTGGAAGGTCAGCACGATGTCCCGGCGGGAGCCGGAGGCCGTGGGGGTCAGCCGGTCGTCGATGAAGGCGGCGTGGCCGATGCCGTCCAGGGCGCGCGGGGCCAGCTCGCCGCCGGGGGAGGTGATCCCGCTGCTGCCGGCCGTCGTCCCGGCGGTGGCGGCTCCGGCGGCGGCGGTGCCGTCCTCCCCGCCGGTGTCCGTGCCGGTGTCCCCGCCGGTGCCGGGGCCGCCGTCCGTTCCGGTGCCGGTGTCCGCGCCGGTGTCCTCACCGGTGTCCTCACCGGTGGCGTCGTCGTCGCCGTCGTCGTCGTCGTCCTCGGCGGTGGTGTCCTCGTCGCTGGCCGGCGGGATGCCCCGCTCGGCCGCGCGCAGGGCGAAGTCCGCCGCGGCCTGGTCGTCATCGCTGACCGCGGGGTCGTAGGAAACCACCCGCAGGAAGTCCACGGACAGTTCGCGGGTGCCGGTCTCGCCCGGGCTCCGCCACGAGCAGGCGGCCCGCCGCCCGGTGTCGAAGGTGAGCGCCGGCTCGCCGGTCAGCTCCTCCGGCCCGGCCTCCGGCAGCAGTTCCCGCAGCCGGTCCTCCTCCACCGCGCCGCACGGCTCCGGCAGCCCGGAGTGCCGGCCCGGCGCCGGCGCGGCCTGGCTGGCGGCGGCGCCCCCGGCGGTGCCGTCCGCGTCGTCGTCCATCAGGTCGGAGGTGCAGCCGGCCGCGGCGGGGAGCAGGGCCAGCAGCAGGGCGAGCGCTCCGGCGGGCAGCACGGCGGGCAGGCTCGTCCTTCTGGGTCGCACTGGCCGTCTCCTCGCTCCGCCGATCCGGTCCTTCCGGCCCGGGGGAGTCTACTGTGCCGGGCGGCGGCGGCCGGTCAGGGCCAGACCAGGCAGTACGGCTGGTGGCCGGCGTCGTGCAGCCGGCGGGAGAAGTCCTGCCACTCGGAGAGCAGCCGGTAGACGTCGAAGGCGTCGCTGGGGCCGTTGCGGTCGGGGACGGTGGACCAGATGAAGGCCGCCGCGCCGACCGCTTCCTCGCCGACGCCGTGCAGCGGGTCCACGGTGGTGGTGGGCAGCTTGACCACCGCGTAGTCGGAGTGCAGCACCACCAGCTCCAGCGGCGGCACCCGGTGCAGCGGTATCCCCTCGATGCCGGTCAGCACCATGGCGGCCATGGTCTCCGGCTTGATGTGGGTGAACATGCCCTGGCCCAGTTCGTCCCCGCCGAGCTCCTCGGGGCGCATGGACAGCGGAACCCGGGCGGCCGTGGCGCCGTCCGGGGCGCCGAAGTACTTGTACGTCACTCCCATACCCATACGGCCCGCCCGTCGGATCTCGCGTTCCTGGGGGTCGGGGCGGCGCCGGTGACGGCCGCGGGCCCGTGCCCGCGGTGCCTCGCGCGGGGTGTCCCGGGCACCCGGCCCGGGCGGCACACTCCCTCCGGTCCCAGGGGAGCCCGGAGCGGACGGCGGCGTGGCGGGCGAGGAGGGCGGAGAAGAGGCGGGCGAGGAGGACGAGGACGCGGCCGGCGCTGCGGGATCGTGCGAGGGAACGTCACGCCAGACGTCCCCGCTGCCCTCTCCCAGTCCGCCACCGCGCTGCATGTCACCACCCAACTCAGCCGCGACCCCCGCCGCGTAACCCGATCATCGTTCCAGAGACCTCCCCCGCCACGGCGGAACGAAACGCCCGGCAGGCGGCCGGAGGCGGTGTCTCTGTCACCATGGACCGCGTGACCCACGTGACCCACTCCGACAATGCTGCTTTCTCCGCACCAGTCTCGCAGACACTCTTCGACCGTGCTGCCCTTGTCACACCGGGAGGCGTCAACTCCCCGGTCCGCGCCTTCGGAGCGGTGGGCGGTACGCCCCGTTTCATGGCGTCCGGTACGGGTCCGTACCTCACGGACGCCGACGGCCGCGAGTACGTGGACCTGGTCTGCTCCTGGGGGCCGATGATCCTGGGCCACGCCCACCCGGCGGTCACCGAGGCGATCCAGGCGGCCGTGGCGCGCGGCACCTCCTTCGGCACCCCCACCGCGGGCGAGGTGGAGCTGGCCGAGGAGATCGTGGCCCGCATCCCGCCGGTGGAGCAGGTGCGGCTGGTCTCCTCCGGGACCGAGGCCACCATGTCGGCGATCCGGCTGGCCCGCGGCTTCACCGGCCGGGGGAAGGTGGTGAAGTTCGCCGGCTGCTACCACGGCCATGTGGACGCCCTGCTGGCCGCGGCGGGTTCCGGGGTGGCCACCTTCGCGCTGCCCGACACGCCCGGCGTCACCGGTGCGCAGGCCGGCGACACCCTGGTGCTGCCGTACAACGATCTGGACGCGGTGCGGGCCGCCTTCGCGCACCACCCGGACCAGATCGCCTGTGTGATCACCGAGGCCGCGCCCGGCAACATGGGTGTGGTGCCGCCGGCGCCCGGCTTCAACGCCGGGCTGAAGGAACTGTGCGCCGAGCACGGCGCGCTGTACGTCTCCGACGAGGTGATGACCGGCTTCCGGGTCGGCCGCCAGGGGTGGTTCGGCATCGACGGCGTGGTGCCGGACCTGATGACCTTCGGCAAGGTGATGGGCGGCGGCTTCCCGGCCGCGGCCTTCGGCGGCCGGGCCGATGTGATGGCGCAGCTCGCGCCGGCCGGGCCGGTCTACCAGGCGGGCACCCTGTCCGGGAACCCGGTGGCGGTGGCGGCCGGCCTGGCGCAGCTGCGGCTGCTGGACGACGCCGCCTACGGCACCCTGGACGCGGTCTCCCGGCAGCTGCAGGAGCTGGTGACCGAGGCGCTGGCCAAGGAGGGCGTGCCGCACCGGGTGCAGACCGCGGGCAGCATGTTCTCGGTGTTCTTCACCACCACCCCGGAGCTGCCGGTCGCCGACTACGCGGATGCCCGGGCGCAGGACACCCACCGTTTCACCGCCTTCTTCCACGCCATGCTGGAGCGCGGGGTGTATCTGCCGCCCTCCGCCTTCGAGGCGTGGTTCGTCTCCACCGCGCACGACGAGCGGGCGGTGCAGCGGATCGCCGACGCGCTGCCGGGCGCGGCGCGGGCGGCGGCCGAGGCGGGCCGCTGACCGTGGGGGCGGCGGCACGGGTGCGGCGGGGGTCGGCAACGATGGACGGCATGAGCAGCAGCAACGAGCACGGCAAGGGCGCCGGCGGCACCCCGGAGCGGGCCGGCACCGGGCGGACCGCGGCGGACGCGGAACGGACCGCCGCGCCGGCCCGGGCCACCGGGGGCGGCGCAGGTGTCACCAAGACGGTGGTGCACGTCATGAGACACGGCGACGTGCACAACCCGGAGGGCATCCTCTACGGCCGGATGCCCGGCTACCACCTGTCCGAGCTGGGCCGGGAGATGGCCGAGCGAGTGGCCGAGTACCTGGCCGACCGGGACATCGCGCATGTGGTGGCCTCGCCGCTGGACCGCGCCCAGGAGACCGCCGTGCCCATCGCCCGGGCGCACGGTCTGCAGGTGGCCACCGACCGGCGGCTGATCGAGGCGGACAACATGTTCGAGGGCAAGGAGTTCGGCGTCGGCGACGGCGCGCTGCGCCACCCGCGCAACTGGCGTCACCTGCGCAACCCGTTCCGGCCGTCCTGGGGCGAGCCGTACGTGGACCAGGTGGTGCGGATGAAGGCGGCGCTGGACGCCGCCCGGGACGCCGCGCTCGGGCACGAGGCGGTGGCCGTCAGCCACCAGCTTCCGATCTGGGTGCTGCGCAGCTTCATCGAGCGGCGGCGGCTGTGGCACGACCCGCGCCGGCGGCAGTGCACGCTGGGTTCGCTGACCTCCTTCACCTACCTCGGCGACGAGATCGTCTCGGTGGGCTATTCCGAGCCGGTGATCGATCTGGTGCCGCCGCATCTGCGTGCGGCCGGCGCCCGCGGCGCCGGAGCGTGAGGCCGTCGCCCGTCCCCCGTCCCCCGTCCCCGCCCCCGTCCGGCCCGCCGGCCGGGGCCGTCGGCCGGGGCCGTCGGCCGGGGCCGTCGGCACCGGTCAGCGGGCACTTATGCGTTCCTTACATTCCGGACAAGGGGGGCGCCAAAGATCGCCTGGAAGGGCATGGGAAACTTTTCACATGATCGAGACCCGTGACCGGATCGCATCGCGTGCCCGGCGGCTGGCCGCCGCCCTCCCGGCGCTCGCGGCGGCGGTGGCGCTCGCCGCCTGCACCGGCCAGGGCGCCGGTCAGTCGGGCGGCGGCACCAACTTCGTCGAAGGCACCGGCGTGGTCACCACCTTCGCCCCCGAGGAACGGCCGGAGGCCCCCGACCTGACCGGCGAGTCGACCTACGGCGAGCCGCTGGCACTGGCCGACTACGCGGGCCAGATCGTGGTCCTCAACGTCTGGGGCTCCTGGTGCGCCCCCTGCCGGGCCGAGGCCCCGGGCCTGGCCGAGGTCGCCGAGGACACCGCCGACCAGGGCGTGCAGTTCCTCGGCATCAACACCCGCGACCTGGAGAAGGTCCGCGCCCAGCGCTTCGACGACACCTACGGCATCGCGTACCCGAGCTTCTACGACCCCAAGGGCAAGCTGATCCTGGAGTTCCCGGACGGCACCCTCTCCGCACAGGCCGGCATCCCCTCCACGCTGATCCTGGACCGGCAGGGGCGGATCGCGGTGCGCGCGCTCAAGCCGCTCACCGAGGAGGAGCTGCGCGCCGCCCTGGACCCGGTCATCGCCGAGAGCGACGCCGCAGCGGGCGCGGGCGCGGGCGCGGGCACGGGCACGGACACGGGCGCGGAAGGCTGAGCGGGCCGGACATGACGACCGACGCACTGGCGGCCTATGCCGACACCAACGAGACCGTCCTCACCGGGGCCCTGATACTGGCCCTCCCGGTGGCGGTGCTGGGCGGCCTGGTGTCGTTCTTCTCGCCGTGCGTGCTGCCGCTGGTGCCCGGCTACCTGTCGTACGTCACCGGGGTCGGCGGCGCCGATCTGGGCGCGGCCCGGCGCGGCCGGATGCTGGCCGGCTCCGGCCTGTTCGTGCTCGGCTTCTCGGTGGTCTTCGTCTCCGCCGGCGCTCTCTTCGGCAGCGTGGGGAACGTCTTCCAGGAACAGCGGGAGGTGCTGACCCGGATCTTCGGGGCGCTCACCATCGTGCTGGGCCTGGCCTTCATGGGGCTGCTGCGCCGCGTCGGCCAGCGGGAGTTCCGCTTCCACCACCGGCCTGCCGTCGGGCTGGCCGGGGCGCCCATGCTGGGCCTGGTCTTCGGCATCGGCTGGACGCCCTGCATCGGCCCCACCCTGACCGCCGTGAACGCCCTGGCGTTCAACGAGTCCACGGCCGGGCGCGGCGCCCTGATGGGTCTGGCCTACTGTCTGGGGCTGGGGCTGCCGTTCATCGTGGCGGCCGTGGCCTTCCGCCGGGCGCTGGGCGCCTTCGGCTGGATCAAGCAGCGCTACGCCCTGGTGATGCGGACCGGCGGAGTGATGCTGGTGGCCACCGGCCTGCTGCTGGTGACCGGCGCCTGGGACCGCATCGTCTACGAACTGACCTACTGGACCAGCACCTTCGAGGTGGCCGTATGAGCGGCGGGGACGACGCCACAGAGCAGCGGCAGACGGACGGCGACGCACCCGCCGTCCGGGAGGAGGAGGCGGCAGCGCCCGGCAGCGGCAGCTTCGGCGGTGCCCGCGCCCCCGGCCTGGTGGGCGGCGCGGCCTGGACCGCGCGGGAGCTGACCGGCTGGGCCCGCTGGTCCTGGCGCCAGCTGACCTCCATGCGGGTGGCACTGATCCTGCTGTTCCTGCTCGCCCTGGCCACCGTGCCCGGCTCGCTGATCCCGCAGCGGGACGCCAACCCGGTGCTGGTCGCGGAGTTCAAGGAGCGCCACGGCACGCTGGGCGGCCTCTACGACCGGTTCCAGCTGTTCGACGTCTACTCGTCGGTGTGGTTCTCCGCCGTCTACATCCTGCTGTTCGTCTCGCTGGCCGGCTGCATCGTGCCGCGCACCCTGCAGTTCGCGGACCAGCTGCGCGGCCGTCCGCCGCGCGCCCCGCGCCGGCTGACCCGGATGCCCGCCTACACCGCCTGGCGGACCGGGCAGGCCCCGGAAGGCGTGGTGGAGGCGGCGCACGGGCTGCTGCGCCGCAGGCGGTTCCGCACCTCCCCGGCCGCGGACGGCGGATCGGTCGCCGCCGAGAAGGGCTACCTGCGGGAGGCCGGCAATCTCCTGTTTCATGTGGCGCTGATCGTGATGCTGCTGGCCTTCGCGGCCGGCCAGCTCTACCGCAGCGAGGGCGGCAAGCTGGTGATGGTGGGCGGCGGCTTCGCCAACACCCTGATCCAGTACGACGACTTCCGTTCCGGGGCGCTGTTCGACGTGGACGGCCTGGAGCCGTTCCACTTCGACCTCGACGAGTTCCACGCCAGCTTCCACCGCGAGGGGCCGGACCTGGGCACCCCGATCGACTTCCGGGCCGAGGTGACCTACTGGCGGGCCGGGGACGACGACAACGAGGGCCGCAAAGCCACCATCCGGGTCAACCACCCGCTGACCATCGGCGACGCCAAGGTCTTCCTGATCGGCCACGGCTTCGCGCCCCTGGTCACCCTCCGGGACGGACAGGGCGAGGTCGCCTTCGCCGGGCCGGTGCCGTTCCTGCCGCAGGACAGCGCGCTCACCTCCTCCGGGGTGATCAAGGTGACCGACTACACCGGCCCGGACGGCGAGCGCGACCAGCTCGGCTTCCAGGGCTTCTTCAGCCCCACCTTCCGGCTGAACGCCGAACGCGGGCCGCACTCCTCGTTCCCGGACCCCGACGACCCGGTGCTCACCCTCACCGGCTACCACGGCAATCTGGGCCTGGACTCGGGCATCCCGCAGAACGTCTACCAGCTCAACACCCGCTGGATGGAGCAGTTCACCGACGACAGCGGCGAGCCGCTGCGGGTCAATCTGCGGCCGGGCGAGTCCTGGGAGCTGCCGGACGGCCGGGGGACGCTGACCTTCGAGGGGTACGAGCGCTGGGCCAGCTTCCAGATCTCCACCCCGGCCGCCAACGGGTGGGCGCTGACCGGCGCGGTGGGCGCGGTGCTGGGGCTGACCGCGTCGCTGCTCATCCAGCGGCGGCGGATCTGGGTGCGGGCGGTGCCCGACCCGGACGGGCCGCCCGGCAGCACGCTGGTGGAGATGGCCTCGCTGGGGCGGGCCGAGTCCGCGAAGATCCCGGAGGAACTGGCCGATCTCGCCGCCGCCCTCCAGGACCACGCCCCGCCCCTGCCCGAAGCCGGCCGGACCGGCACCGGCGAGGCCGAGGAGTCCGGGACCGCGGAGCCGACGCCGGAGCCGGAACAGGAGCCGGAACAGGAGCCGGAGCCGGAGCAGGAACCGGAGCAGGAACCGGAGCAGGAACCGGGAACCGCCGCCGGGCCGTCCGCCGAACCGTCCGCCGGACACCGAGAAGGAGCAATGCCGTGATCCTTGCCGCCGAGGCCGGGCTTGCCGATGTCGGCAAGCTGCTCGTCTACAGCGCGATGGCCGTCTACACCGTCGCGTTCCTCGCCTACATCGCCGAATGGACCTTCGGCAGCCGCAGCAAGGTGGCGCGCTCCGCCGCCGCGCTCGCCACCGCGCCGGAAGGCGGACCGGCCGCCGGGGCCGGGGAGCCGGGCGGCGGCGTGCGGGTCACGGTCCGGGCGGCCGGCGGCGGCACGCGCGAGCTGACCCGGCCCAAGGTGGTCACCCGCTCCGCCGCTCCGGGCCGGGACGGCATCCCGGACGGGCCGGGCGCGGCCGGCGGCGACGAGCGCGGCGACACCTACGGCCGGATCGCCGTCTCGCTCACCGTGCTGGCCTTCCTGCTGCACTTCGGCGGCGTGCTGCTGCGCGGCCTGGCCGTGCAGCGGGCCCCGTGGGCCAACATGTACGAGTTCTCCACCACCTTCTCCATGGTGGCGGTCGGCGGGTTCCTGGGCTTCCTGGCGGCCCGCCGGAACGTGCGGTGGCTGGGCCTGCCGCTGGTGACCACGGTACTGCTGGACCTCGGCCTGGCGGTGACCGTGCTCTACAGCGAAACCGACCAGCTGCCGCCCGCCCTCCAGTCCGTCTGGCTGTGGATCCACGTCTCGCTGGCGATCGTCTGCGGAGCCATGTTCTACCTGGGCATGGTGGCCACGGTGGCCTTCCTGCTGCGGGACCGGTACGAGGGCCGGCTGGCCGACGGCGGCACCCCCGGCCGGTTCGCCGCCTCGGTGCTGGAGCGGCTGCCGTCCTCGGTCTCGCTGGACAAGTTCGCCTACCGGATCAACGCGGTGGTCTTCCCGCTGTGGACGTTCACCATCATCGCCGGGGCGATCTGGGCGGAGAACGCCTGGGGCCGCTACTGGGGCTGGGACCCCAAGGAAGTGTGGTCGCTGATCACCTGGCTCGGCTATGCCTGCTACCTGCACGCCCGGGCCACCGCGGGCTGGCGCGGCCGCAAGGCGGCCTACCTGGCCATCGCCGCCTTCCTGTGCTTCCTGTTCAACTACTACGGCGTCAACATGTTCGTCGACGACAGCCTGCACAGCTACGCCGACGTGGACGGCTGACGACTGACGGCGCCTGACGGCGGGAGCGCCCTCCGGGCGCACCGCTCACACGGCACGGAGACACGGAGCGGGGCCGGCCCCCGCCCGGCGGGGGCCGGCCCCTTCTTGTCCGCGACCGTGAAGCGGCGCGGATCAGCTCTTGGGCGGGCGGGGCTCGTCGCCCGAGCCCCCGGTGCCGCCGCCGTCGTCGTCGTTGCGCGGCTCGTTGTGGCGCAGTTCCTCCTCGCGGCGGCGCAGGTCCTCCTCCCAGCTCTCCAGGAGCTCCCGGTCCTCCTCGGACTCCTTGGGACTCCGCCCGTCGTCCAGCGAGCGCAGGAACTCCGGGTTGTCGTCCGGCGCCACCCAGCGGGTCTGCCGCCCGCGGCCGATCCCGCCTCCGCCGCGCCCGGCCAGGCCGCCGCCCTCGCCGCCGGCGAACGTCCGCCGTCGCCCGGCCATGATCCAGGCCACCGGACCGATGATCCAGGCGAACACGATCAGCAGGATCCAGACGATCTTGGGCAGGTGCCGCACTTCGTCGTCCTTGGTGCTGATGCAGTCCACAAGGGCGTAGATGGCCAGTGCGAGCGGCACCAGGAACATCAGGACCCTGAGCATGTCGTCCCCCTGGGAGAGGCGGGCGGGGCCGCCGCGGCGGCCCCCTGACAAGGCCAAGGGTAATGCGTCCGGAATACTGTCGCGTATGGCATACGACGACCTCCGCGGACTGCTGCGGGCGCTGGAACGCGACGGGGATCTCAAGCGGGTCAAGGCGGAGGTCGATCCCCACCTGGAAATCGGCGAGATCACCGACCGGGTCAACAAGGCGGGCGGCCCGGCGCTGCTCTTCGAGAACGTCAAGGGCTCGGATCTGCCGCTGGCCATGAACGTCTACGGCACCGACCGGCGGCTGCTCAGGGCGCTCGGCCTCACCTCCTACGCCCAGCTCGGCGACCAGCTCTCCGGCCTGCTCAAACCGGAGCTGCCGCACGGTTTCACCGGTGTGCGGGAAGCCTTCGGCAAGCTCGGCGCCATGGCCCACGTACCGCCGAAGAAGGTCAGGAGCGGACCGGTCCAGGAGATCGTCCTCCAGGGCGACGAGGTGGATCTGGATGCGCTGCCCGCCCTGTTCACCTGGCCCGAGGACGGCGGCTCGTTCTTCAATCTCGGCCTGACCCACACCCGCGATCCCGGGACCGGGGTCCGCAATCTCGGCCTCTACCGGCTCCAGCGCCATGACAGCCGCACCATCGGCATGCACTGGCAGATCCACAAGGACAGCCGCAACCACTACCAGGTGGCGGCCCGGCGCGGCGAGAAGCTGCCGGTGGCCGTCGCCTTCGGCTGCCCCCCGGCCGTCACCTATGCCGCCACCGCCCCGCTCCCCGGCGACATCGACGAATACCTCTTCGCCGGCTTCGTGCAGGGCAAGCGGGTGGAGCTGGTGGACTGCCGGACCGTGCCGCTGCAGGTGCCGGCCCGCGCCGAAGTGGTGATCGAGGGCTGGCTGGAGCCGGGCCGGATGCTGCCCGAGGGCCCGTTCGGCGACCACACCGGCTTCTACACCCCGCAGGAGCCCTTCCCGGCGCTGACCATCGACTGCGTCACCATGCGGCGGGACCCGGTCTTCCAGTCCATCGTGGTGGGCAGGCCGCCCACCGAGGACGGGCCGCTGGGCCGGGCCACCGAGCGGTTCTTCCTGCCCCTGCTGAAGATCATCGTGCCGGACATCGTCGACTACCACCTGCCGGAGGCGGGCGGCTTCCACAACTGCGCCATCGTGTCGATCGACAAGAAGTACCCCAAGCACGCACAGAAGGTGATGTCGGCGATCTGGGGCGCACACATGATGTCGCTGACCAAGCTCATCATCGTGGTGGACGCGGACTGCGATGTGCACGATCTGCACGAAGTGGCCTGGCGGGCCCTGGGGAACACCGACTACGCGCGTGACCTGCTGCTCACCGAGGGGCCCGTGGACCATCTGGACCACGCCTCCTACCAGCAGTTCTGGGGCGGCAAGGCGGGCATCGACGCCACCGCCAAGTGGCCGGAGGAGGGCTACACCCGGGACGGCGGCTGGCCGCGGATGATCGTCTCCGATCCGCGGACCGCGGAGCAGGTCACCCGGCGCTGGAAGGAGTACGGACTGTGAGCACGTCCCCGGCCACGGACCGGCAGGGCGGCGGCGGGGCGGCACCGGGCGGGCGGCCCGGGCTGGTCCGGTCGTTCCTGCGGCTGGTGATGATCGAGCACTCCGTCTTCGCCCTGCCCTTCGCCTACATCGCCGCCCTGACCGCGATGCAGACGGAGGGCGGCGACCGCCCGGCCGGGCGGATCGACTGGTGGACGCTGCTGCTGGTCACCCTCGCCATGGTGGCGCTGCGCACCTTCGCCATGGCGGCCAACCGGATCATCGACCGGGAGATCGACGCCCGCAATCCGCGCACCGCGGGCCGGGAACTGGTCACCGGCGCGGTGTCGGTGCGCACCGCCTGGACCGGGGCGCTGATCGCGCTGGCCGCATTCTTCGCGGCGGCGGCGCTGCTCAACCCGCTGTGCCTGGTGCTCTCCCCGGCCGCGGCGGTGCCGATGGTGGTCTATCCGTACGGGAAGCGGTTCACCACCTATCCGCACGCGATCCTGGGGCTGGCGCAGGCCATCGGTCCGGTCGGGGCGTGGCTGGCGGTGACCGGGGCATGGTCCTGGCCGGCGGTGGTGCTGGGGCTGGCCGTGGGCATCTGGATCGGCGGCTTCGACCTGATCTTCGCCTGCCAGGACGTGGCGGCCGACCGGGCGCAGGGGGTGCGCTCGGTGCCGGCCCGGTTCGGGATCGCCCCGGCCCTGTACGGGGCGCGGGTCTGCCACGGCCTCACCCTGGCGCTGCTGGTGTGGTTCGCGCTGCTGACCGAGGCCGGCGGGTTCTTCTGGGCGGGCCTGGCGGTGGTCGCGGTGTCCTTCGGCTACGAGCACTCGCTGGTGCGGCCCGGTGACCTCAGCCGCCTGAACCGGGCGTTCTTCACGGTCAACGGCTTCGTCGGGATCAGCCTGTTCGTCTTCGCGCTGCTGGACCTGACCGTCCGGGGCCTCGGCGTCTAGCGCTCGTCCGGCCCGGGGCGGACGTTCCCGCCTGCGGGCCGTCCGCCGGGCGGGCCGGGCACCCCGGCCCGGTAGCCGGGGACGTCGGCCACGAAGTGGTCGAACTCGTTGTTCTGCACGCCGAGGACGAAGGCGTCCCACTTGGCGCGGGTGGTGGTGACGATCTTCTCCGGCTCGTCGGTCTGCCGGATGAACACCAGGTCGCCCTCGGCGGCCACCTCGAAGCAGTGCTCGTCGCTGCCGTCCTCGACCTCGGCCCGCACCCAGTCGAGCCGTTCGTAATCGATCTCCGCCGCCACTCTCGCCTCCTCCGGGTCACGGTGCGCACACGGTCCGCGACAGCGGCCGCCGGCGACCACCCTACCGGCCGTCCGCGGCGGGCCGCCGCGGACGGGGCGGGCGGGCCGGGCGGCCGGCCGGGACGGAAAGATTTCGTGTTGGTAACAAAAACCGCAGGTAAAGGGGTTTCCTTCAGAGGTCCGACCGTTGATGTGTTCGTCTTTCCGGCTCCTGCGGCAAGGAGATTTCCCGCCCTTTTACGGCGTTTTCCGTGCCGATTCCGAAGGGATTTCTTTCCGCTGTATGAAAGTTTCCGCAATGGGCATTGACTTATTTCCGGCGGTGCTCGATCGTGCTCGGCACTCGCTGATTGTCCAGCTCGCGGAAGGGGAGAACTGCGGTGGCACACGGGCACACCAGGTCGTTCCTCAGGCGCACTGCCGCCGCCACGGTCGCCGGGGGCATCGCGCTGACAATGGCCCAGGCGGGCAGCGCCGGTGCCGAGGCGCCCGGCGCCAAGGAGCGGAAGGACACCCTGGTCGTCGGCAAGGTCGGCCTGAACGACATCCCGCACCTGAATCCCCTGGACTCCGGATGGGTCATCCAGGGCGAAATCAACAATCTCATGTACGACCCGCTGATCCAGTGGGGACAGGAGGATTACGCCCCGACCGCGGCACTGGCCGAGCGCTGGGAGCACTCCGAGGACGGTCTCACCTGGACCTACTACATCGACCCCGATGCCACCTGGTCGGACGGCGAGCCGGTCACCGCGCAGGACGCCACGTTCACCTTCGAGCTGCTGCAGAACAACGAGGTGTTCCACGAGCGCCACGGCAGTCTGGTCGACAACATGGCCTCCATCGAGGCGGTGGACGACAAGACGCTGGTCATCACCGTGGAGGAGCCCTCCGCGCTGATGAACCACCTCAACAACACCATGATCATGCCGGAGCACGTCTGGAGCGGCATCGAGAATCCCGAGGAATACCTGGGCGAGCCCGGGCAGCCCACCAGCGGCGCCTTCCGGCTCACCGAGTACAGCCCCGGCGAACGCGTGGTGCTGACCGCCAACGAGAACTACTGGGCCGGCCCGGTCGCCTACGACGAACTGGTCTTCCAGAGCTACGAGACCACAGAGGCCGCCGTCCAGGCGCTGATCAGCGGCGAGATCGACCTGCTGGACCAGCTGAACCCGGAGCAGACCGCGGCGCTGGAGGCCGAGGACGGCATCAGCGTCAACATCCAGCCCAGCCGCCACTGGGACTCCATCGGCTTCAACGTCGGGGCCCGGACCCGGGACGGCACCCCGATGGGCGACGGCCACCCCGCGCTGACCGACCCCGCGGTCCGCCGGGCCATCCATCACGTGGTGGACAAGGAACGGCTGATCGAGGTGATCCACGGCGGCAACGCCACCCCGGGCGTGTCCATCGTGCCGCCGATCTTCACCGCCCACTTCTGGGACCCGGGCGAGGAGACCGTCGAGGTCAGCGCCGAACTGGGCAACCAGCTCCTGGACGAGGCCGGATACACCGAGCGCAACGGCGACGGGCTGCGTGTCGACCCGGAGAGCGGCGAACCGCTGTCGTTCCGCCTCTACTACCACTCCGACCGCCCCTCCTACGCCGACATCCAGGACTTCCTGGTCGACTGGGTGGCCGGACTGGGCATCGAGCTGCGGCCCGAGGCCATGGAGACCACCCCGCTCAACGAGCAGGTGGAGGCCGGGAACTTCGACATCGCCTTCGGGAACTGGAACTACGGCCCGGACCCGGACGAGGACTTCGCCTACCACACCTGCGACCGGCTGCCCGCCGAGCCCGAGCCCACCGACCTGACCTTCTCCTTCTACTGCAACGAGGAGTTCGACGCCCTCTTCCGGCAGCAGAAGCAGGAGCCGGACCTCGACGCCCGTGCCGGCGCGGTCCGGCAGATGCAGCAGATCCTCTACCGGGACACGCCGCAGATCATCTTCTTCTACGACTTCGCCATGGAGGCGTACTCCGACGAGTGGACCGGCTTCGGCATGATGCCCGCCTCCGGCGGCTCCATCTCCCGGCAGCAGGCCGCCTACGGCTACGAGCAGGCCACCCCGGTGGCCGCGGCGGAGGACGGCGAGGGCGGCGAGGCCGCCGGCGACTCCGACGACGACGGCGGCCCGGGCGCCGGGCTGGTCATCGCCGGCCTCGTGGCCGTCCTGCTGGTGGCCGGTGCCGTGGTGTGGACGCTGCGCCGCCGCAGGACCGCCGACGACCGCGAGTGACGCGATGGGACACCTTCCCGCCGCCACGGTTCCGGAGCCTCCGGGCGGAGGCTCCGGAACCCCCGGCGGCCCGGACACCCCCGGCAGCGGCGGCCCGGACCCGGCGGGAGACCGGCGCGGCGCACCGGGCGGCGGCTTCTGGCGCTACCTCGGCGCCCGGGTCTCCGGCGCCGCCGTCTCCCTGGTGCTGGTGCTGTTCAGCGCCTTCTTCATCTTCCGGGTGATCGGCGGCGACCCGGTCAAGGCCGTGGTCGGGGAGGCGCCCACCACGCCCGAGCAGCAGCAGGCCATCCGGGAACGGCTCGGCCTGGACGACCCCCTGGGCGTGCAGTTCTGGGACTACGTGACCAGCGTCCTCACCCTGGACTTCGGCACCTCCTACGTCTCCGGGGCGCAGGTGACCGACCTGCTGTGGTCCCGGCTGCCGGCCACCCTGCTGCTCACCGGCACCGCGCTGGTGCTGGCCGCCGGGCTCGGGGTGTGGATCGGCGCCCGGGCCGGCTGGCGGCAGGGCAGCCGCTTCGAGCGGAGCCAGGTCGGGATCGCCCTCACCCTGTGGTCCGCACCCACCTTCTGGCTGGGCATGATCGTCATCATCGTCTTCTCGGTGAAGCTGGGGCTCTTCCCGGTCAACGGCATGCACTCGGCGCGCGGTGTCGCCGACGGCTTCTGGCCGGAGGCGGTCGACGTGGCCCACCATCTGGTGCTGCCCGCCTGCACCATGGCCGCCGTCATCTACGCCCAGTACGTGCTGATCATGCGGTCCTCCATCCTGGAGGAGAAGGGCAACGACTATCTGACCGTGGCCCGCGCCAAGGGGCTGCGGGACGCGGTGGTGCGCCGCCGCCACGCGGTGCCCAACGCGCTGCTGCCCACCGTCACCCTGATCGCCCTCCAGTTCGGCGCGATCTTCAACGGTGCCCTGCTCACCGAGACCATCTTCAGCTGGCCCGGACTCGGCCTGCTCTTCTACCAGGCCATCAAGGGGCCGGACATCCCGCTGCTCCAGGTGCTGTTCCTCTTCTTCGCCGGAACGACCGTCCTGGCCAATCTGCTGGCCGACGTCCTCTACCGCTTCCTCGACCCCCGAGTGCGGAGCTCCGCATGACCGACACCACCGCAGTGCAGAAGGCACCCTCCGCCCGGGGCATCGTGTGGGCGCGGCGGCGGGCCGCACTGGCCGGATTCTGGCGGCTGTACCGCAGGCAGCGCGCGGGGCTGGCGGGCCTGGCGCTGCTGCTGGGCATCACCGCCGCCACCCTGCTCGCCCCGCTCTACACCGACCGGGACCATCTGCGCGCCTCCGCCGCGCCCGGCGGCCGGATGGAGCCGCCCGGCGGCGAGTTCTGGTTCGGCACCGACCAGGTCGGCCGCCCCGTCCTCACCCTGGTGGTGTGGGGCGCGCGGGTCTCGCTCCAGGTCGGGATCACCGCCGCCGTGCTGGCGGTGGTGCTGGGCACCCTGGTCGGCATGCTGGCCGCGCACTTCGGCGGCTGGGTCTCCTGGCTGCTGATGCGGCTCACCGACTGGTTCATCGTGCTGCCCAGTCTGGTGCTGGCGATCGCGCTGGTGATCGCGCTCGGCCCGAGCAAGACCACCATCATCGCGGCCATCGCCCTCACCTCCTGGGCGGGCACCGCCCGGCTGGTCCGCTCCCAGACCATGGCCATCGAGGGACGGCCCTATCTGGAACGCGCCCGCGCCCTGGGCGCCGGGCACTGGCACCAGATGACCCGCCATGTGCTGCCCCATCTGATGCCGCTGGTGCTGGCCAGCGCCACCCTGCAGGTGTCCTCCGCGATCCTGGCCGAAGCCTCGCTGTCCTTCCTCGGGCTGGGCGATCCGAGCGAGTTCTCCTGGGGAACCATCCTGGAGCGGGCCTTCGACGCCGGTGCCGTCTCGGCCGGCGCCTGGTGGTACATGCTGCCGCCCGGGCTGGCCATCCTGCTGGTGGTGCTGGCCTTCACGCTGTGCGGACGGGCCATCGAGGCGGTGCTCAACCCGCGGCTGCGGGGCTCCACCTGACGCCACCGCGCGCCCGCACCGCGCGCCCCCACCGCCCGTTCCCCCGGCATGCCCCGTACCGCACGCCCGCACCGCACACCCGCACCGCACAGCCGTACCGCCCAGCCGTACCGACCGTTGCCGTCCGCCCGCCCACCGGACCCGGGTGAGGAGAGACCCGCCGATGACCCCCGCACCACAGCGACAGCCCGTACTGGAAATCGACGATCTGCGGATCACCTACCGCGGCTCCCGAGGCGCGATCCCGGCCGTGCGCGGCGTCAGCCTCACCCTGGGGCCGGGCCAGACGCTGGGCCTGGCCGGGGAGTCCGGCTGCGGCAAGTCCACCGTGGCCGCGGCCGTGCTGCGGCTGCTGCCGCCGGGCACCGAGACCGCCGGGCGCATCCTGCTGGACGGCGAGGACACCCTCACCATGAACTGGGGGCGGCTGCGGGCGGTCCGCTGGGCCGGGGCGTCCATCGTCTTCCAGGGCGCCATGCACTCCCTCAACCCGGTGCAGCGCATCGTCCGGCAGATCGCCGAACCGATCGAACTGCACGAGGGCCTGGGCCGGGAGGCCGCACAGCGGCGGGCCGTGGAGCTGATGACCCGGGTCGGGCTGCCCGCCTGGCGGGCGCGCAGCCACCCGCACGAACTCTCCGGCGGGCAGCGCCAGCGGGTCATGATCGCCATGGCGCTGGCCTGCTCGCCCCGGCTCGTCATCGCCGACGAGGCCACCACCGCGCTGGACGTGATGATCCAGGCCCAGGTGCTCCGGCTGCTGGGGGACCTGGTGGCGGAGCGGGAGATCGCGCTCGTCATGATCAGCCACGACCTGTCGGTGCTGGCCGAGACCTGCGAACGGATCGCCGTGATGTACGCCGGGCGGATCGTGGAGCACGGCCCCTCGCGGGAGGTGTTCGCCGCCGCCCGGCACCCCTACACCGGGGCGCTGTCCGCCGCCTTCCCCACCGTCGGCGACCCGGCCGGGCGGCGCAATCCGCGCGGCCTCGCCGGTGATCCGCCCGACCCCGCGGCGCTGCCCTCCGGCTGCGCCTTCCATCCGCGCTGCCCGGTGGTGCTGGACGCCTGCCCGGCCACCGCCGTGGACCTGCGCCCGGTGCCCGGCCGCCACGGCTGGCAGGCCGCCTGTCTGCACGTGCCGGAGGCTTCACGCGCCCCCGTACCGGCCGCCGGAACCGCCCTGCCGACCGAGGGGGACGCATGACCCGCCCCACCACCGGCCCCGCACCCGACGGCACCGGCCGGGGCCGCACCGCACCGGCCGCAGGCCCCGCTCTGCTCAGTGCACGGGACCTGGCGGTGCGCTTTCCCGCGCCGGGCGGGCGGACCGCCCGGGCGGTGGACGGGGTCAACCTCGATCTGCACCCCGGCGAGATCCTGGCCCTGGCCGGGGAATCCGGCTGCGGCAAGACCACCGTGGCCCGGACCCTGCTCGGCCTGGAACGGCCCACCTCCGGCCGCGTGCTGTTCCAGGGCCGGCCGCTGGGCCGCCGCACCCGCGAACTCAAGGCGTACCGGCGGCAGGCACAGCTGGTGCTCCAGGACCCGACCGGGGCCCTCAACCCGCGCCACACCGTCTACGACGCGGTGGCCGAGGGACTGCGCATCCACGGCATCCACGACGCCGAGCGGGAGCGGGTGGCCGAGGCGCTGTCCCGGGCCGGACTGCGCCCGGCGGAGAAGTTCTTCCTGGCCTATCCCCACGAGCTGTCCGGCGGTCAGCGGCAGCGGGTGGTGATCGCCGGGGCCCTGGTGCTGCACCCGAAGCTGATCATCGCCGACGAGCCGGTGGCCTCCCTGGACGCCTCGGTGCGCGGCGAGATCCTGGCCCTGCTGCTGCGGCTGCGCGACGAGCTGGGCCTGTCGGCCGTGGTCGTCACCCACGATCTGGGCCTGGCCTGGAACATCGCCGACCGGATCGCCGTGATGTACCTGGGCCGGATCGTGGAGTACGGCACGGTGGAGGAGGTACTGACCCGGCCGCGCCACCCGTACACCAGGGCGCTGGTCTCGGTGCTGCCGGACAGTCCGCTGGGCGAGCCGCAGGTGCTGAGCGGCGAGCCCCCGGACGCCACGGCCGTGCCCGGCGGCTGCCGCTTCCATCCCCGCTGCCCGGCCCTGGCCCGCGGGCAGGCAGAGGCGGCCGGGGTGGCCGGTGCCTGCCGGGCCGCCCCGCTGCCCGTGCTGCCGCCCGGGGTGCCGGGCGCGGCCTGCCACCTGGCCGCCGCCAGCGGCGAGGCCGCGGTCGGCGACGGCCGCCGGAAGCTCCCCTAGACCGGCCGGACCGCCCAGACCACCATGCGGCCGGAGGAAGCGGTTCAGCCGGAGCGGTTCAGCCGGAGCGGTTCGGTCGGAGCGGTTCAGTCGACGAAGACGCTGGCGCCGCGGGTGTGCTGGGCGGCGCCGGGTGCCAGCATGGCAAGCACCGGTCCCTGGCATTCGGGCAGCAGAAAGACCACGGCCAGTTCGTCCGTCCGGTTGGTGACGTGCATCATCCCCTTGTGGGGTTTGGCGGTGTAACAGCCGTCGACGTCGTGATGCACCTGGTGGTGGTTGAGGATCAGGGTGTCCTCGACAGCGTGCGCCGGGGGCGGCGCGGCCAGCAGCAGCAGGGCGGCGGCCAGCGGCGTGCCGACAAGGGCGGCGGCCCGGCGCAGCCCGGTCCGGAAGGGCTCCGCCCGGCGGCGGTGGGATGCGTACATGGTGGTCTCCTCGCCTCGGGCACCTTCCGCCGGTCCGGCACGAAAGGTGCTCGATTGATCACGAGAAGTAATCATCCGGGGCAGGGCGCGACCCCGCAACCACAGCAGTCGAACATCACTCCGACGAGTGAATATCCGTGCGAATCACTCATCCGCGCCTGGCGGCGCGAGCCACGCGCCGGGCTCCCAGCCGGGCCGGCGGCACCAGCCGCAGCCCGTGCCCCCGGCCGCGTGACTCCACCCGCCACTGCACGCTGACGCAGGTCCGCCACCAGTACACGAACCGCTCTTCCTCGTCCCAGTCCTCCGGCCACACCGGTGAGGCGTCCGGTCCGGCGTCCGCCCGGCAGTCCCGCAGCACCTGCGTCACCGCCGCCGGGTCGATCATGATCTCCGGCGCGGCGCGCGGACGCCGCCGCCCCTCGAAGAGCGTCACCAGTTCGTTCAGCAACTGACGAGCCGTCACCGGATGCCCGTCCCCGGCCACCGGCCGGGTCCCGGCCGGCAGCGCCACCCCGGACGGCGCGTCCGTGCGGAACACCAGCACCGCCCGCTGCCGGGGCCGCGGCAGCACCGCGTACTGCCAGGCCGCGCGCCGCGCCGCCGCCCGGGACAGCCGCATCCGCTCCACCGCCCGGCCCCGCTCCCGCTGCCAGGCGGCACGGGCCGTGGCCGCCTCCCGCAGCCGGCGTTCGATCTCACGCTGCACCGGCAGATAAGCCTCCCGGGCCTCCAGCACGCCCTGCCGGTAGCGGTGTTCGGCCAGCCGCAGCAGCAGCCGCCCCAGGAAGGGCACCCGGGACCGCCAGTGGCGGCGCGTCACCGACTGGAGCAGATACCGCTCCCACTCCTCGTCCTCCCGGAACCGCCGGGCGGCGTTCTCCCAGCGGCGGACCTCGGGCCCGAGGGCGGGCAGCACCGACTCGTACGGCTCCTCCTGCGGCTGCGGCGCCGGGACCTCCAGCAACTCGTGCCACTGCACCGGGCCGCCGGGCGGCGCGCTCAGCCACGCGGCCGCCGGATGCGGGGCGTCCCAGGAACGCAGCGGGCGGTCACGGGCCGCCCAGCGCAGTGAGTAGGGGTCCGCGGGCCCCGGATCGTCCCCCGGCCGCACCGTCCTGACGGCATACCAGCGGTACGGCGCGGCGAGAAAGACATCGCGCCGTTCCCCGGCAGCCAGGTTGTGCGTGCGGTCGGCCATGGGACTCCTCCTTGGCGGGAGGCGGCGTGCACCCAGTCTGCCCGAACCCGTGCTCAGACGGGCAGGTGGCCAGGACGCCTCGTAGCCGAACGTATGCGGAAACGGCCGCCGTCCGGCCCCGGCCCGGCGCCCGCACTGAACTGCTTGTCCATGTGGCGGCCGTCAGCCATCCGTACGGCCCCCGCAGTCCTCAACACCGGCGGACAACGGTTCCATTTCCGCAAACCGCCCGAAACTCGCCTTGTTCCCGGCCGCCCGGCCCTCCGGCCGCCCGGCCCTCCGGCCGCCCGGCCGTCAGCGCCGTACGCAGGTGTACGTACCGTAGATCCGGTCCTGGAACTCCGCCTCCAGCACCGTGAACCCCGCCGCGGCCAGCATGGGTTCGAACAGCCATCGGAAAGTGCTGAACTCCGTGCGCAGATGCTCCGCGTAATCCTGGCGCGTGTACCCCGCGGCGGGGTCCTCCACGGCCCCGGCCATCCACCCCTCCAGCACCTCCGGCGCCTCCTGCGGCCCGAAGTCGAAGATCAGGTCGCGCAGCCGCAGCACACCGCCGGGCCGCAGCAGGGCGGCGATCCGGCGCAGCGCCAGCGCCTTCCAGAAATCCGGCAGCTGATGCAGCGCATGCCGGGTGTACACCGCGTCCGCCGCCGGGCCGCCGTGGCGGTAGCTCAGGAACCCCGCCCGCACGACCGAGAGATTGCCCAGGCCCGAGGCCGCGGCCCGCTCCCGCACCAGCTCCGCCATGGCGGGCGACACGTCCACGGCCGTGACCCTCCCGAACTCCCGGGCCGCCGCGAGCGCGAACCGCCCGGTCCCGGCACCCAGATCCACCACGTGCGACGACCCGTCCAGTCCGTGCGCGCGGAGCACCGCCAGATCCGGCCCCGGGCCGGGCCACCCCTGCTTCCGGTCGAACCCGGCGACGAAACCGGCATCCAGATGCTCCGGCCCGGCATGCGCCTGCTCGTCCACCACCCAGTCGCTGTCCTCCCAGCTCACCATCCCCCCACCCTCCCCGGGACCCGGCCGGTCCCGCCACCGCATTTCCCCGCCGGGGTCGGGGCAAGGCCGTTGGACGGCCGAGACGTTGTGGCAGGCTAGGTGCCGGACCGGGGCAGAGCAGCGGGGAGGCACGGGGAGATGGCGCGGACGCAGGCGTACAGACGCATCCGCCGGGCGGCGGTCGCGCTGCTGCTCGGCGCGGCCGTCACGGCCTGCGCCGGCGGCCCCGCCGCCGACCGCGCATCCGACACCCCCACCTCCCCCCCCACCGAAACCACCACCACCCCACCCCCCACCGACGCCCCGTCTCCCGGATCCGGAACCGAGGGTGACAGCCCTGCCCGGGAACCCACCGAGCACGACCTCGAACCAGCCGCCCCCACTGGCACCGCGACCGTCACCGAAGAGCACCCGCTGACCGGCATCACCGACCCTTGGGGACTGGCCGTTCTGCCCGCAAGCGGGGATCTGCTGGTGGGCAGCCGCACCACGGGTGTCATCTACCGTGTGGCCAAGGACACGGGCGATATCACCGAGGTCGGGACGGCTGCTTCCCATGCGGTGGGGGAGGGCGGCCTGCTCGGCCTGGCGGCTGCGGACAAGACGTACTTCTTCGCTTACTACACCACAACATCCGAGAGCCGAGTGGTTCGCTCCGCCTACCAAACCGACAAACCTGAAGGCCAGCAGATGGAGACCTCGGGCCGGTTGACCGGACTGCCTTGGGGTGACACGCGAGTTGGTGGGGCTCTGCTCCTCACTCCGGACGGCAGCCTCTACGCCGGTGTGGGAGACCTGGGAGGAACGTCCTCGACTGCCCAGAGCGATTCGCCGGCCGGAGACATCCTCAAGGCTCCCGAGGTCCTCGGGGCCTCCTGGAATCCCCAGTTGCCCGATATGGAGGTGTATTCGGGTGCGCAGGGCAGCGTCGAAGGACTGGCTCTCGATGCGAATGGCCGCGTCTGGGCAGTCGGCCGAGGAGAGGAGGACTCGGCCGTGCTCGCCCTGGCCGACTCGGACCAACCACTCCATGTTTGGACGGACGGCGCAGCCCCGACGGGCCTCGCCTATACACCTCAGCGCTGCCTCTGGGTCTCCACGGCAGATGGAATCCTGTGGCGGGTGCCATTGGACGGCACGGAACTTGTGATTGACCCGCGACCGGCGGTCGATGTGGTAAATGGACCACCACGAGAGCTGAGTGGCCGGTACAGCAGCCTTCGGTCGCCTACATCGGCAGGCGAGGATGCGCTGTGGGTTCTAGCCACAGGTGATGAAGGTGCAGCCTTGCTGAAGTTGTCGGTCAGCTAAATCGCCATCCCATAGACGATGGTGAAAAGAGTGCCGAGTGAACCGATGATGAAGACACCGGTGAGCCCGGCCACGATGAGGCCTTTGCCCTGCTCCGCGCTGAAGCTGTCATGAAGTGCTGTTGCGCCGATTCGCTGCTTGGCGGCGCCCCAGATGGCGATTGCCAGGCAGATGATGATCGCCAAAGCCATGATGACCTGCACCAACGTGCGGGCCTCGCTGCCAAGCGACGCAAAAGGGCCCCAATCGGGCGCGATACCACCGATGATCTCGGTGATGTCGGCTTCCTCAGCTGCCAGATACATCCGCGTTCACCGCCTCCCGCAGTGCTGCCTCACTCGGATTGTGCCACGGCCGGCAGACATGTGTGACGGGCCGCCAGAGTCGGCAGCGTCCGCGGAGGAGCCATGGTTCTGGTGAGCACTGTTTCCGGCATGCCGGACTCATGAAGGCACGGGACCTCCCCGGCTCCGGCCGGCGGGGCGATGTCAGCCCGGTGCGGGAGAGGCGCCCAGCCCGCCGCAACGCGATCGGGGGCGGACAACGGCGGGGGGATCGGGCATGGTTGTGGGTATGCGCAAGGGGTTGGCGGCGGCCGGGATCGGGCTGGGAGGGCTGGCGCTGTTCATGGCGCTGCTGATCGTCGGCGTGTACAGCGCGGCGGCCGGACTGGGCGGCGGCGGGGGCGGCAAGGGCAGCGGGCAGCTCGCCGAGAACACCGTGCCCGCCCGCTACGCCGGTCTGGTGCAGCGGTGGGGCAACCTCTGCGAGACGCTCTCGCCGGCGTTGCTGGCCGCCCAGCTCAACCAGGAGAGCGGCTGGAATCCCCGTGCCCAGAGCCCGGCCGAGGCGCAGGGCATAGCGCAGTTCATCCCCGGCACCTGGGCGGTGCACGGCCTGGACGCCAACGGCGACGGCGTGGCCGATGTCTGGGACCCGGAGGACGCGATCCCGTCCGCGGCGTCGTACGACTGCTCGCTGGCGTCCTATGTGAAGGACGTGCCCGGTGATCCGGTGGACAACATGCTGGCGGCGTACAACGCCGGCCCCTATGCGGTGATCAGGTACCAGGGCGTGCCGCCCTACGAGGAGACCCGCAACTACGTGCGGATCATCCGTGCCGCCGAGGAGAGCTTCACCGCCCGCACCGGGCCCGGCGACGGAGGCGACCGGCTGCCGCCGCTCCGGGCCGCCGCCGGTGCGGTGAATTTCGCCCAGGAGCACCTGGGCAAGCCCTATCTCTGGGGCGGTGAGGGCACCCCCGAGGACGACGGCCGCTTCGACTGTTCGGGCCTGACCCAGGCCGCCTACGCGAGTGTCGGCATCGAGATCCCCCGGGTGGCCAACGACCAGTGGAACGCCGGGCCGCATCCCTCCCGGGACGAACTGCTCCCGGGGGATCTGGTCTTCTTCGCCACCGACCTCGGCGACTCCCGCTCCATCCACCACGTCGGTCTGTACGTGGGCGGCGGCTACATGATCAATGCGCCCTATACCGGTGCGGTCATCCGCTTCGACCCGATCGACGGGGCCGATTACTTCGGTGCCACCCGGCCTGTCGCAGAGTGACGCTACTATCGCTCTGAGTGATCGCATCGAGGTGGTGCATCTCTCTTGCGTAACGCCTGGGCTCCATGTGGGCCGCGGTGGGATGCGCTCTGTTCGGCGGTGCGTTCTCTGGTTTCTACTGGAGGGAGCGATTCCGCTCCCGGCGGCACAAGCACAAGGCACAAGCACGAGGGAGGAGTACGCGGATGACCGTGGTGGCCGGCTCCGACGCCGACGTGCTCCGCAGTGTCAGCGGCCTGGCGGACGGGCTGCCCGGCTGGGTCCAGCCGGTGCTGTCCGCGCTGACCGGCTTCGCTCTCTTCCCGGCGCTGCTGCTGCTCTGCGTGCTGGCCGTGCGCCGCGCGCTGCGGTCGGGCGCCGCCGGGGCCGCGCCGGCGCCGGC
>NZ_WTLH01000269.1 GCF_011421595.1 Streptomyces sp. YIM 98790 | reverse complement strand
CCGCTGCCCACGCCGGCCGTCACCCGCGGCCCGGTGCCCAGCGGGCTGCCGGCCCGCCGGCGGGCGCCCGGCCGCCGGGGCCCCGGACAGAGCAGCTAGCCCTCCTCGGCGCCGCCGGAGTCCGTGTCCGGGAGCACCTTGTCGCCGTAGTCGACGATCTGCTCCTCCTTGGGCGCACGCAGGGTGAATTCCTGGTTCCAGTCCGCCATCCTCACCTCGCCCGCGTCGCCGCCGCGCGCCAGCCGCAGCGGATACGGCTCGCCGATCAGGGACACCTCCAGCACCCCGCCCTGGCCGCCGCCCGCCACCACCTGGATGGTCTTCACCCCGCCGATCTCGCCGCGCTCACCGGTCTCCCGCTCGCCCTCCATCACCAGCAGCCCGTCGAGCATGGCGTTCTTGTCCGTGAAGCCGCTGAGCCGCTGGTACGCCGGGTCCTCGGGGGCCACCTTGACGTACTTGCCCTCCAGCTTCCCGGCCGGGTCGATGTCCGGATCGCTCTCCTCGCCGTCCTCCTGCTGGTACTCCCAGAACGACTCGTCGGCCTTGATGAAGAGGTCCTCGCCGACTCTCAGCAGTTCGAAGGTCATCCCCTCGGTCGACACCTCGCCGATCCCGCCCTGGGGACCCAGCCGCATGTCCAGCCGGAAGGATCTGCCGTCGGCCACCACGCTGCCGGAGAGCCGCACCGTGACGGCCTCGTGGGCGGCGTCCAGCGCCCGTTCCTCTATGGTCTCGGGCGGGTGCTTGGCCAGCCCGTTGGTGCCCTCGTCCGGGTCCGGGGAGCCGCAGGCGGCGCTCATCGCCGCCAGCCCGGCACAGAGGGCACCAGTGATCACGGAGCGCCAGCGGCGGACACGCGCAGACACCTCGGCCGCAACTCCTCTTCTTCCGGTGATTCTTCCGGTGATTCTTCCGGTGGTACTTCCGGTGGTACTTNGCCCTCGTCCGGGTCCGGGGAGCCGCAGGCGGCGCTCATCGCCGCCAGCCCGGCACAGAGGGCACCAGTGATCACGGAGCGCCAGCGGCGGACACGCGCAGACACCTCGGCCGCAACTCCTCTTCTTCCGGTGATTCTTCCGGTGATTCTTCCGGTGGTACTTCCGGTGGTACTTCCGGTGGTACTTCCGGTCGTTCTTCGGGCTCGTCCGGATCTCTTCCGTTCCCCGTGGCCACCGGTGACCACACGGGTCACGGAAGCACCCGGCCGGCACGACGGCACCGTCCCGGCGCACCGGCCCCGTCAGGACCCGCTGCCACGATGCTGCGGGGGAGCGTACCCGGCGCGCCGCGCGCAACCCAGGGCCGGTCCGCCACACCAGCTCGGTGCGGCGTTGCGCGGGCGCCTCCGGGCGGCGGACGTTCCGGGCCATACCGCCCGCGGACGCCGCCGCCCGGCCCGGCGCCGCGGACCGCGCCGGGACCCGTACCATCGGGTGCATGGCTACCGACACCCCCGCCGCCACCCAGGCCGGCGCGCCGGCCGAGGACGCGGTGCGCGCCGCCCTCGCGACGGTGAACGATCCGGAGATCCACCGCCCCATCACCGAGCTCAACATGGTCAAATCGGTGGCCATCGGCCCGGACGGAGCGGTGTCGGTCGGCGTTTACCTGACGGTCGCGGGCTGTCCGATGCGGGAGACCATCACCCAGCGGGTGACCGAGGCGGTGCGCGCCGTCCCCGGCGTGACCGCGGTCAGCGTGGAGCTGGACGTGATGAGCGACGAGCAGCGCAAGGAGCTGGCCGCGGCGCTGCGCGGCGGCCAGGCCGAGCGGGAGATCCCGTTCGCCCGGCCCGGCTCCCTCACCCGGGTGTACTGCGTGGCGTCCGGCAAGGGCGGCGTGGGCAAGTCCTCGGTGACGGTCAATCTGGCCGCCGCGCTGGCCGCGGACGGCCTGAAGGTCGGCGTGGTGGACGCCGACATCTACGGCCACTCGGTGCCCCGCATGCTGGGCGCGGACGGCCGGCCGACCCAGGTCGAGAACATGATCATGCCGCCGTCGGCGCACGGCGTGAAGGTGATCTCCATCGGCATGTTCACCCCGGGCAACGCCCCGGTGGTGTGGCGCGGCCCCATGCTGCACCGCGCCCTGCAGCAGTTCCTGGCCGATGTCTACTGGGGCGACCTCGATGTGCTGCTGCTCGACCTGCCGCCCGGCACCGGGGACATCGCCATCTCGGTGGCGCAGCTCGTCCCGGGTGCCGAGATCCTGGTGGTGACCACGCCGCAGCAGGCGGCCGCCGAGGTCGCCGAGCGGGCCGGCTCGATCGCGGTGCAGACCCACCAGAAGATCGTGGGCGTGGTGGAGAACATGTCCGGGCTGCCCTGCCCGCACTGCGACGAGATGGTCGACGTCTTCGGCAGCGGCGGCGGCGAGCGGGTCGCCGAGGGGCTGACCCGGGCCACCGGCGCCGACGTCCCGGTGCTGGGCAGGATCCCGATCGACGTGCGGCTGCGCGAGGGCGGCGACGAGGGCAAGCCGGTGGTGCTCACCGATCCGGACTCCCCGGCGGGCGCGGCGCTGCGCGAGGTGGCCGCGGCGCTCGGGTCCCGCCAGCGCGGCCTGTCCGGCCTGTCGCTGGGCATCACCCCGCGGAACAAGTTCTGAGCCTCCGCGGCTCCGGGGTTTGCGCGCTCCGGGGAGCGGACGGCCCCGGGTGCGGGCACCGGGGGCCGGACGCAGCACAGGCCCGCGGGAATCGGCCCGCGGGCCCTGGTGTACGGAGGGCACCGGAGGTACGCGGTCAGGCGTAGGTCTCGATGTCCTTGATGACGGCGAAGCCGAGGCCGTAGGCGCTCATGCCGCGCCCGTATGCCCCGAGGTGCACCCCCCTGGCGGCTTGGCCGGCCAGAACCCAGCCATAGTCGGATTCGCGGTAGTGGAACGGTGTGGGCTCGCTGTCGACGGGCAGCGTCAGCGTGGTCCAGCCGCCGCCGTCCAGGCTGTCGGCCAGATCCCACGCAAGGGCGGTCTGCTGCTCCAGCCAGTCCTGGCGGAGCGCGCGTTCGAGCTGCGACGGCCAGGTGCGGGACAGCAGCCCCGAACCGGCCAGCCAGGCGGCGGAGGAGACCGAGGTGGCCTCCAGTACGCCGGTGCCGTCCGGGCTGCGCCGGACCGGACGGCTGGCCACGGTGACGACCACGGCGAAACGCTGGTCGTCGTCGCTCAGTTCACCATGAATGGACGGCTCGTCCCCGTGCCCGACCGAGCCGTGCTCGACCGAGCCGTCGGCGGCCGCGCCGACGCTGCCCAGCCAGCGGGGGCCGGTGAACGCGTCGTCGAGGCCGTACCAGGGAAAGCCTGCTTGCAGAAATCCGGCCACGGCCCTGCGGGCCGTGGGCACCCCCCGCGCGGTATGCGGTTCAGCCCGACTGGTGGTCTCCATGTGCGGACGTCCCTTCCTCACGTGCGCCCGGGCAGACCCGGGACACACGTGAGGATAGCCACCCGGGCCCCGCCTTTCGGGCAGCACCGGGGAGCAATACGTATTAAATGCGCCCAAATGCGCCCCTGATCCCGGTCAGGTGGCACGCAGTGTCAGATGCATCATGTCGCGTCGGTGTCGAACGACGGCGGATCGGTCTGCGCCGCGCCCCCCGTGCCGCTCCCGGTCGCGCCGTCCGGGTCCTTGCCGGCGGCGGTGCCGGTACCGGTTCCCGGGCCCGGGCCGCTGTCCGTGTCCCTGTCCTTGTCCAGGCTCACTCCCGGTGAACCGTTGGCCTTGCTGGTGCCGGTGCCGGTGCCGGTGCGGTGCCGGGCGGCCGGGGCGCGGCCGTTCACCGCGTCCGCGACCTCGGTCAGCTCCTTGCGCACGTCGACGCTGCTGCGCAGCTCCTTCAGCCCCAGCTCGTCGTTGTCCAGCAGGTGCTTGCGGGCGAAGTTGCGGGGGTTGAGGTCCTCGAACTCGAAATCCTTGAACTCGGGGCCCAGCTCCTCACGGATGTCCCGCTTGGCGTTCTCCGAGAACTCCCGCACCTTGCGCAGCACCCGTGCGGCGTCCTGGAGGAACTTGGGCAGCTTGTCCGGGCCGAAGACGAGGATGGCCAGGATGATGAGCGCGATGAACTCAATGGACCCTANCTCGGGGCCCAGCTCCTCACGGATGTCCCGCTTGGCGTTCTCCGAGAACTCCCGCACCTTGCGCAGCACCCGTGCGGCGTCCTGGAGGAACTTGGGCAGCTTGTCCGGGCCGAAGACGAGGATGGCCAGGATGATGAGCGCGATGAACTCAATGGACCCTATGTCGAAGAACACCAGACCGCTCCCTCAGCGCTCACCTACTGGGCGTCTGCAACGGTACCCGGCCGTACTGCCCGCCGGATACCTCCCGTGGCCGCCCGGCGTACGCGTCGTCCGGGCGTCGCCCGGGCGTCGCCCGGACGACGCCCGGCCACGGCACGGATGTTCACCGTGTCCCCGGGTGTCCGGGCGGGTCAGGAGCTGGTGGCCTCGCCCAGGATGACGGTCACGTCCAGCCGGCCGCCGTCCCGCTCGATGGTCAGCTCCAGTGCGTCGCCGGGCCGGTGCGAGCGGATCTTGACGATCAGCTCGTGCGCGCTGAGCACCCGGCCGCCGTCCACGGCCGTGATGACGTCGCCCTCCCGGATGCCGGCGCGGTCGGCGGGGCCTCCGGGGTCGACGGCCGGTCCGCCGGAGTTGCCGGCCACGCGGACGCCCTCGCCCTCGTACGCGCCGTCCAGCCGGACGCCGATCACCGGGTGGACCGCGTAACCGTTGTTGATCAGCTCCTCGGCGACCCGCTTGGCCTGGTTGACCGGTATGGCGAAGCCGAGGCCGATGCTGCCGCCCTGGCCCTCGCCGTCCGGTCCGCCGATCAGGTCGGGGGTGCGGATGGCGGTGTTGATGCCGATGACCAGGCCCTGGAGGTCGACCAGCGGGCCGCCGGAGTTGCCGGGGTTGATGGCCGCGTCGGTCTGCAGGGCGTTGACGTAGCTGATGTCCGAGCCGTCGGTGTGGCCGCCGGCCGTTATGGGGCGGTCCTTGGCGCTGATGATGCCGGAGGTGACGGTGCCCTCCAGGTCGAAGGGAGAGCCCACCGCGACCACCGGGTCGCCGACGTGGACGGCCTCGGAGTCGCCGAGCGGCAGCGGCTGCAGGCCGGAGACGCGGTCCACCCTGAGCACCGCCAGGTCGTAGCCGCTGTCCGAGCCGACCAGTTCGGCGTCGACGCTGTCACCGCTGCTGAAGGTGACCTGGATCTGGCCGGAGCCGCCTGCCGGGTCCACGACATGGGCGTTGGTGAGGATGTGGCCGCGCGCGTCGAGCACGAAGCCGGTGCCGGTGCCGGCCGCGTCCCGGCCCTGGACATGGATGGTGACCACGCCGGGCAGCACGGCCTCGGCGATGCCCGCGGTGGTGCCCGGCTCGGCGGTGCGGTCCGCGACGCTGACCTGGGGCAGCGTGACCTGCTCCCCGAGACTGCCGTTCCGCTCCAGGTAGACGCCGACCGCGCCGCCGGCCAGACCCGAGACCAGCGCCACCACCAGGGCGGCGGCCACCAGCGGGCTGCGGCGCGGGCGCGGGGCGCCCTCACCCGGCACCGGGCCCGGTGCCGGGTAGCCGCCGTAACCGGCGGGCGCGGCCGCCGCCGCGGACCACGGGTCGTACCGCCGCAGCGGCTCCCCGGGAAGTTCCGGCATCCCCGGCACCGCGGGAAAACCGCCCTGTCCGCCACCGGGGTATCCGCCGCCCGGCGCGGCTCCGGCCGTGGCCGGAGCCGCGCCGGGCGCAGGGGCGGGAGCGGGATACGTGCCCGTGCCGGGCGGCGGCTGCGTGCCCCCGGCGGGGGTCCCGGCGCCGGGGGCACCGGGATGGGGGGCA
>NZ_WTLH01000268.1 GCF_011421595.1 Streptomyces sp. YIM 98790 | reverse complement strand
GGCGCACGGCTCCGCCGGCGGACGGCCGGGACGCGGGCCGGCCGGCCGCCGGGCGGGCACGCGCGCGGAGACCGCCGCGGCCGGTGACCGTCACGTTCCCGGCCGGGGCATATGCTGCCCGTCGGCACGCTCCCGGAGGGCACCCACAGGTAGCGTTGAAGAACACGACCCGGGAGGAGACCGGTCATGGGTACCAGGCGCACGCCCCTGCCGGGGGTCGGCATCCGCTACGAGATAGAGACCCGTGCGGGCCAGTGGCTTGCCGTGGTGGTGCACGACGACGGACGGCGCTTCATCGGCTTCTACGATCCCGAGGACCCGGACACCTGCCGGGCCAATGTGGCCCTCGACGCCGACGAGGCGGCGTGGGTCGCGGACCTGGTGGCCCCGGAGCCCGCAATCCGCGAGCTGCCGCTGGGCGAGCTGGAGCTGGACCTGGTCACGGAACGCATCCCGATCGGCGCGGAGTCCCCCTACCGTGGGCGGCCGCTCGGTGACACCCGGGCGCGCACCCGCACCGGGGCGTCCATCGTGGCGGTACTGCGCCGCACCGGCGCCCACCCCTCCCCCGGCCCGGACTTCCGGCTGGAGGTGGGCGACGCCCTGCTGGTCGTGGGCACCCGCGAGGGCGTGACCGACCTGGCCGGGATCATCGCGGGCGGCTGACGCCCCGCCGGTGCCGGCCGGCCCGGGCGGACGGCACCGGCAACGGTGCCGGGCGAGGTGAGGACCACCGGGCCGGACGACACAACGGAAGGGGGCTCAAGGATGCAGATCGCCGCCGCGGAGACGGCCGTCACGCTGATGGAGCTGGGCGCGGTGATTCTCGGTCTCGGTCTCGCCGGACGGCTGGCCGAGCGGCTCGGCCTGTCCCCCATTCCGCTCTATCTGCTCGGCGGCCTCGCCTTCGGCACCGGCGGGCTGCTGCCGCTGGACGCCTCCAGCGAGGAGTTCTTCCAGATCGGCGCGGAGATCGGGGTGGTGCTCCTGCTGCTGATGCTGGGCCTGGAGTACAGCGCCTCGGAGCTGGTGGACAATCTGCGGCGGCAGTACGGGACCGGCCTGGTGGACCTGGTGCTCAACGCCCTGCCGGGCGCGGTGGCGGCGCTGCTGCTGGGCTGGGGGGCGGTGGCGGCCGTGGCCCTTGCCGGAATCACCTACATCTCCTCGTCCGGGGTGATCTCCAAGATCCTCACCGATCTGCGGCAGCTCGGTAACCGGGAGACACCGGCGGTGCTGGGTGTGCTGGTGCTGGAGGACCTGGCGATGGCGGCCTATCTGCCGCTGCTGACCGCCACCCTGTCCGGGCTGTCGCTGGCGGGTACCTCCCTCACCCTGGTCATCGCGCTGGGCACGGCCGGGCTGGCGCTCTATCTGGCACTCCGCCACGGACGGCTGATCAGCAAGGCGGTGGCCTCGGACAATCCGGAGATGCTGCTGCTGGCGGTGGTCGGGCTGACCCTGCTGGTGGCCGGTGTCGCCGAGCGGCTCCAGGTCTCGGCCGGGGTGGGCGCGTTCCTGGTGGGCATCGCACTCTCCGGGGAGGTGGCGCACCACGCGCGGCGGGTGATCACCCCGCTGCGGGATCTGTTCGCGGCGCTGTTCTTCGTCTTCTTCGGCCTCTCCACGGCACCGGCCGACATCCCGCCGGTGCTGGTCACGGCGCTGCTGCTGGGCCTGGTCACCGCGCTGACCAAGATCGCCACCGGCTGGTACGCGGCCCGGCGCGCCGGGGTGGGCGGGCGCGGCCGGTGGCGGGCCGGCGGCGCGCTGGTGGCACGCGGCGAGTTCTCACTGGTGATCGCCGGGCTGGCGGCCGGGGCCGAACCGCGGATCGCCCCGCTGGCCGCCGCCTACGTACTGATCATGGTGATTCTGGGGACGCTGACCGCGCGGTTCGCCGAGCCGGTCTACCGGAGGGTGCGGAACCGGCCGTCCGACACGCCGGGCACACGCCCGGGCACGGGCTTCCCCGCCTTAGCGTCCGGAGCGGGTCCGGCCGTGGACGGCACGGTGGGCGGCACGGTGCCGCCCGGGGCGGAGGGCAAGGGTGGCCGCGACGGCCGGAACCGGCCGGGCGGGACACCGCCCGGCGCGGGGGAGGACGGCTCGTCCGGCGGCCCGGGGGCGGGCCGGGTGTCCCGGTTCCGCTGACCGGCCGCTTCGCCCCTCGGGAGCGGCGCGGGCCCGGCTGGGGGCGACGGCGGGCGGTCCGGGGTCCGGCAGGTCGAGGACCGCCGGGCCGGCGGGCGCGGGCGCACTCCCCGGGAACCGCGGCCCGGACCGGATCTGGGCGGGCCGGGCGCGGGCGGGATGTGCCCCGGTCGTGTCACGACTCCGGGCCAGGACTCCAAAGAGATCGCAACCAACGCCGTTACAGGCCCGTGATGGGGCATCATCAGCCGCATGGGGATTGTTGCCGGTCTGGTCTGTTCGGCCTCGTACACCAGCATCGTGGTCTGCGACGCCGACACCGGGGAGCTGCTCCGCCAGGGGCACGCCGAGCATCCGGAGGGGGAGCCGGCGCCGGAGTCGTGGCTGCTCTCGCTGGGCGAGGCGGCGGACGGCGGGGTGCTGGAGGACGTCACCGCCATCGGGGTGGCCGCGCAGGCCAACGCGGTGGTGGTGCTGGACGCCGAGGGCCAGGTGGTGCGGCCGGCGCTGAGCGGTGAGGAGCAGAGCGCGGGCGCCGCGGTGCAGCTGACGGACGCCCTCGGCGGCCGGGAGGCGTGGGCGGGCGCGGTCGGCCTGGTGCCGCAGCCGGGTCACCCGGTGGTGCAGCTGAGGCGGCTGGCCCGCGCGGAGCCGGAGGCGGCACGGCGGGTGGCGGCCGTGCTGCAGCCGCAGGACTGGCTGGTGTGGCAGCTTCTGGGGCGTCCCGGCCGGTTCACCACGGACCGGGGCGGGGCGTCGGGCACCGGCTACTGGTCGGCGGCCACCGGGCAGTGGCGGCCGGATCTGGTGGAGCTGGCGCTGGGGCACCCGGCGGCGCTGCCGCAGGTGCTGGGACCGGCCGAGGCGGCCGGGCGGACCCCGGAGGGGCTGCTGATCTCGGCGGGCACCGCGGAGATCATGGCGGCGGCGCTGGGGCTGGGCATCGGGCCGGGGGACGCGGTGATCTCGCTGGGCGCCTCGGGCTCGGTGTGCGCGGTGCACGAGGCGGCGCTGACCGACGACGGGGGGACGGTGACCGCGCTGGCGGACGCGACGGGGCTGCATCTGCCGGTGGTGCGCACGCTGAACGCCACCCGGGTGCTGCGCGGCACGGCGGATCTGCTGGGCTGCGATCTGGCGCACCTGTCGGAGCTGGCGCTGCGCTCCACGCCGGGCGCGCACGGACTGGTGCTGCTGCCGTACCTGGCGGGCGAGCGCACCCCCGACCTGCCGCACACCGCGGGCACGCTGGCCGGGCTGCGGCGGGAGTCGATGAAGCCGGAGCATCTGGCGCGGGCGGCGTTCGAGGGAATGCTGTGCGGGCTGGCCGACGCCGCGGACGTACTGCGGGGCCGCGGCGTCAGGATGGAACGTTTCTTCCTGCTGGGGGCGGCGGCCGAGCTGCCGGCCCTGCAGGCCCTTGCCCCGGGGCTGCTGGGGGCGCCGGTGGTGGTGCCGGCCCCGGCCGACTACACCGCGCTGGGCGCCGCCCGGCAGGCGGCATGGGCGCTCGGCGCGGCCGAGGACCGGCTCGGCCCGGACGCCCCGCCGGCCGGCGGCGAGTGGGGGCGGGGCGCGGCGCAGGGCCAGACCTTCACCCCTGCCGAGGAGGACTTCGCCGTCGGCCAGGCGGTCCGCCAGCAGTTCATCGCCCTCCGCGAGGAACGGCACCCCGAGGCGTTCGCCTGACGCCGGTCCCGGCGCCCGCGCCGGCCGGGGCCGTGCCGTCGGCGGGGAGTCAGTCCAGGTAGCCGCGGAGGTGGTCGGCGTAGGCGTGGTCGCGGAGCTTGGCGAGGGTCTTGTGCTCGATCTGCCTTATGCGTTCACGGGTGACGCCGAAGATGCGGCCGATCTCCTCCAGGGTCCGGGGCCTGCCGTCCACCAGGCCGTAGCGCAGCTCGACCACCCGGCGCTCACGGTCGCCGAGCATGGACAGCACCGCCTCCAGCTGCTGCCGCAGCAGCAGGAACGCTGCCGACTCGGCCGGGCTCGGCACATCGGCGTCCTCGATCAGATCGCCGAGGTTGACGTCGTCCTCCTCGCCGACCGGTGACTGGAGCGAGACCGGGTCCTGGGCCAGCCGCAGGATCTCCCGCACCCGCTCGGCCGTCAGGTCGAGCTGCTCGGCGACCTCCTGGGCGGTGGGCTCCTGGCCGCGTTCCTGGAGGAGGCGGCGCTGCACCCGCACCACCCGGTTGATGAGTTCGACGACATGGACCGGCACCCGGATGGTCCGCGCCTGGTCGGCGATGGCCCGGGACATGGCCTGGNGCCCGGGACATGGCCTGGCGGATCCACCAGGTGGCGTAGGTGGAGAACTTGAACCCGCGGGTGTAGTCGAACTTCTCCACCGCGCGGATCAGCCCGAGATTCCCCTCCTGCACCAGGTCGAGCATGGTCAGCCCGCGCCCCAGGTAGCGCTTGGCCACGGAGACCACCAGCCGCAGATTGGCCTCGATGAGCTGGCGCTTGGCGATCCGGCCACGCACCACCAGACGGTCCAGGTCCAGGGCGAGGCGGTCGTCGAGCCCGCGGCCCGCGATGCCCAGCCGCTCCTCGGCGAACAGCCCGGCCTCGATCCGGCGGGCCAGTTCCACCTCCTCCGAGGCGGTCAGCAGCGGGATGCGGCCGATCTCCCGCAGGTACTGCCGGAACAGGTCGCCCGAGGTGCCGCCGGAGTCGGTGCGCAGCGTCACCTCCGTCTCGGCGCCGGGCGGGCGGCGCTGCTCCGGAATGCGCTCCCAGGGCACGTCGCCGTCGGTGTCGAGGTCGCTCCCGGCCGTGCTGCTCTCCTCGGCAGCGGAGGAGGGGGGCGGTGGCGGTCCGGGGGTGGGCTCCGGCGGCGGGGCGGGGACGGGGTCGGGCTCGGGCGGCACCGGCGGATGCGGATCGGGCGGGGGCGGCACGGTCTGGCGGAGAGGATCGACCGGAGCGTCGGCCGTGTCGCGATCGGCCACGGGTCCTGCCGTCGCCGTACCGGTCAGGGTCTGGGTCTGCACTGAGCGACCTCCAGTTGATCGCGGCCAGTCAAAGACGGCACCGCAAACCAGTGTGGATTAATGCCTACCCACGGCACGAGGGTCATGCGTCCGGTTTCTGCGCGCAACCGCTACGCCACGCGCACTTCCGGCTACCTCACGGTGATATGGGTGGCGGCATATGCCACGTGAGGTGCCCGGCGTCCAGGAACGGCGGGCTCCGGGGGCGGCCGGCCGGGTGAGGCCGTGGGGGCCCGGAAGCCTCAGGAGTACAGGGCGGCGGCGCCGCGCTCCACCAGCGCGGTGCGGTACCGCTGGAGGGTCCAGACCTCCTGCCATAGGGCGGCGGAGCGCTCGGCGCCGCCCTGGGCGTCCTGCCGGCGGGCCGCGGACTCCAGCTCGGCGATGCGCCGCCGCACCGCGGCCAGCCGGACATCGCACAGCAGCTGCGCGGCATAGCTGTCGGCCTCGCGCTGGCGGCGGCGCGGCAGCTCCAGCGGTTCCACGGCCAGCTCGGTGATCAGCGCACGGACCCTGTCGTCCGGCGCGGCCTCCCGCACCCGGGCGAGAAAAGCCTCGTCGGCGTGCTCGGTGCCGCCGGCCTCGGCGATGGCCCGGCGGACCACGGCATAGGGCGGGCCGGTGAACTCGTCCTCCCCGTAGGCGTCGAAGACCGGGGCGACGAGCTGCGGCTGCTGGAGCGCGACCTTGAGCAGCTCGCGCTCGGCGCGATGCGCCGGGCTGCGCAGATTGAGCGGCGGCCCCAGGGGCGGGCGGGGACCCGGCGGCGCCCCGGCGGCTGCGGCGGCCCCGGCGCCACGGGCGGG
>NZ_WTLH01000267.1 GCF_011421595.1 Streptomyces sp. YIM 98790 | reverse complement strand
GCCGCCCGTGCCCGCGCGCCCGCGTGCGGGAGTGCGGGCGGAGCATCGCGGCAGCGGGGCGCACGACCCCGCCGCCGCGGGCGCCGCGAGGGTGTGCTGTGCGCGTCAAGGTGCCTCGCGCACCGCCCAATGACTACTTACGGCATGATCGTCATTACCGAGAGTCTGGTCAGCGCTCTGTCGTTTGTCATCCGACTGCTCTGAAGGAGCGCTGTCATGGCTCGACGCAAGCTGTCGAGGCTCGCCACGGCCTGTGCCGTGGTATCGGCCGTCACCGCGTCCACCCTGCTCGCCGGCACCGGCACGGCCCTCGGCCACTCCGCCGACGGCACCGGCGAGTCCGGCCCGCCCAGCACCCTGCGCACCGCCGAGGTCTCCGAGGAGGAGGTGGCCGCCGAGGTCGACCCCGAGGAGGCCGCCGTCCTCGGCCAGGACCACGCAGAGGAGCACGCCAAGGTCCGCATCGCGGCCGGCGAGAACGCCGACTACCCGCAGACCACCCGCACCGCCAGCCTCAACTGGCTGACCGAGGACCAGGAGAAGAAGAACGCCGGCATCGACCCGGCCGAGTCCGGGCAGTTCACGGACTTCTTCCCGTCACCCGACTACGGCGTCCACATCGCCCAGCTCCCCACCGGGAAGGTGCTGGTCTTCTCCTTCGAGCCGGTGGAGGACAACCCCAACCGCGAGACCGCGCCCACCCAGGTCATCGGCGCGGAGAACGCCGGCCGCGCCTACCTGTGGGATCCGGGGCAGGGAACGGGCGCCGACGCCTTCACGGCCGTCCCCCCGCCCGTGGTCGACGTGCCCGACGGCAAGGACGAGCCCCGCCCCGCCCCCTTCTTCTGCGCCGGCCACTCCTTCCTGCCCAACGGCATGCTCGGCGTCTTCGGCGGCAACCTCGGCGGCAACCACGGCAGCGGCGCCAAGCTCGCGCTGGTCTTCGACCCCTGGGAGGAGGTCTGGCTGGAGCAGCCGGACCTGTCCGTGGGCCGCTGGTACCCGAGCGTGGTCACCGGGCCGGACGGCCGCCAGCTGATCTTCTCCGGCCAGTCCGAGCGCGGCTGGGGCACCCCCACCGAGATCGTCGAGCGCTGGCCCGCCCAGGGCAACGCCGTGCCCATCGGCACCCGCTACCAGCCCCGGGACATCCCGGCGGAGCGCTTCGGGGCGGACGCCCCCTTCCGGCACGACTACCCCCACGCCTTCGCCCTCAACGACGGCCTGATCTACACCCTGGGCCGGGATTCCGACCAGCAGTGGGTCTTCGACCCGCGCGCCGAGACCCGCGAGGACCTGCCCGACCGCCCGGACCACCCGGAGGGCCGCAAGAACCCGGAGCGCTGGTACGGCTCCGCCGTCCTGCTGCCCAACGGCACCGACGGCCCGGAGGCCATCCTCCAGATGGGCGGCGACCCCGAGGACCCGGCCACCTATCTGTTCAAGGACGGCACCTGGACCGTGACCGGCGAGAAGCACTTCGGCCGCACCCAGGACAACACCCTGATCCTGCCCGACGGCAGCCTCTTCACCGTCAACGGCGCCCCCGACATCCGCGACTACGGCAACGGCGAGTACAACCCCAACGCCGACCAGAAGTACCGCCAGACCGAACTGGGCGACAGCAACGGCGAGAACTGGCGGCTCGGCCCGGTCCAGCGGCTGCCCCGCGGTTACCACTCCAACGCCGTCGTGATGCCCGACGGCCGCATCATGATCACCGGCGACGAGCTCCAGCAGATCGCCAACGACCCGGACATCACCGACGACATGCACGGCGCCATCGAGATCTACGAGCCGGCCTATCTGCACCGCGGCGACCGCCCCGACCTGGGGGAGGTCCCGGAGCAGACCATCCGCTACGGGCGGCACTTCGGCGTCTCCACCACCACCCCCGACCAGGTGGCGAGGGCCGTGGTGCTCGCGCCCTCCACCTCCACCCACTCCGTCAACACCAGCCAGCGCCACCTGGAGCTGGAGATCACCGCCCGCGACGCCGACTCCCTGGAACTGCGCGCCCCGGCGGAGCCGGAGGACGCCGTCCCCGGCTTCTACATGCTCTTCCTGCTCGACGAGGACGGCGTGCCCAGCGAGGCCCAGTGGGTCCAGTTCGGTCCGCCCCGGCGCTGAGCCGGACCGGCCCGGGCCCGGGGTCCGCCCCGGGCCCGCCGCCGCACTCCGGCCCGCACGCCGGTCCTGCCCGGCGCCCCGCACCTCCGACCCGCACCGGCCCGCACGCCGGTCCTGCCGATCGCACCGACCCGCACCGCATCGCACCGCCCGGAGAGGCCATGACGTACGCGACGCCGTCCGAGACCACCGCCATCCCGCGCCAGCCCGGCACCGCCCGCCCGCCCGCCGACGACGGACCCCCGCCCGAACTCCCGCTCCGGGAGAGCACCGAGATCCAGGGCGACATCATCGCCGGCTTCAAGAAGGACCACGCGCAGTTCCTCTTCCTGCGGTTCGCCGAACCCGAGCCGGCCCGCAGCTGGCTCAACCTCCTGCGCCACCGGATCGCGACCACCCAGGACGTCTCCCTCTACAACGAGGAGTTCCGCCGCGGCCACAAGATCACCGGCGGTGCCGACCCGGAGCGCAAGAAGGCGATCTGGCGCAGCGTCGGCTTCACCGCCGCCGGCCTGCGCTTCCTCACCGGGTCCCCGGACCTGTTCGCCGACTCCCGCGCCCCCACCCTGGTCGCGCTGCGCGAGGGCAGCGCGGCCCGCGCCGAGCGGCTCGGCGACACCGGCGTCGACGCCCCCGGGCACTGGCTGTTCAGCGACGACCCGGACGACCCCGAGCACATCGTGCACGCCGTGCTCACCCTCGCCGCCGACGAGGCGGAGGACCTGCGCTCCACCCTCTCCTGGGAACGCAAGGACGCCGCCGCCCACCAGATCGCCATCCTCTTCGAACAGGACGGCGCCACCCTGTCCGGCACCCGCCGTGGCCGGGAGCACTTCGGCTTCAAGGACGGGGTCAGCGAACCGGCCGTGCGCGGCTTCGACGAGCCCGACCCCCGCAACCCGCAGTGGAAGCGCGACCGGCCCGGGACCCGGATCATCCCGGCCGGCGAGTTCGTCATCGGCCACGAGACGGTGCCGCGCGGCAAGGGCTCGCCGCTGCCGCCGGTACCGGAACTCCCCGAGTGGATGACCAACGGTTCCTTCCAGGTGGTGCGCCGCCTGGGCCAGGACGTGCCCGGCTGGTGGGCCCAGATCACCGAGCGGCTCCAGGAGCTCAAGGATCACGGCGTGGTCCCGGAGGAGACCACCGTGGAGTGGCTGGCCGCCCGCCTGGTGGGCCGCTGGCGCTCCGGCGTCCCGGTGCACAAGAGCCCGGACGCCGACAAGCCTGCGAACGCCGACCTCTCCCGCGACAACGACATCTCCTACGCCAACGACCCCGAGGGGAGGATCACCCCGCTCTTCTCCCACCTGCGCAAGACCAGCCCGCGCGACGGCCTCCGGCTCCGGCCGGACAGCGAGGAGTTCGAGAAGGAGGCGACCAATCTCGACGGGCGCCGCATCATGCGGCGCGGCATCCCGTACGGCGAGCCCTTCGACCCGGCGGCGGGCGAGAAGAACGGGCCGGACGCACCCCGCGGCCTGGTCTTCATCTGCTACCAGAGCGATCTGGTGGCGCAGTTCGAGTTCATCCAGGAAGGCTGGATCGAGGCCAGGGACTTCCCGCACCGCAGGCCCAGCGTGGGCCGGGACCCGCTGTGCGGCTCGGACACCACCGTCGCCTTCCCCGACTCCCAGGACCTCGGGACCAAGGGAACGGTCCCGCTGCGCTTCAAGCAGTTCGTGCGCACCGAGGGCTCGGTCTACGCCTTCTGCCCGTCCATGACGGCCCTGGAGAAGCTGGCCAGGGGCACCCTGCTGGAGCAGGGGGACCGGGTGCTGACCGCGCCGTACACCATCAACGCCGGTGATCCGCCGATCAGCAGCGGCAAGGCCCAGCTCCGCCTCCAGGCGGACGGCAACCTGACCGTCCACGACGAGCACCAGCAACTGGTCTGGGAGTCCCACAGCGGGAGCAACGGCGGCGTCCGCGCGGCCTTCCAGCAGGACGGCCGCTTCGTCATCTACAACGCCTTCGACGAGCGGCTGTGGTCCCGGCCGTCCCGGGCGGTCCCCGGATCGGTGCTGGTGATCCAGGCGGACGGCAATGTGGTCATCAGGTCACCGGAGGGTGAGGTGCTCTGGGACACCGACACCGCGCACTGATCCCCCCCGCCCCTGACCCCCGCCCCTGACCCGCAGCCCTGCCGTCGCTCCGGGCCCGGCTCCGGCCCCACCGGCCGGCGCCGGCGCCCGGGGGCGCGGGCTGCCGGNCGCAGCCCTGCCGTCGCTCCGGGCCCGGCTCCGGCCCCACCGGCCGGCGCCGGCGCCCGGGGGCGCGGGCTGCCGGGCGGTGCGGGCGGTGCGGGCGGTGCGGGCGGCGTGCCGCGAGGATTGTGCGAATTGCCGAAAGCTCCGGGGCACGGCCCGCGCGCGGGCTTATAGTGACGCGGTCCGTGACCGCCTCACCCAGGCCAGGAGTTGACCACGCGATGACGGCACCGACCGCAACCGCCCAGATCGGCGTCACCGGACTGGCGGTGATGGGCCGCAATCTGGCGCGCAATCTCGCCCGGCACGGCTACACGGTGGCCGTGCACAACCGCAGTGCCGCACGCACCCGCGCCCTGGTCCAGGACTTCGGCCACGAGGGCGGCTTCGTCCCGGCGGAGAGCCCGGCCGAGCTGGTCGCCGCGCTCCGGCGGCCCCGGAAGCTGCTGCTGATGGTCCAGGCCGGTGCGCCCACCGACGCGGTGATCGACGAGTTCGCGCCGCTGCTGGAACCCGGCGACATCCTGGTGGACGGCGGCAACGCGCACTTCGCCGACACCCGCCGCCGCGAGGCGAAGCTGCGCGAGCAGGGCATCCACTTCGTCGGGGTCGGGGTCTCCGGCGGCGAGGAGGGCGCACTGCACGGGCCCAGCATGATGCCCGGCGGTTCCAAGGAGGCCTACGAGGCGCTGGCGCCGCTGTTCCAGGACATCGCCGCCAAGGCCCCGGACGGCACGCCCACCGTCGCGCACATCGGGCCGGACGGCGCCGGCCACTTCGTGAAGATGGTGCACAACGGCATCGAGTACAGCGACATGCAGCTCATCGGCGAGGCGTACGACCTGCTGCGCCAGGCCGGGGGCTACGATCCGGCCCGGATCGCGGAGATCTTCCGCACCTGGAACCAGGGCCGCCTGGGCTCCTACCTGATCGAGATCACCGCGGAGGTGCTGGCGCACACCGACGCCGGCACCGGGCGGCCGTTCGTCGACATCGTGGCCGACCGGGCCGGGCAGAAGGGCACCGGCCGCTGGACCGTGCAGACCGCGCTGGACCTGGGCACCCCGGTCACCGGCATCGCGGAGGCGGTGTTCGCCCGCGCGGTGTCCGGCCACACCCGGCTGCGCCGCGCGGCCCGTGCGCTGCCCGGCCCGGACCGGCCGGAGCTGCACCCGGACGACGCCGCGCGCTTCGCCGACCAGGTGGAGCAGGCCCTCTACGCCTCCAAGGTGGTGGCCTACGCACAGGGCTGGCACATGATCCAGGCGGCGAGCGAGGAGTACGGCTGGGGGATCGACCCGGGCATGGTGGCCGCCATCTGGCGTGCCGGGTCGATCGTCCGGGCGGGCTTCCTGGACCGGATCACCGCCGCCTACCGGGCCAACCCCGATCTGCCGGGGCTGCTGGCCGACGAGGGCTTCGCCGGGGAGGCCGGTGCCGCGCAGCCCGCCTGGCGGACCGTGGTCTCCACCGCCGTCCGCGACGGTGTGCCGGTGCCCGGTTTCAGCTCGGCGCTGGCCTACTACGACTCGCTGCGTGCCGAGCGGCTGCCCGCCGCGCTGATCCAGGGGCAGCGCGACTTCTTCGGCGCCCACACCTACCAGCGCACCGACCGCGAGGGCACCTACCACACCCTGTGGGCCGCCCCCGGCCGCCCCGAGACCCGCACCGACTGACCCCGGCCGCCCGGCTGCCCCCGGCCGGGGCCGGCCGGG
>NZ_WTLH01000266.1 GCF_011421595.1 Streptomyces sp. YIM 98790 | reverse complement strand
GGCGTCCCGCCGGACCCGGAGCGGCGACGCCGCACCGCCGGCGCCGGCCCGCCCCGGGCGGCGCCCGCCGCGTCCCGCGTCCCACCGCTGCGCTGTTCCCGCCCGTACTGTCCCATTCCTTCCGGAAGGCCCAGTCATGTCCGACGTCATGTCCGACGGCTTCTTCCTGCCCGACCCCGAGGGGAGGGTGCCCGACGCCCGGGGCTGGTTCGGCGCGTTCGGCGGCACCTTCATCCCCGAGGCCCTGCGGGCCGCGGTCGAGGAGGTCGCCGCCGAGTACGAGAAGGCCAAGCACGATCCCGCCTTCGCCGCCGAGCTCAACGACCTGCTCGTGCACTACACCGGCCGCCCCAGCGCGCTGACCGAGGTGCGGCGTTTCGGCGAGCAAGCGGGCGGCGCCCGCGTCTTCCTCAAGCGCGAGGACCTCAACCACACCGGCTCCCACAAGATCAACAACGTGCTCGGCCAGGCCCTGCTCACCCGCCGGATGGGCAAGACCCGGGTGATCGCCGAGACCGGGGCCGGCCAGCACGGTGTGGCCACCGCCACCGCCTGCGCCCTGTTCGGCCTGGACTGCACCATCTACATGGGTGAGATCGACACCCGGCGGCAGGCGCTGAACGTCGCCCGGATGCGCATGCTCGGCGCCGAGGTCGTCCCCGTCTCCTCCGGCAGCCGCACCCTGAAGGACGCCATCAACGAGGCGTTCCGCGACTGGGTGGCCAATGTGGACCACACCCACTACCTGTTCGGCACGGTCGCCGGACCGCACCCCTTCCCCGCCCTGGTGCGCGACTTCCACCGGGTCATCGGGGTGGAGGCCCGGCGCCAGATCCTGGAGCGCGCCGGCCGGCTGCCGGACGCCGTCGCCGCCTGTGTGGGCGGCGGCTCCAACGCCATCGGCCTGTTCCACGCCTTCCTCGGCGACGACAGCGTCCGGCTGGTCGGGCTGGAGGCGGCCGGCCACGGTGTGGACTCCGGCGAGCACGCCGCCACCCTGACCGCCGGCGAGCCCGGCATCCTGCACGGCTCCCGCTCCTACGTCCTGCAGGACGACGAGGGCCAGATCACCGAGCCCTACTCGATCTCCGCCGGGCTGGACTACCCCGGCATCGGCCCGGAACACGCCTGGCTGAAGGACAGCGGACGCGGTGAGTACCGGCCGGTGACCGACGACCGGGCCATGCAGGCGCTGCGCCTGCTGGCCCGCACCGAGGGCATCATCCCGGCCATCGAGTCCGCGCACGCGCTGGCCGGCGCGCTGGACCTGGGCCGCGAACTCGGCCCGGACGGCCTGATCCTGGTCAATCTCTCCGGGCGCGGCGACAAGGACATGGACACCGCCGCCCGCTACTTCCATCTCTACGACAGCCCGGCCGGCACCACCGAAGGAGCGGACGCATGAGCGGCACCGGCACCACCGCCCTGCTGAGTTCCGTGCTGGAACAGGCCCGCGGCGAGAACCGCGCCGCCCTGATCGGCTATTTCCCGGCCGGCTTCCCCACCGTGGAGGAGGGCATCAGGGCCGCCACCGCCATGGCCGAGGGCGGCTGCGACATCCTGGAGATCGGGCTGCCGCACAGCGACCCGGTGCTGGACGGCCCGGTCATCCAGACCGCCGACGACATCGCGCTGCGCGGCGGGGTCCGCATCGCGGACGTGCTGCGCACCGTCCGCGAGGTGCACGCCGCCACCGGCGTCCCGGTGCTGTGCATGACGTACTGGAACCCCGTCGACCGCTACGGCCAGGAGCGGTTCGCGGCCGGGCTGGCCGAGGCCGGAGGGGCCGGCTGCATCCTGCCCGACCTGCCGGTGGAGGAGTCCGAGAAGTGGCGCAAGGCCGCCGAACAGCACGGCCTGGCAACGGTGTTCGTGGTCGCGCCGAGCAGCCGTGACCAGCGCCTGGCGGCCATCACCGCGGCCGGCAGCGGCTTCGTCTACGCGGCCTCCCTGATGGGGGTCACCGGCACCCGGCAGACCGTCAGCCGGGATGCGCAGGAACTGGTACGCCGCACCCGGGCCACCACCGAGCTGCCGGTCTGCGTCGGCCTGGGCGTTTCCCACGCCGGACAGGCCGCCGAGGTGGCGCGGTTCGCGGACGGCGTCATCGTGGGCAGTGCTTTTGTCCAACGCATGCTGGACCATCGGGGCGACCTGGAGGCCGGGCTGACGGCGGTACGGGAGCTCGCGGGCGAACTGGCGCGCGGCGTCCGCACCGCCCGCTGACCCCTGCCCGCCTTCCCGCCCCCCCCGGCGACCGGGCACGATGCCCCGCCCGGCGGTACGGCGGCGCGCGTCCGCCGTACCGCCGGGCCGCCCGGAGCGGCACCCGGCGGCTGCGCTACAGTTCTCGCCCTATGGGGACAGGGCACAGCGGACAGCCGGGCCGTCCGGGGAGGCGCCCGGAGGACACCGAACAGGCCGGCCGGGCCGGCCGGCCGCCTGCGGAGGACTGGGAGCCGCCCACCGAGGCCGAGCAGGTGCTGTACCGCGCCGCGTCCACCGGCGACTGGGACACCTTCTACCACCGGCTGGGCAACACCGACCTCTTCTTCCCCCAGCGCCAGGAGCTCTCCGACGCCCTGACCAGCAACGTCCGCCCCATGGTCTTCCGCAGCGCCGAGCCCCCGGGGCTCAGCGTCCCGGTCTTCACCCGCGGCATGGTGCCGCGTCCGGCACCGGGCCGGATCTACGAGCGGTCCACGCTGTACCACCTGTCGCGGCGGTGGAAGAGGACCGCCGACTGGCTGGCGGTCAACCCCGGCACCCCCCTGGAGACCTTCGTCCCCGCCCGGCCGCGGCGCTGGAAGCGGCACGCCCGCCCCTGCGACCGGCTGGAGGAGCCCCAGCTGAAGACCCTGCGCACCGGCCACCTGCGCGACACCGTGGCGCACGGCATGGCCTGCGGTGCCCTGCTGCTGGTGAACAACGGCGACCTGTGGAACGACCCCGGCTGGCACGGCCGGGGATACACCTTCGAGCGCGACCAGCTCCGGCAGTGGTGGGGCGTCACCTCCCGGGGCGCATGGCTGCCGCAGCTCGCGGTCCTGGTGAGCGGTGAACACCACGACGCGCTGTGGGAGTTCGTGCTCCAGGTGCGGCTGGCGTTCCGGGACGCCTACCATCTGCTGCCGGACGCGGAGCAGTGGCAGAAGACCACCGAGCAGGTGATGCTGGGGCGGACCGCGGAGATCGTGGACGCCACCAACCGGCCGCCGGACTTCGACCTCACCACCTCCATCGCCCGCACCGACTCGCTGATCGCCCGCATCCTGCGCTACGAGGAGCGCTTCCGTTCCGACGGGCTGCTCGGGCCGGACCCCGACGACATCGTCCGCTCGGTGCTCGCCTGGGACTTCGGGCGCGGCTCCGCCATGGCCCGGTGGGGCGTGGGCGCCCGGTTCGGCGAACCGTCCGAGGCCGAGGAGGCGCTGCGCCAGATCGGTGAGGCCGCCCGGTCCGTCTACCACTCCTGGGCCGACTTCGCCGCCGGCTATGTGCTGGGCCGCTGCCTGCACTTCGACGGCGAGCAGTTCGGCACCTGGTACACCGACATGGCGCGGGTGCACCGGCTGCTGCGCTCGGACCCGGAGAGCCCCTGGCTGACCGTCCCCTGGGCCGACCTGGCCGACACCGGNTGACCGTCCCCTGGGCCGACCTGGCCGACACCGGCGACCTCGCCGACCTCGCCGACCTCGCCGACCTCGCCGACACCGGCGACACCGGCGACACGGACATCCCCGGCACCGACACGCCCGGCTGACGCACCGGCCCCGCACGGCTCGCCCGCGGCGCGGCGCGCCCCGTGACCCCTCCCGTTCCCCTCCCGCGGTTCTTACGGAACGCGGACACCGGCCGCGTCACCCGCCCCGCGGGCCACGCCCGCGCATAGCGTGGAGTCATGCGTGTGCTGGTCACCGGAGGAGCCGGGTTCATCGGCTCCCATGTCGTCGAAGCCCTGCTGGCCGCCGGCCATGAACCGGCCGTGCTCGATCTGCGGCCCCCCGCCCCCGACCGCCCCGACGTGCCCTTCCACCGCGCCGACGTACGCGACCCGGACGCCGTGCGGGCCGCCCTGTCCGCCTCCGGCGCCGACGCCGTCTGCCACCAGGCCGCCATGGTCGGCCTGGGCAAGGACTTCGCCGACGCCCCCGGCTACGTCGGCGCCAACGACCTCGGCACCGCGGTGCTCCTCGCCGCCATGGCGGACCACGGCATCCGGCACCTCGCCCTGGCCGGCTCCATGGTCGTCTACGGCGAGGGCCGCTACGACTGCCCGGACCACGGCACGGTACGTCCCGGCCCGCGCGCCGGACCGGATCTGGCGGCCGGCCGCTGGGAGCCCGCCTGCCCGCACTGCGCCCAGCCGCTGGTCCCCGGCATGGTCACCGAGGACGCCCCGGCCGACCCGCGCAACGTCTACGCCACCACCAAGCTCGCCCAGGAGCACCTGGCCGCCTCCTGGGCCCGCGCCACCGGCGGCCAGGCGATCAGCCTGCGCTACCACAACGTCTACGGCGACCGGATGCCGCGCGACACCCCGTACGCGGGCGTGGCCGCCTTCTTCCGCTCCGCACTGGAGCGCGGCGAGCCGCCGCGGGTCTTCGAGGACGGCGGCCAGCGCCGCGACTTCATCCACGTGTGGGACGTGGCCACCGCGAACGTGGCCGCGCTGACCGCCCTGCCCGACCGCCCGGAGGGCACCCTGCGCGTCTACAACACCGGCAGCGGCGAGCCGCACACGGTCGGCGAGATGGCCCGCACCCTGGCCGCCGCCTTCGGCGGCCCGGTCCCGGAGGTCACCGGCGAGTACCGGCTCGGCGATGTCCGCCACATCACCGCCGCCTCCGCCCGGCTCCGCGCCGAGCTGGGCTGGAAGCCGACCGTCCCGTTCAGCCGCGGCATGCGGTCCTTCGCCCACGCCCCGCTCGCGGACCCGCCCGGGCTTCCCGCTCCCACGGGCGGCTGAGCCGTACCCGCCCGGCCCGCCCGTCGGGCCCGGCCCGGCACCTGCCCCCGGCCCGCCCGCCCGCCGAAGTCTCAGGCGGGGGCCGGGAGACGGATGTCGAAGCGGCAGCCGCCGGGAATGTTGTGCACCTCGGTGCGGCCCGCATGGGCCTCGACGATGCCGCGGACAATGGCCAGGCCCAGGCCCGCGCCGGACGGCGGGGTGCGGGCGTCCTCGCCGCGCCAGCCGGTGTCGAAGACCCGGGGCAGGTCTTCCGGCCGGATGCCGCCGCACTCGTCGGTGACCGACAGCACGACGGCATCGTGTTCGCGGCGGGCGGCGACCGCCACCGTGCCGTCAGGCGGGGTCCTGCGGATGGCGTTGACCAGCAGGTTCGCCAGGACGCGGCTCATCTCGCGGCCGTCCACCTCGACCGGCACCGGCTCCACCCCGGCGTCGGCCAGCTTCACCCCCAGCTCCCGGGCCAGCGGGTCGGCGCCCGCGATGGCGTCGCTGATCAGGTCGTAGACGGACATCCGGGTGGGGGAGAGGGCCAGCGAACCGGCCTGGATGCGGGAGAGGTCGAAGAGGTCGCCGACCATGGCGCTGAGCCGCTCCACCTCGCCCCGGATCCGCCGGTGGTAGCGGTCCGGGTCGCCGGCGATGCCGTCCTCCAGGGCCTCGGCCATCGCCCGCAGCCCGGCCAGCGGGGTGCGCAGGTCGTGCGATATCCAGGCGACCAGCTCGCGCCGGGACGCCTCCAGCGCGCGCTCCCGCTCCCGGGAGGCGGCCAGCCGGTCCCCGGCCTCGGCCATCGCCCGGGCCAGCGAGGCGAGTTCGGCGGGCATCGGACCGGACGGGGCGGTGAAGGTGCCGTCCTCGCCGAGCCCTCCGGCGGCGCGTTCCAGCGCCCGGTGACCGGCGATCACCCAGCGGCCGAGCAGCAGCGCGGTGGCCGTGGCGGTCAGCGCGCCGACCGCGCCGACCGTGGTCACCACCGCCAGGTCGTGCCGGGACAGGAACATCGCCTCGGCCACGGCGAGCGTGCCGGCCAGCATCGCGCCCACCGCCGCGGCGGTGAGCACGGCCAGCGAGACCGCCACCGAGCGGCGCCGCACGGCGCGCAGCGCCAGCGCGCCGAGCACGCCGGCCACGGCCGCGCCGAGAGCGGCGTAGAGCGCGATCAGCGCCAGATCGCGCAGGAACTGCGGTTCCGTCATGGCCGGGCGCCTCCCGTCCCCGCGCCCCCGCCCCCGCGCGTCCCCGTGCCCG
>NZ_WTLH01000265.1 GCF_011421595.1 Streptomyces sp. YIM 98790 | reverse complement strand
CTCCGGGGGCGGGCCGCCGGCCGGGCCGCCCCCGCCGCCGGCCGCGGCCAGCGCCAGTTCGGTCAGCGGGCTGCGGTACAACTCGCCCCAGGCCTCGGGGTCCTGCTCCTCCGGCTCCGGCTCCGGGCCGGGTGCGCGGCCGGCGGCCGTGCCCGGCACGCTGACGCCCCCGGCGCGGAGCGAGGCGCCCCACTCACCGCCCCAGTAGTAGGGATGCATACGGACAGAAGGGGAAAATTCCCGGATTCCCGCGGATACGCGGTGATACAGCGTGGAGAATGCAGGCTCCCGGACACCCGTTCCGTGAATGAAAACCACCGCTGTCACATGCCCCCCACGGTCATCCGGTTTCTCGCTGTGGAGATATCAGTTTGTCAAAAATCAGCAGTAGCCTGAACACGGCGCGGCTCCTTCGTACTCCTGGCCGGGCCGGCCGCAGCCGTCCCGGTGTCCGGTCCGGGACCCGGACCCCGGAGGTGTTTCCATGAGCGCGGAAGCGCTGCCCGTCCAGCTCATCGGCACCACGGCGCTGATCCTGGTGCTGGCGCACGGCGCGGGCTGGGCGGCCCGCCGGCTCGGTCAGCCGTCCATCGTGGGACAGCTCGTCGCCGGTATCGCACTCGGGCCGACACTTCTCGACCACATCTCCCCCGCATTACGGGAGGCCCTGTTTCCGGAGGAAAACGCTCCGATTCTGCACGGCCTGGCACAGGTCGCGCTCATCATTTTTCTTTTCGGTATCGGATATGAGCTGGATCTGGGGGTGCTGCGCACCCGGGCGCGCGCGGTGCTCACCGTCTCCGCCGCCGCCTTCCTGCTGCCGATGGCCGCCGGATCGGCACTGGCGCTGCTCTGCTACGACCGGCTGCGGCGGCTGGGCGCGCCGGAGGATCTGTCGGCGCCCGCGGTGCTCTTCCTCGGCGTGGCGCTGACCCTCACCGCGGTACCGGTGCTGATCGCGGTGATGCGGGAGAACGGCCTGGCCGGCAGCGTGCCCGGGATCATCGCGGTCTCCGCGGCCGGCCTGGTGGACGTGCTGGGCTGGGCGGTGCTGGTGGGCATTCTGGTGCCGTCCGGCGGTGAGGGCCTGGCCTGGCAGCCGCGGCTGGCCGGGGCGCTGTGCTATCTGCTGCTGATGCTGGTGGCCGCCCGGCCGCTGCTGCGCCGGCTGCTCTCCGGCACCCGGCTGGACCCGGCCCTGCGGCTGGCCGTGGTGACCGGTTTCGCCTTCGCCTCCGCCTGGGCGACCGGCATGCTCGGGCTGCACGTCATCTTCGGGGCGCTGCTGGCCGGGCTGGTGACGCCCCGCGAGCCGGACGGCACGCTGGATGCGGACCTGGTCCGCCCGCTCAACGAACTCGGCACCCTGCTGCTGCCGTTCTTCTTCGTGACGGCGGGTCAGCGGGTGCAGGTGGACGCGCTGACCGGCCCGGCCGTCGCGGTGCTGGCCGTGGCCGTGGTGCTGGCGCTGGCGCTGAAGGTGGGCAGCGGCGCGGCCGGTGCCCGGCTCGCCGGGCTGTCCGGCCGGGAGGCCGCCACGGTCGGGGTGCTGCTCAGCGCGCACGGTGTCACCGAGCTGATCGCCCTGGACGCCGGGCGGGACGCCGGGCTGATCGGCGGCCGGCTCTACACCGTGCTGATGCTGATGGCGCTGGTCACCACGGTGCTGGTGCAGCCGGCGCTGAGCCTGGTGCGGCGGCTGCCGTTCCGCCCGGCGGGCACCGGCCCGCGTCCGGTCCCGGAGCCGGGACCCGGGCGGGGACCCGGGCGGGGACCCGGGCCGGGGTCGTGCCCGGCTCCCGGGCCCGGCGGCCCGCAGGGCCCGGGAGCCGGGCACGACCCGGCGGACCTGGGCCTCGGCGGGCGCGTCCCGGCCCGGACCCACACCCGGAGCGGAGCCTGGGGCAGGGCCGGCGCGGTGATGGCCGGCGCCCGGGCTAGAGGGGCGCGGGTGCGAGGTCGCACTCGATCCGCTGGTGCAGCCGGGCCGCCATCAGCCACGGGTGATCCGGACGCAGCACCCGGGTGAACCCGGCCACCGCCTCGGTGTTCAGCCGGTCCGCCCGCTCGATCTCGCCCAGGCCGCGCAGGTCCAGGGCCAGATTGGCGCGGGCCGCCAGGGTCACCGGGTGATCCGTGCCGCACACCTCCTCCAGCAGGGGCAGCGTCGCCTCGTCGATCTCCCGGGCGCCCGCGAAGTCCAGCCGGGCGTAGTGGCCGCTGGCCCGGCCCAGGGCCGCGGTCAGCGACCAGACGTGCCGCTCGCCCAGGGTCCGGCGGAACCGCTCGCCCGCCTCGGTGTCCAGTTCCTCGGCGCCGGCCGCCTCGCCCTGGGCACGCAGCGTCGCCGCCAGATCGGCCATGGTGAGCAGCGTGTACGGGTGGTCCGGGCCGAGGGTGGCGCGGAACCGTGCCAGGGTCTGCTCGCCGATCTCCCGCGAGCCCTCCAGGTCGCCCCGCAGCCGCCGGTCCACCAGCGCGTTCACCGCCGTGGTCAGGGTGTCCGGATGGTCCGCGCCGTACCGGACGGTGAACCGCTGGAGGCAGTCCTCGGTCAGTGCCGCCGCCTCCTCCAGGGCTCCGTCCCGGCGGCGGCACACCGCCAGGTTCCGGGCGGCGCGCACCGTGGCCGCGTTGTCCTCGCCGAACACCGAGCGGTAGGTGGCGTAGATGTCCTCCTGCATGGCCCGGGCGCCCGGGTAGTCCCCGGCCTCCCGCATGTCGATGGTCAGGCCGTTGCGGGTGTTGAGGGTCAGCGCGTTGTGCGGGCCGTACAGCAGCTCCCACTGGTTGACGGTCTCCTCGTCCAGCTCCCGGGCGAGCGCGAACTCCCCGCTCAGCCGCAGCGAGACGCCGTAGCTGTGAGCGGCCAGCAGAGCGGCCGGGTCCTCCGGGCCGAACATGTCCCGGGCCCGGCCGTCCGCCTCCCGGTCCAGGTCCCGGGCGGCGTAGACCTCACCGCGGAAACGCAGCGCGCCGGCCATCTGCCACATCGAGTCGATGAGCTCCTCCTCCGGCACGGAGGCGCGGCGGGAGACGTCCAGGGCCTGCTCGTTGAGGCGGAACGCCTCCTCGGGGGAGCCGACCAGGCGCAGCAGGAAGGCCAGCAGCTTGGCCATCTTCAGCACCAGGGCGTCCTCCTCGCCGGAGTCCGCGTTCCACCGGGTCCACGCCTCCCGGGCCAGCTCGGCGCCGGCCTCGTGGGCGCCCCAGTAGTACAGGAACAGCACCGAGTCGTGGACGAGTTCCCGCACCCAGGGGTCGCCGCTGCGGACCGCGCCGGAGGCCATGATGTGCGGCAGCAGCGCCTGGTAGGCGGGCCACTGGTCGGCCGCCTCCGGCGCACCCGGCTTGGCCATGGCCAGCAGCACGTGGCCGGCGTGGCGCATGACCTCGGTGCGTTCCCGGCTGAGACCGCTGGTGATGACGGTGTGCATCAGGCGGTGCATCTGGAGGGTGCCGTTCTTGTGGTCCAGCCGGATCAGCGAGAGCTTGCTCAGGTCCCGGGTGGCGCGGGCGAACAGCACCGGGTCGCGCAGCACCGGGTCCAGCTCGGGGGTGATCTCCACGTTGCGGGAGCCGCGCAGCATGGTCAGCGGCACCGGCTCGGGTGCCATGCAGGCGCAGATCTCCAGCAGCTGGCGGGCGGCCGGGTTGGTGTCGGCCAGCCGGTCCAGGGAGATGTTCCAGGCGGCGGCCACGGAGATCGGGTAGTCGGGCGAGGGGTCCAGCTCCAGCACGCCGGGGCGGCGCTGCTCCAGCAGGTCCAGGTATTCGGCGACCGGCATGCCGGTGGTGGCGTGCCAGGCTCCGGCCTGCTCGACGGCGAGCGGCAGGTCGCCCAGGGCGTCGGCGAGCAGGTCGGCGTCCTCGGCGGACAGGTCGCGGGAGCGGCGGCGGAGCAGGGCGACGCTCTCCTCGCGTTCGAAGACATTGACCGTGAGCGGGGTGGCGACGCGCTCCCAGTCGCGGTTCCGGGAGGTGACGATGATCTTGCCGGGGCCGCCGGTGGGGAAGTAGGAGCGGACGGTGTCGATGTTCTCGGCGTTGTCGAAGATCAGCAGCCAGTTGTCGTACGGCTTGCCGGTGCGCAGCGCCTCCCGCACGGCGGGGACCGCGGTGTTGGCCTGCGGGCCGACGTCCAGGCCGAGATTGCGGGCCAGGTCGGCCAGCGCGCCCAGGATCAGGCTCTCCTGCTCGGAGGGCACCCACCAGATGACGTTGTACTCGTGGCTGTGGCGGTAGACGTACTCGATGGCGATCTGGGACTTGCCGACCCCGCCCATGCCGTGCAGGGCGTGCGGCAGCACGGCGGCGGTGGCGTCGCCGCGCAGCTGTTCCTCCACCGCGGCCAGCAAGGACTCCCGCCCGACGAAGTTGGGATTCTTCGGCGGCACATTCCCCATGACCTTCGGCTGGCCGGTGCGGACGTAGCGGGTGTCGGGGGCCTTCAGCTCCATGTGCGGGACAGCCTTCCGGGCATGTGGGGTGTCGGTGTTCTCGGTCTCGGGCTCAGGGCCGTTCTCGGAGCCGGGCTCGGGGCCGTTCCCGGAGCCGGGCCCGGAGCCGTTTCGGGAGCCGGGCTCGGGGCCGGTTGCGGGCGCCGGCGCGTCGGCGGGGGTGGCGGGCACACCGTCTCCAGTGGCATCGGGGACAGATTCAGCCCGTTCCCTGCCCGGGGACGGCCCGCCGCTACCCTCCGGAGGCGCATGGGCACCATGGGTTGCTCCGGTCAGGTGACCCGCGACCCGGGCCGCGCGCCGGGCGTACGGGCCGGAGAGGGCCTTCAGCACGGCCAGTTCGGTGCGCAGCCAGGAGGGGTCGGCCGGGGCGGGCGGCGGCAGCGCGGTGCCGTCGGGGTCGCGCAGCGCGGCCTGGAGCAGGCTGCCGCGCCGGCCGCCGCCGGGCAGGCCGGCGAGCAGGTCGACGGTGGCGGCGAGCTGGGTGCGGGTGCCCTGGGCGAGCAGTGCCTCGCGGATGCCGTCGGCGAAGTCGGGGCGGCCGTCACCGCCCTCCCAGTCGATCAGGCCGCCCATCAGGATCTCGGCGAGGTGATCCGGGCCCGCTTCCGGGACGGCGCGGTCGCGCAGCTCCGCGATCAGCGGGAAGTCGAAGGGCGCGGCGGCCAGTTGCAGGGCCAGGCGGCGGGCGGTGGGGGTGGCAAGGGAGACGAAACGGCTCACCGCCGCGGCGGCGGCCCGCGGCCCGTCGGCCCGGGGGGCGCGCAGGCCGGGGGCGGGACGGCCCCGGGCCAGGGTGCCGGCCAGCACCACGGGCAGGGTGCGGCGCACCCCGGTGTTTCCGGTGACGAGTTCCGCCCAGGCGGTCAGCGGCCCGGGCTTGAGGCTGAGCACGGGAACCGGGACGGGGACGGGAACCGGGCCGGGGCCGGGGGCGGCGGGGCGTGCGGCGGTCCGGTGGTGCGGTGCGGCGGGCTCCGGCACCGGCAGCACCGGCGGCCAGGCGTCGTCCGGCGGTGTGTGGCCGATACGGCGGTTGGGCGCGCCGGGGCCGCCGGAATCCAGGCGGGCGCGGTGGGGGGAGAGCGAGGAGCGGTGCCAGAGGTAGGTGGGCAGCAGGTGGACCAGGGCCAGCGGCCCGGTGCCCGCCAGCCGCCGGAGCAGGCCGTCCGCGGCGGGACCGGCCCAGCCGTGCGACAGACCGTCGGTGACCACGAGGAAGATCCGGCGTCCGCTCGCGTCGATCAGCTCGCCCGGACCGCCGCTGCGCACCCCCCGGCCCAGCCGCACCTCCTCGCCGTCGTGCCGCTCGCCGGGCGGGGGGCGGCCGGCCGGGGCGGCACCGCCCGGCGCTCCGCCGCCGTCCGGCTGTCCGGCGGAGGGCGGCGGGCCGTCGCCGTGGTGCCCGGCGGCGGAGGCGGGCGGGGGCGGGGCGGGGAGGCTGAAGGGGATGGTGCGGACATCCCGGAAGGCACCGCTGCGGGAGGCCTCCAGGGCCAGTCCGGCCACCGTGTCGTGCCAGATCCGCATCGTGGGGGAGGCGTCGGTGAGCACCACCAGTTCGAAGGCGCGTTCCTCGGCCGGCCGCACCCAGGGCAGCCACAGGTCGTCGGCGAGGCCGCAGCGCGCGGTGCGTTCCTCGTCCAGCTCGCTGCGGCTGCGGGACGGCACCCGGCGGGAGAGGCGGCTGAATGCCCTGGCCAGCCGGACGGGCCCGTGGCCGGCGGTGATCCCGCTCACCGGCTCGCCGGCCGGCTCCGCGACGGGCTTCGCCGGGCCCGCGTCCGGGTCCGCGTCCGGGCCCGGCGGCGGTGGCTGCGGCGGCGGGGGAACGGGCGGCGGGGGCACCACCGGCTCGGGG
>NZ_WTLH01000264.1 GCF_011421595.1 Streptomyces sp. YIM 98790 | reverse complement strand
CCGCACCGGCCAGCTCGCGCCCCAGCTCCAGGGCCGGTCCGGCCCAGTCCACCACCGTGACCGGCCGGTCCGCCGCGGGCCAGGTCCCGGCCGCGGCCCAGACCGCCGCACCGGTGCCGCCGCCGATGTCGAGATGCCCGGCGGGGGACCAGCCGGGCAGCCGGCCGGCCAGCTCGCGCAGGGCGGCACCGGCCGCCGCGAAGGTGGCGGGCATGCGGTAGGCGGCGTAGGCCACCACGTCCACCCGGTCGCGCAGTATCGGCACGGTGCCGGCGGCACGGCCGTCCGCCGTCCGCCCGCGGTACTGCTCCTTCAGCCGCTCCACGGCGCCGGTGAGGCGCCTGGGCGGCAGCCCCTCCAGCAGGCCGTCGAGCGCGCCGCGGAGCTGCTCGGAGGTGCTGTTCACGGGTGCGAGTGTAGGCCGAGCGCGCGGGCCAGCCGGGTCCCGGCGGCGGCCCGGGGCCGGTGGTCCGGCCGCTCCGGGCGCACCGGGTGCACGGCGGTGGCCAGCATCACCAGGTATGCGCCGCTCGCCGGGTGCACCACCAGGCTGGTGCCGGTGAACCCGGTGTGCCCGGCCGCGCCCGGCGCCAGGCCGCCCATGAACCACGGCTGGTCCAGCTCCCAGCCCAGCCCCGGCGGCTCCCACATCGTCCGCACCGTCTCCGCACGCAGCACCGGCCCGCCGCCGCCGAGCAGCGCCCGGCAGAACGCGGCCAGGTCGCCGGCCGTGGAGAACAGTCCCGCGTGCCCGGCCACGCCGCCCAGCGCGTGCGCGTTCTCGTCGTGCACCTCGCCGCGCAGCATGCCGCGGTCGGCCTTCGCCCACGGGCGCCGCTGGTCCTCGGTGGCCGCGGCCCGCTCCGGCGGCACCGGGCCGAACCGGGTGTCCGCCATCCCCAGCGGGCCGGTGATCCCCTCCGCCACCACCTCGGCCAGGCCCTTGCCGGTGACCCGCTCCAGCAGCACGCCGAGCACGATCATGCCCAGGTCCGAGTACCGGCGCAGCCGGTCCCGCGGCAGGTCGGGCGGCAGCCGCCACAGCGGCTCCAGGGAGGCGGGACGCTCGCGCCGCTCGTGGAACGGCAGTTCCGGCGGCAGGCCGGCCCGGTGGGTCAGCAGGTCCCGGACGGTGATCCGGCCCTTCCCGGCGCGCCCGAACTCCGGCACGTACACCGCGGCCCGCTCGTCCAGCGCCACCCGGCCCCGCTCGGACTCGCGCACCACCGCGACCGCGGTGAACAGCTTGGTCAGCGAGGCCAGATCGAACAGCGTGTGCCCGGTCACCGGCTGCCGCCGGGGGCGCGGCAGCTCGCGGCCGCGGGCGGCCCAGCGCTGCACCCAGCCGGCACAGTGCCGCACCAGGGTCTCCGGTCCGCGCCCGGCCACCACCGCCACGCCGCCGCACCACGGCCGCTCGCCCTCCGGCAGCGCCGAGATCTCCCGCACCAGGGCGGCCGGCTCCGTCGTCATGCCCGACACGGTAGGTGTCATCCGCCCGGTCCGGCCGCATACCGCGCCAGGTGCCGTGCCGCGAACTCCCCGGCGTCCCAGTCCTGCGGGCGGACGCCGCCGCCGGCCCAGAGGTAGGTCCAGGCCCGGCCGCCCCCGGCCAGCGGAAGCCGGCCGAGCCGGTACTCGTCGCCCTCGAACCGGTCCAGCACCTCCCACTCCCCCGGGCTCAGCCCGGTGATCAGCAGCCCGTGCACGGTGGCCCCCGGCGCGGGCACCAGCCCCGGGTAGGGCCGCCGCTCCAGCGCCGCGGCCCGCCAGCCCCGCACCGCGGCGGGCGCCCGCTCCGGAACCCTGCCCAGCAGCCCCTTCAGCACCTCCGGGAACCGCAGGGTGCCGTACACGAACAGCCCCTCGGTCCGCCGCTGCCGCTCACCGCCGGTCGTCACGGATGCTCTCCTCGATCCAGGTGCGGGCGAAGGCGACCGCCTCGCGGGCGGGGAAGAGGTGGCTGTCGGCGGCACCGACCCGGCCGGCGGCCCCGATACCGGCGGCCAGCATGTCCTCGGCGATGACCGCGAAGGCGTCCTTGCCGTCCCGTTCCACGGCGGAGTAGTCGAAGGCGCCGTGCTCGGTGTCGATGTCCCGGAAGCGGCGCCAGACGCGTTCGCCGTCCACCAGCACCGGCTGCTCGTACGCGACGAACCGCTTGCCGGGGGCCTCGGCCAGCGCTTCGGCGTGGTGCAGCAGGGTGATCGTGTCGAGCGGGGCGCCGAGCAGCAGCACCCGGCCGTCCATCGCCGCCAGCCGTGCCAGCGGGCTGCCGGGGCCGTGCGGGTCGTCCCACGGGTGGCCGGCCATCAGCCCGGCCGCCGCCGGGCCGAGGGCGGCGAAGCTCGCGTCCGGGTGGCGGCTGCGGACCGCGCCGGGCCACCGGCGCAGCGCCTCCGGGAGGCGGCCGTAGCCGTGGTCCGCCTCGCTGGTGCACGGATCGTAGGCCGGGTGCTCGGCCCGCACCGCGGCCTGCCAGTCCGGCGGCCACGCGGGGAGGTCGTAGGGCGGTGCGTCGTTCCACCCGCAGGTCACCATCAGCGTGCCCCGCTCCCCCACGGTGTCCCGGAGCGCCTCGATGACGGTCCGGGTCCCGCCCGGCACGTATCCGAGGGCCGACATCCGGGTGTGGAACATCACGACATCGCCCTCGGCGAGCCCCAGGGCGCGCAGGTCACCGGCGAGGCGGCTGCGCGTGACCGGTCCGCCGGAACGCTTGAGCAGTGCGGGAATGTCCATGCGCCGACCGTAACGGGCCCGCCGGCCGGGCCCGCCGCGCCCCCGCGGCCCGGTGAGCGGCGTCAGTCGGGCCTGGCGGCGGCGACGGTGCGGCCGGCGCCGGAGGCACCGGCGCGCGGCTGCCAGGGGCGGCAGAGGGCGAGGAAGGCCGCGATGGCCAGCAGTACCGAGACCAGCTGGACGACGGCCATGGGCACGGCGGTGTCCTCACCGGCGATGCCGACCAGGGGGGCGATGAGGCCGCCGAGGAAGAACGGGAGGGCGCCCAGCAGGGCGGACGCCGACCCGGCGGCGTGCGGAGTGCGCATCAGGGCCTGGGAGTTGGTGTTGGGCAGCACCAGCGTCATGGCCGACATGAGGACGAACAGGCCGATGGCGACGGGCAGCAGGGTGAGGTCGCCGAACAGGCCGCTGGTCATGAGCAGCAGGGCGAGCGCGGCCGCCAGGATGAGGCCCAGGCCCACGGCCGCGACCCGGTCCAGGGAGACCCGGCCCACCAGGATCTTGCCGTTGATCTGGCCGACGGCCACCAGCCCGATGGAGTTGACCATGAACACCAGGCTGAAGGTCTGCGGCGATGCGCCGTAGATCTCCTGCACCACGAACGGGGAGGCCGACACGTAGGCGAACAGCGCCGCGAAGGTGGCGGTGCCGGTGATCAGGTAGCCGGTGAAGAGGCGGTCGCGGAGCAGGCCGCGCATGTCGCGCAGGGTGGTGCGGACGCCGCCGCCGTGCCGCTGCTCGCGGGGCAGGGTCTCCGGCAGCCAGCGGGCGACCGCCAGGACCAGGACGAGACCGATGACGGCCAGCACGAGGAACAGCCCGCGCCAGGAGGTGACCCGCAGCATCTGCCCGCCGAACACCGGGGCCAGGATGGGCGCGACACCGGAGATGAGCAGCAGCGTGGAGAAGAAGCGGGCCATGGCCAGTCCGTCGAACATGTCCCGGACCACGGCCCGGGAGATGACCACGCCCGCCGCACCCGCCAGGCCCTGCACGGCGCGGAAGAAGACCAGCGTCTCGATGGTGGGGGCCAGGGCGCAGGCCGCGGAGGCGAGCGCGAAGACGCCCATGCCCACGAGCAGCGGGCCGCGGCGGCCGAGCTGGTCGCTCATCGGCCCGCTGACGAGCTGGCCGAGGCCGAGGCCGGCCAGGCAGGTGGCGAGGGTGACCTGCACGGTGGAGGTGCCGGTGTGCAACTCGTCGGCGATGCCGGGCAGAGCGGGCAGGTAGAGGTCCAGGGACAGCGGCGGGATGGCCGTCAGCGAGCCCAGGATCAGCACGAGCAGGAGTCCCGCCCTCCCCCGGGGGCCGAGCTGGTCGGGGGAAGGCCGGTGCCCGCGCCGGCGCGGGCGGAGGGAACGGCGGACGGTGCGGACGGCGCGAACAGTGCGGGCTGTGCGGCTGGTTGCCGGTTGGCCGGTGTCGGGCCTGGTGGCGGGGTCGGCGACGGCCGCGACGGGTTGGCCGGGCTGGGACATTCACCTCTCCGGGGATGGTCGGGCGGTCTGGTGCTCCGCCGCGCTGCGGTGATCCGATCATCCCATGTGCGGAGGCCGCGGCTCCGCCGGTTTTCGCCTGTCCGCATGTGCCGCGCCTCCGGTGCCCGTACCGCTCAGGGCGCCGTCCCGCGGATGGCGGACCCCGCCCCGTCGACCGCCCCTGACCTGCTCCTCGTCCGGCCGCACCGGCGGCCGGACGGGCACCGGCCGGGCACCCGTCCGGCTCCCCCGGCGGGCGTGCGCGGCCCCGCCGGACACCGCACTGGTGACCAATTCCACACCGTCGCCCCGGCATCCGGAAGCGGAGCCGGCCGACGGGTCAGGGGCCGGGTGCGGTCGGGCCCGGGGCGAAGCGGGGATCGGGATGGAAGCGGGTGCGGCGGGTGGCGCGGCGCAGGGTGCGCAGCACGGGGCCGCCGACGGTGAGGACCAGCACCACGGTGAGCAGGGCGCGCGGAATGTCCCAGCCGAGCGAGGTGGCCAGCACATAGGCGGCGAAGCGGGCCAGGTTGTCGCCCAGCGGGTCGCCGGGGACGAAGGAGAGGGAACTGCTCATGCCCGCGATGTACGGCCAGCCCTGGAGGTTCATCACCAGGCCGTAGAGGACGGACGCGGCGGCGCCGTAGCCGGCGAGGAGCAGGAGTTCGCCGCGTCCGCGCAGCCGGTCGGGGGCGGGGAGCAGGCCGGCGCCCATGGTGAACCAGCCCATGGCCAGCATCTGGAACGGCATCCAGGGGCCGACGCCGCCGGTGAGCAGTGCGGAGGCGAACATCGACACGGCGCCGAGGACGAAGCCGAAGCCCGGGCCGAGAACCCGTCCGGCCAGCACCATCAGGAAGAACATCGGCTGGAGCCCGGCGGTTCCGGCACCCAGCGGGCGCAGCGCCGCCCCGGCGGCGGCCAGCACGCCGAGCATGGCCACGGCCTTGGCGTCCAGGCCGGTGTCGGCGATGGTCGCCACCACCACGGCGAGCAGCAGGGGCAGCAGCAGGGCGAACAGCCAGGGCGCGTCGCCGGAGTGGGCCAGGCCGGAGGTGCTGCCGGCCAGCAGCGGCCAGCCGAAGGCGGCCACGCCGACGGCGGAGAGCAGGACGAGGGCGGCGGCGGAGCGCGGGCCCAGCCGGACCGGCCGGGGGCGCGGCACCGGTGCGGAGTCCGCGGCGGGCGCGCGGGCGGAGCCGGAGGAGCCGGAGGAGCCGGAGGAACCGGAGGAACCGGAGAGGGAGGTCATGGGGCGGTCTCCAGGCCGGCGGCGGCCAGGGCGTGGCGCACCTGGGGGACGGTCAGCCAGGGCTCGGGCGCCAGCACTTTGGAGATCTGCGGGGCGAAGGCCGGGGAGGCGACCACCACTTCGGACGTCGGCCCGTCCGCCACGATCTCGCCGTCGGCCAGCACCACCACCCGGTGCGCGAGTTCGGCGGCCAGTTCCACGTCGTGCGTGGCCAGGACGACGCCGTGCCCGTTGCCGGCGAGTTCGCGCAGCACGCCGGCGAGCCGGGCCTTGGCCGCGTAGTCCAGGCCGCGGGTGGGCTCGTCGAGCAGCAGCAGGGGCGGCGCGGCGGTGAGGATCACGGCCAGCGCCAGGGTGAGGCGCTGCCCCTCGGACAGGTCGCGGGGGTGGACGGCGTCCGGCACCTCGGGCAGCAGCCGGGACACCAGGTCCCGGCAGGTGCCCAGGGCGGCGCCGGCGTCCCGGTCGGCGGCGGCGCATTCGGCGGCCACGGTCTCGGCGCAGAGCAGATCGCGCGGGTCCTGCGGAACCAGCCCGGCGTGCCGCAGCAGGACGGCCGGCCTGGTGCGGTGCGGGACGACGGCCCCGCCCGCCGTGCCCCGGCCGGGTCCCTCCCCGGCGGGTGCCTCCCCGCCGAGCAGCACCCGGCCGGACGCCGGGCGGTGCATGCCCACGCAGGTGGCCAGCAGGGTGGACTTGCCCGCGCCGTTGCGGCCCATCAGGGCGACCGTCTCCCCGGCCCGTACCGTCAGGTCGATGCCGTGCAGCACCGGGTGGCGTCCGCGGCGTACGTGCAGCGCGCCGGCGTGCAGCAGCACCGGGGCGGGGGATGCCGCCGCGGCGCGCGGTGTGCCGCCCTGCGGCGGCACGGGCCGGG
>NZ_WTLH01000263.1 GCF_011421595.1 Streptomyces sp. YIM 98790 | reverse complement strand
GCCGCCCCCGCGGGCCGCGTCGAAGGCCGCGGTGGCCACCCAGCCGGCGGCGGGCCGGCCGGCCGCCTGTCCGGCCAGCTCGCGGAACAGGCCGCGCAGTGTGCCGTCGGCCGCGGCGGCGCCGACCGAGCTGGGGTTGACCGAGCCGCGGGTCCACCGCCGGCCGTCCGAGGTGAGCACCGTGGTGGAGCTGCCGCCCGCGTCTATCCCCCAGCGGAACACGGCACGCCTCCCGCGGCCGGTGCCGGTCCGGCCGGCCCGGCCGGGTCGAGGGCCCGCAGGATCTCGGCCTCCGTGACATCGTCGACGATCACGGTCGCGCCGAGGTCCTCGGGAAGGACGAACCGCAGGCTGCCGTCCCGGATCTGCCGGATCTTCTCCAGCGCGGCCAGCATGTCCCCGATGTCCGGCACGGCGGGCAGGTCCCCCAGCCGGACCGGCAGGCCCAGCGTGCGGAGCAGGCCGGTCACCCGGTCCGCCGTGCCGGCGGCGATCAGCTCCCGGGCCCGCGCGATGCGCACCGCGGCGGCCATGCCGAAGGCGACCGCCTCGCCGTGCAGCACCGGGCCGTACCCGGTGGCGGTCTCCACCGCGTGCCCCAGGGTGTGGCCGAAGTTCAGCGGCCGGCGCAGGTCCTGCTCGTACGGGTCCCGGCCGATCAGCTCGGCCTTGACGGCGCTGGCCGCCCGGACCAGGGTCTCCCGGTGCGGCCCGGGGCCCGCCAGCAGTTCCGCGGCCCGCTTCTCCAGGAAGGCGAAGAGGTCCGGCGAGGCGATCACCGCCTTCTTGACGACCTCGGCCAGGCCCGCGCGCAGGTGCCGGGTGTCGAGCGTGTCCAGGTACGCCAGGCAGGAGATCACCGCGAGGGGCTGGTAGAAGGCCCCGATCAGGTTCTTGGCGCTGGAGTGGTTCACCGCGACCTTGCCGCCGATCCCGGCGTCCACCTGGCCCAGCAGGGTGGTGGGCACGTTGATGTAGGGCACTCCGCGCATGTAGGCGCCGGCCACCCAGCCGACCGTGTCCACCAGGGCTCCGCCGCCCACGGCGACGAGCACGTCCCGGCGGGTCAGCCCGGTGCGGGCCAGCCAGTCCAGCAGCCGGCACCCGGTCCGCAGGTGTTTGCCGCGCTCGCCCGGCTCGACGGTGGTGCTGCCGGCGAGCTGGCCGTGCTCCCGCAGCGCCGCGGCCAGCGGCCGGCCGTGCAGCTCCCGCACGACCGGGTCCGTGACCAGCGCGGCGCGGCGTCCGTCCAACTCGGCCCGGAGCGCCCGGAGCGCGGCGTCCGGGCCGGGCACGACATGGATGCGGTAGCTGTCCTCGCGCCGCACCCGCACGGTGAGCTCGGCGGAACCCTGCGGCAGCGGCAGCCGGTCGCGGTGGCGCACGGCGGCGTGCGGTCCGGCCGCCCCGCCGCGGTGCGGCGGTGTCCCGGGCGGGCCGGAACCGTCGCTCCGCGCAGTGGATCGTGGCATCGCACCTCCCTCGTCGGTGACATATGGTATTCATATCATCTCGGAGAGTGACCAGCCTCTCCCGTGGGCCACCGCGGCGACCGGCCGGTCCCGCCGCGCCCCCGTATGCGCCCGGAGGACACCCATGCAGACCGACTCCGTCTCCGATCCGTCACGGTTCGCGTACTACGAGCTGGGCGACATCCGCCTCACCCGCGGCGAGGGCGTGCGGGTGTGGGACGCCGAGGGCCGGGAGTACCTGGACTGCGTCTCCGGGACGTTCAATCTGCTGCTCGGCCACAACCACCCGGCGGTCACGGCGGCCGTGCGGGAGCAGCTCGACGGACTGATCTTCGCCGGCTCCGCGTTCCAGACCGACGCCACCAACCGGGTGATGGAGCTGCTGGTCCGGCTCAGCCCGCCCAACCTCACCCGGGTCAACCTGCGCAGCTCCGGCGGGTCCACCGCCAACGAGGGCGCGGTGAAGATCGCCCAGCTGATCACCGGCAAGCGGGATGTGCTCGTGCCCTTCCGCGCCCAGGTCGGCCAGACCCTGGCCATGTCGGGATACAACGGCCTGGCCAGGATGCGCGCGCCGTTCCCGCACCGCTTCCCCGGCGCGCTGCACGTCCCCGACCCCTACTGCTACCGCTGCTTCTACCGGCAGTCGCCGCGCGACTGCGGCTTCCTGTGCGTCGACCGCATGGACGACTTCCTCACCTACGCCGGCTCCGGCAGCGTGGCCGCCATGATCATCGAACCGATCAGCGGGGTCGGCGGCAATGTGGTGCCGCCCGACGGCTATCTGGCCCGGCTGCGCGAGTTCTGCGACGAGCGCGGCATCCTGCTGATCTTCGACGAGATGCAGACCGCCTTCGGCCGGACCGGCCATCTCTTCGCCGCCGACTGCTTCGGGGTGGCGCCGCACATGATGACCGTCTCCAAGGGCCTCACCGGCATCGGGCTGCCCCTGGCCGCCATCCTCACCGAGGAACGGCTCACCGGCATGGAGCGTTCCCTGCACGGCTTCACCCACGGCGGCCACAACCTCTCCGCCGCCGCCGCGGTGGCCACCCTGGAGATCGTGCGGCAGCCGGAGTTCCTGGCCCGGGTGCGCGCCACCGGGGCCGTGCTGCTGGAGCGGCTGCGCGCCCTCCAGGACGGCCACCCCTGCATCGGGGACGTCCGCGGGGCCGGCCTGATGCTGGGCGTGGAGTTCGTCGACGCGGACGGGGGGCGCTCCTCGCCGCTGGCCCACGCCTGCAACCGGGCCCTGTCCGCCCGCGGCATCATCACCCGGGTCTCCGAGCACGGCCAGGGCAATGTGATCGAGCTGCGTCCCCCGCTGATCCTGACCGAGGAGGACGCACATCTGGTGGCCGACCGGTTCGCCGACGCGGTGGCCGCGCTGTGAGATCCGCCCGGCCGCGCACCGCCCGCCCCGGCCCGGTCGCCGCGGACCTGCTCCGCCTGCTGGAAACGGTGCGGGTACGGCTTCCGGACGGGCCGGCGGCGGTCACCGCGGCCGAGGAACGCTTTGCCGCCGTGCGCAGCACGCACTCCGTGCACCGGCTCCGGCTCACCCTCGCCGGCGGCCGGCGGCTGGACACGGTCTTCAAACGCCTGCGCCGCCAGCCCGGCATCGACCCGGGCCGCGAGGTGCGGGTCTACCGCGGGCTGCTGGCCGGCGGCGCGCTGGACGCCCCCCGGCTGTACGCCTCGCTGTGCGATCCGGCCACCGGGCGCTACTGGCTGCTGCTGGAGGACGTCGGCCGCCGGGACCTGGACAGCTGCGGCGTCCGCGGAGCGCTGGCCGCCGTGCGCTGGGCGGCCCGGATGCACGCCGCCTTCCAGGGCCGCGAGACCCGGCTGCGCGGTCTCGGCTGCCTGGGCGAGCACGGGACGGCCGGCTGCGACCTGCTGGTGTCGGCCGCACGGCGGCGGATCGCCACGGTGGCCCGGCCGGCGCTGCTGGCCCGCTTCGACCGGCTGGCGGGCCGGCTGCCCGGGACGGTGCGGGCGCTCGCGGCCCAGCCCCGCACCCTCGTCCACGGCGATCTGGCCGGCCACAACCTCCTGGTGCAGCACGGCGGTTCCCGGGTCCGCCCGGTGGACTGGGAGTGGGCGGCCATCGGGCCCGGGGCATGGGATCTGGGCAAGCTCCTCACCGGCCGGGAGGCCGTGCGGGAGCTGCTGCTGGCGGCATACCGGGAGGAGTTCGCCCGGCACGCCCCGGCACCGCCGGGCGTCCGCGCGCTCCGCGGCGCGCTGGCGCACTGCGCCGTGCTGCGCAGCCTGTGGCAGCTGGGCTGCCCCTCACCGCTGCCCCGGGGGGTCACCCTGGAGCCGGCCGCTCTGGAGGCGCACCTCGACACCCTCGCCGGGCTGCAGGACGCCGCCGCGGCGGCCGCGTCCGGCCGGTGAGCCGTCCGCGGCCGTCCCGCCCCCGGCGGACGCTCACCGGGCCTCGGCCAGCTCCCGCAGGGTGAACAGCGAGGCGAACTCCCAGCCCTTGGCCGCCAGCCGTTCGGGCGCCCCGTGCTGCCGGTCGACCGCGCAGATCACCCGGTTCACCTCGGCTCCCGCGCCGCTGAGCCCCTCGCAGGTGCCCATGACGAACCTGCCCGTCTTGATGGCGGGCTCCACCACCGCGACCCGGCGGCCGGAGACCTCGGCCCCCTCCACGAGCCTGCGGGTGCCGTAGTCCCTGGGCTGCTTCCGGACGAAGGCGGCCGGCAGGCCGGTGATCTGCGAGAGCAGCACGGTCAGCGGCACCCCGCCGAGGTCCGGGCCGCTGATCACCTCGGTGTCCGCGGGCAGCAGCGCGGTCATCCGCTCGGCCACCTCGCGCAGCAGCGCCGGATCGGACTGCCAGGCGTAGCACTCGAAGTACTCCCTGCTCCGCTCACCGTTGCTGAGCACGAAATCGCCGGTGAGATGGGCGTGCTGGTAGATGCGCGCGGCCAGGGCGCGCGCGGGGGCATCGTTCACGGGTCCTCCTTCGGGGGTCCGGCCGCGTCCGGGTGCCGGACGGTCCCGGCCCCTCGCTTCACGACGCAGGGTGATGATGTCATCACGCTATGATTATGCATATGAATGACAGCCTGGTGTGGATCAGCGGAGCCTCCTCGGGGATCGGGGCGGCGCTCGCCCGGCACGTTCCCTTCGACAACGCCCGGATCACCGGCATCTCCCGCTCCCCCGGGCCGCCGAACGGTGCGCACCTGCGCGCCGACCTGGCCGATCCCCGGTCCTGGGCGGAGGTGGAGGACCGGTTCCGCAGCGACCTCGCCGGATTCCGCGGCAGCCGGGCCGTCTTCGTCCACTGCGCCTCCACGCTGGAGCCGGTCGGCTTCGCCGGAGCGGCGGACTCGGCGGCCTACCGGTCCGGCGTCCTGCTGAACTCCGCGGCGCCGCAGGCACTCGGACACGCGTTCCTGGCGGCCGGCGCCGGTCTGGACTGCGCCCGGCACCTGCTGCTGATCTCCTCCGGGCTGGCGAGCAGACCCGCCGAGGGGGTGTCCGGCTACTGCGCCGGCAAGGCCGCGCTCGACCAGTGGGTGCGGACCGCCGGCGCCGAACAGCGCCGGGCCCGCGGCGGCGGCTGCCGGATCCTGGCCGTGAACCCCGGCGCCGTGGACACCCCCATGCAGGCACGCATCCGCGCGTCCGACGACCGGGACTTCCCGGAGGCCGGCCAGTTCCGGCGGCGGCACGCGTCCGGCGCCCTGGCGGACCCGGATCAGGTGGCACGCGCCATCTGGGACCTGCTGGCGCAGGACCACCCCTCCGGGGAGGTGGTGGACGTGCGGCGGCGCTGAGCCCGCTTCCCGGCCCCGCCGCACCGGCTCACCGGAAGAACTCCGGCCAGGCCGGCCACTCACCGGGACCGAGATCCTCCCTGATCCGCAGCAGCCGGCCCAGCCGCCGGTACACCGCACGCACCCGGGCCAGCCGCGGGAACGGCAGCACGTCCCGGTAGCCGCGCGCGATCAGCGCCGCCGCCCGGTCGTCGACGAAGAACTCCAGGAACACCAGATCGAGCTCCCGCGGGCCCAGGACATAGGCGTCGACATCGACCATGGCGGTGATCCGCCCCCGGCGCCGGAGGAACTGCCCCGGGGAGATGTCCGGCATCACCGGGACGCCCGCCTCCGGCGGCGGCAGGGCCGCCGCCGCGGCGGCCACGGCCTCCCAGCCGGAATCTCCCCCGGAGCCCGGCCCGGTGCCCCCGGCACGCTTCCCCGCCGCCCCCCGCAGGACGGCCGCCAGGCGCCCGGGGAACGCGCCGGGAGCGAACCGCACCGATCCCGAGGGAGTGCCCAGACTGCCGGACGCCCGCGCATGGATACCGGCCAGGGACCGGCCGAACTCCGCCAGGCCCCCGTCGGACAGCTCGGCGAACGTCCGGAGCCGGCTGCCCGGCATCAGTTCCACCACGACCCAGCCGCGGCTCCCGGCCGTCCGGACCCGCAGCACTCCCGGCACCGGAATCGGGCTCACCGGGCCCAGCAGACGGTGCGCCGCCACGACCTCGGACACGTCGAGCGGGTTGGTCCCGAACAGCGTGCGCAGCGTGCCCCAGAACGGGCCGGTCGCCTCGGGCAGCCGGAAGGTACGGGCGATGACGTGCTCGCGGGCGGTGCGGACCCGGAACACCAGGCTGCCGTGCTCCCCGGAGTCCGGGACCACTTCGGCCAGCTCCAGCACGGGAGGGTCGAAGAGTTCCCGCACGGCGCCCGCCGCGGAGGCCGCCCCGGCCCCGGCCCCGGCCCCGGGCGGAACCGACCGCCGTGCCTGCCCCGCCGCCGGATCGTGCGCCACGGCCGCCGCCCTTCCGCCGCCGTACTGCGGAAACCGCCGGTCCGCCCGCCCGGGCTTCCCGCCCCGGGGCGGAAACCGGCAGCCGCCATGCTAGTGCGGCCCGGCCCGCCCCGCCCGT
>NZ_WTLH01000262.1 GCF_011421595.1 Streptomyces sp. YIM 98790 | reverse complement strand
CCCGGGGCGCGCCCAGCCGCAGCAGCAGCCGCAGCAGGCGCGCGGTGCCGTTCCGGCCCCCGCCCAGTGCGGTCGCCCCGGCCGGCGGGCGGTGGCGGCGGCACAGCACGGCGGCGCGCCGGAAGAACTCCTCGCGGCAGTCCGCGGGCAGCAGACCGGGGGTGCGGCAGACGGTGATGAGCTGGTCGGTCATCCGCCGGTGCAGCGCGGGCTGCCAGCGCCGGTACTCGGGCGGGCCGGCCGCCAGAAAGGCGAACAGCCGCTCGTACTGGGCCAGGAGGTCGAGCTGGTGCGGGCCGGGCGTGTGCAGCAGGCCGCCGGTGCGGCGCCGCCGGTGGTGCACGCACACCCGGTCCAGGGCGGCCACCGACTCGGCGGTGATCAGCAGCGGCAGGCTCCAGGGCAGGTACTCGTGGACGCCCCGGGGAAAGCGCAGGCCGGTGCGGCGCAGGAAGTCGCGGCGGCAGACCCGGTTCCACACGGCGGGCTCCAGGGACAGCAGCCCGGGGTGGTCGGCGAGGGTGAAGACGCCGGTGTCGTGCTCGGCCAGGGCGGCCAGCCGGCCGTCCGGCACCGGGCCGCCCTCCGGCCGGGCCAGGGCGTGGTCGAACAGCATCAGCTGCGGGTCGCCGGTCCGGGCCAGGGCGGTGTCCAGGGCGCCGAGCGCGCCCGGGGCGAGCGTGTCGTCGCCGTCCAGGAACAGCAGATAGTCGCCGGTGGCCGCCTCCGCCCCGGCGTTGCGGGCGGCGCCGGGACCGGCGGGCCGCTCCAGCCGCAGGGCCCGGACCCGGGGGTCGGCGGCGGCGGTTTCCTCGATGATCTCGCCGCAGGCATCGGGCGAGGCGTCGTCGACGACGATCAGTTCGATGTCCCGGCACTCCTGGGTCAGCACGGAGGCCAGGCAGGAGCGCAGATACGCCTGCACCCGGTGGGCGGGCACGATGACGCTGAATCTGGGCACGGCGACTCCCCAGAGTGCGAGCGGACTGACGGACAATCCGACAATCGCCGCTCGGTGGCCCGATTCCCCGCACGAGCCCGGTGTCGGCCGCGCCTCGCCCGCCTTTTTCCTCCATACGGAGCAGCCAGTGAACCCGTGTGGGCGTGCGCCGCTTGCCGCGCCCGCGGGGAGCGGCGTGGCGGGGCGCCTACTTCACCGCGCCGGCCATCACCCCGGAGACGAACTGGCGCTGGAAGGCGAAGAAGATCGCCAGCGGCACCAGGATGGACAGGAACGCGCCCGGCGCCAGCACGTCGATATTGGCGCCGAACTGCCGCATCTCCTGCTGGAGTGCCACCGTCATCGGCGGATTGGCGGAATCCGCGAAGATCAGTGCCACCAGCAGGTCGTTCCACACCCACATGAACTGGAAGATGGCCAGCGCGGCGACCGCCGGGGCGCCCAGCGGCAGCACCACCCGGGTGAACAGCCGCAGCTCTCCCGCACCGTCCAGCCGCGCCGCCTCCAGCAGCTCGCGCGGGATCTCGGCGAAGAAGTTGCGCAGCAGGAAGATGGCGAACGGCAGGCCGAAGGCGGAGTGGAACAGCACCACGCCCAGGGTCGTCTCGAAGATGCCCAGCCAGTTGAACAGCCGGGCCACCGGGATCAGCGCCACCTGGATCGGCACCACCAGCAGGCCGACCACCAGCAGGAACCACCAGTCACGGCCGGGGAAGTCCAGCCAGGCGAAGGCATAGCCGGCCATCGCCCCGACCACCACCACCAGCACCGTGGACGGCACGGTGATGGCCACCGTGGTCCAGGCGGAGCCGGTGAAGGAGTCGTTCTCCAGCAGGGAGCTGTAGTTCTCCACCGTCCACTGGCCCGGGTCGGTGAGCGCGGTCCACCAGCCGCTGGCGGAGATGTCCCGGCGGTCCCGGAAGGAGGAGGCCAGCAGGCCGAGGGTGGGCAGCAGCCACAGCAGGCCGAGCAGCACCAGCACCACCCGGGCAGCGCCGCCGCCCGCCAGCGAGGCCAGCTTCGAGGCGGTGGAGCGCCTGGCGCGCGGCACCGGCGCCTCGGTGCCCGCGGTCCTCGCGGGCGGCGGCTCGGGCAGCCTGTCCGTACTGGTGTGGACGGTCATCGGGCCCGCTCCCGTCGCAGCCGCCGGATATTGAAGATCATCACGGGCACCACCAGCAGCAGCAGGAACACCGCGATGGCGCTGCCCAGGCCCTGGTTGGTGCGGGTGCCGAAGGACACCGTGTACAGCTGGAGAGCCAGCACATTGGCGTCCGGCTGCACCGAGCCGGGCGCGATCACCAGCACCAGGTCGAACACCTTCAGCACGTTGATCATCAGGGTGACCAGCACCACGGCCAGCACCGGCGCCAGCAGCGGCACCGTCACCCGGCGGAACACCTGCCACTCGTTGGCGCCGTCCACCCGGGCCGCCTCCAGCAGTTCCCGGGGCACCCCGGCCAGGCCGGCGGCGATCAGCACCATGGCGAAGCCCGCCCACATCCACACGTAGGAGCCGATGATGGCGGGGGTGACCAGGGTCGGGCCCAGCCAGTCCACGCCGTTGTAGGCGGCCTCGAAGTTGCCCGCCGGCAGCCGGATCTGGGCGCCGGCCGCCTCGGCGGGCAGGGTGAAGGTCCCGTCGTCCTCCGTCGTGGCGGAGGCCACCACATCACCGTCGCGCACCGCCTGCACGGTCATCCCGGCCAGGCCCTTCTCGCCGGGGTCGATCACGCCCGGCTCCCCGCCGCCGCCCAGGGCGAAGTCCAGCCAGACGGTGCCGGTGACCGTGCCGTCGCCGGGCGGGGCAGGACGGGCGTCCTCGGCATCCGCCAGCTCCTGCGGCTTGACCCCGACCAGCGGCAGCATCGCCGGGGAGCCGGGGCCGGCCGTGCCGGGGAGCACGTAGGAGCCGTCCCCGGGCGCGTCCAGCCCGCTGTCCGGGCGGGGGCGGGCATCCGGCCAGGGGGCGCCGCTGGTGAAGGCGGAGTGCACCGTGGTGAGCATGGCGTTGGCCACCCCGCGGTCCGGGTCGGCCTCGTACACCAGGCGGAAGATGATGCCGGCGGCCAGCATGGAGATCGCCATCGGCATGAACACCAGCAGCTTGAACGCGGTGGCCCAGCGGATGCGCTCGGTCAGCACGGCGAAGATCAGGCCCAAGCCGGTGCACACCGCCGGGGCCGCCACCACCCAGATCAGGTTGTTCTGCAGTGCCTTGCGGGTGCCGGGGTGGGTGAACATCTCGCGGTAGTTGTCCAGCCCGACGAAACTGCTGCCGGAGGAGTCGAACAGGCTGCGCCAGATCGAGTACCCGATGGGGTAGACCACCAGGGCGCCGAGCAGCAGCAGCGCCGGGAGCAGGAACAGCGCGGCGGCCCAGGGCCGGGTGCGCACCACGCTGCGCACCCTTCCGGCCGTCCCCCGCCGGGGCCGGTCCGGCTGCTTCCGCCCGGGCTGCCGGGAGCCCCCCGGGTTCCCGGTGCTCCCCGGGTTCCCGGTGTTCACGGCCTGCGCCGTCTCCGCCGTGCTGCCGCCGCTGTCGGCGTGGTGGTTGGTCCCGGTGCTGCCGGTCTCGTCCGCCATCGTCGGCCGGCCGTCACTCGCCGTAGGCCGATGCGGCCTGGGACTCCAGGTACTCCTGGGTCCCCTCGACGTCCGCCGGATTGCGCAGGAAGTCCTGGAGACCCTGCCACATGCCCTGGCCGGTGGTGCCGCCGAACGCCGCCGGCGTCTGGTCGGACAGGTCGAAGCGGAAGTCGTCGCCCGCCTCGATCAGCGCCTCGGCCATGGTGCGCTGCACATCGTCCGGATAGACCTCCGGATCCAGCGACCGGTTGGGCGAGATGAAGCCCCCGCGCTCGGCCCAGACGGCCGCGGCATCGGTGGAGGCGAAGAACGCCAGCAGCGCCTGCTGGGCCTCGTCGGCCTCGCCGCTCTCCGAGATCGCCACCGCCACGTCACCGCCGGAGACCACCGGCGCCTCCGCCCCGACGGCCGGGAACGGGAACACCTGGGCGTCCTCGCCGATCACCGCGTCGGTGGAGTCGGTGATCACCGTGCCCACGAAGTCGCCCTCGTAGACCATGGCCGCCTCCGGGTTCTCCAGATCGGAGAACACCTTGGTCACCGAGTTCGGGAAGTCGGTGCGCAGCGCGCCGTCGGTGCCGCCGGCCAGCAGTGAGGGCCTGCCGAACAGCTCGGCCAGGGTGGTCAGGGCCTCCGTCACGCTCTGGTCGGTCCAGGGGATCTCGTGCGCGGCGAGCCGGTCGTACATCTCCGGCCCGGCCTGGGAGAGGTAGATGTTCTCGAACCAGTCGGTGAGCGTCCAGCCGTCCGCCCCGCCCACCGACACCGGCGGGGTGCCGGAGTCGGAGACGGTGGTGGCCGTGCTGACGAAGTCGTCCCAGGTCTCCGGCACCGAGACGCCCGCGGTCTCGAACGGGGCGGTATTGTACCAGATCAGGGACTTGTTGGCGGCCTTGATGTAGACCCCGTACTGCTGCCCGTCGTGCGCGCCGAGGTTCTTCCAGCCGTCTCCGTAGTTGGCGTCCAGCTGCTCCATGGCGAGCTCGCCGACCGGCGCCAGCCAGCCCTTGCCGGCGAATTCGTGCAGCACGCCCACCTGGGGCAGCAGCACCACATCCGGTGGCGAGCCGCCGGCGATCTTCTGGCCCACGAAGGTGGCCACATTGTCGCCGGTGGGAACGAAGGTGACGTCCGCGCCGGTGCGGTCCTCGAACTCCGCCACGGCGGCCATGAAGTTGTCCTGCTCGGCACCGGTCCAGACCGCGGCCACCTCCAGCTGCCGCCCGCTCAGGTCGGGCAGTTCCAGGGAGGATTCCCCGTCACCACCACCGCCTCCGCCGGTGCCTGAGCCGTCGTCACCACTTCCGCAGGCGGTCAGCGTGAGCGCCGACACCGCCGCGATCGCCGCCACCGAGCGGGCGGCATGCCGAGCTGACCGGATCGAACTGCGCATGTGATCGCCTCATCCCTTGCGCGGCCCGGCCCCGGAGCCGGGCGGAACAGCCGCGTTGCATGTCCCGTTGGGACTGTCCTACGCCGGGCCCGCCGGGTCGGCAAGGGCGCCGGTCGTGTCAACTCACCATTCGTGATGCGGACGTTACCGACAGGAAGATCTCTTCAGCGGTATACACCAGTACCGCACGCGGTGTCCGGTTCCGCCACCCGCCGGCTGCCGCCCGTCCGGACCGCCGCCCGGCCCTTCCCGGTCAGGCCTGCGGGCCAGGACGCCGGGAGCGCGGGCACTCACACCAGGGAGGCGGCGGCGGCCTGGTCCGTCTCCCCGGCCCGGGCGGCGGCGCTGGCGAGCAGCGCCACATCCGTCGGCCCGTTCCCCAGCTCCCGGACCGGCCGCCGGGCCGGAGGATCTCCGGCCCGCCGCCAGTCCAGCGGTACCACGGTGGGACGCAGGGTGGAGGTGCGGGGAATGCGCCCGGTGACCCGGCCGGCCTGGAAGACCACCGGGGCGGGGAGGCCGGAGGCGCGCAACTCGGCGCGGCCGGGCGGCCGTCCGGCCAGCGACACGGAGGCCGTGGCCGTGATGGCTATGCCCGCCGGGGTCTCGGTCACCGAGGCGCCGCCGCCCGGGGAGCGGCCCGAGGCGGTGATCAGGTGGATGCCCAGCGGGCCGCCCTCCCGGGCCACCGCGTCCAGCGAACGCACGACCGACCCGGCGGCCGGGCGGCCCGGCGCTCCCAGCGCGGGACTGAGCAGGGCGTGCAGGTCGTCCACCAGCACCACCAGGGCGGAGGGCTGGACGGCGGCGGAGGAGGGCGGCCCTCCGGCCCCGGGGAGACCGGCGGGCTCCTCCGGCCCGCCCGCCCGGCGCTGGGTGACCACCCGCGCGGGGCTCTCCGCGGCCCGCCGCTTCAGCTCCTCCCGCAGGCTCTCGGCAAAGGCCCGCATCCGCACCGGGTCGGTGGTCGGCACGTGCTCGGTGACGTGGGGCAGTTCGGCGCACGGAGCCAGGCCGCCGGCCGGTCCGTCCACCAGCAGCAGGGAGAGGCGGCGCGGGCTGCGGGCGGCGGCCAGCGAGGCGGCCAGCGCGCAGAGCAGCTCGGTCTTGCCCGAGCCGGTGTCGCCCTCGATCCGCAGCGGGCCGCTCTCGGCGGTCAGATCCAGCACCACCGGCCCGGCCGGTCCGGCGCCGAGGACCAGCGGCAGCCCCGAACCGGTGGCGCGCCACCGCTTGCCCAGGGCGGACGGGGTGACCCGGGGCAGGTCCAGCAGATCCAGCAGCCGCGCGCTGTCCGGCAGCGGTGCGGCGGGGGCCGCGGGGCCGCCGGCATCGGGCGAATCCTCCCGCAACGGTGCGAGCGCCCGGGCGAAGCGCTCGGCCCACGCGGCGGAGACGGCGTCCACCGTCGCCGCGGGCCCGGCCTCGTACGCCCCGCCGCCCGGCGGGGCGCCG
>NZ_WTLH01000261.1 GCF_011421595.1 Streptomyces sp. YIM 98790 | reverse complement strand
GCCGGGGGCGCCGCGCCGCGGGGCAGCAGGACGGCGGCGAGCAGGGCGGCCAGCAGGGCGACGGCGCCGGAGAGCGCCATCACCAGCACCATGCCGTCCACGAACGCCCGGTCCGCGGAGGCGGCCAGGGCCGGGCCGCCGCCCAGCTCGGCGACCCGGTGGGCCGACATCACCGACTCCCGCGCCGCCTCGGCCGCCGCCGCGGGCAGTCCGGCCGTGTCCACCCGGCCGGCGTAGGTCTGGGCCAGCACACTGCCCAGCAGCGCCACCCCGATCGCCCCGCCCGTCTGCCGGAGCGTCATCAGCAGGCCGGAGCCGCGGCCGGAGACGTCCGGCGGCAGCGCGCCCAGGGCCGCGTCCATGGCCGGCACCAGCGCCAGGCCCACCCCCAGACCGGTGACGGACAGCCACACCGCGGTCGGCATGTAGCCCGACTCCACGGTCGTGGAAGCGGCCAGGAAGGAGGCGAAGGCGAGCAGCACCAGCCCGGTGACCACCATGCCGCGGGCTCCGAACCGCGCCACCAGCGGCTGCGAGGCGCGTGCCGCGACCAGCAGCCCGGCCATCATCGGCATCAGCCGCAGCCCGGTGCCGAAGGCGTCGTACCCCAGCACGGTCTGCAGATACTGCGGCAGCAGGAACAGCAGCCCGGTGAGCACCAGCGTGATCAGGGTGGCGGTCAGCGCGTTCCAGCGGAAGGCACGGTCGGCGAGCAGCTTCAGGTCCAGCATGGGCTGCTCGCGGCGGCGCTCGCGCAGCACCAGCCCGGCCAGCAGCGGCACGGAGAGCGCCAGGGCGCCGGACACCCGGGGGTCGTCCCAGCCGCGCCCCGGGCCCTCGATCAGGCCGTAGACCAGGGCGGCCAGCCCGGTGACGGTGAACAGGCCGCTGAGCGCGTCCACCCGGGGCGTGTTCCGGTCGCGGGTCTCCGGCAGCAGGAGCAGGCAGGCGGCCGTGCCCAGTGCCACCAGCGGGACGTTGACCAGGAAGACCGATCCCCACCAGTAGTGGTCCAGCAGCCAGCCGCCGATCAGCGGGCCGAGCGGCATGCCGGCCGCCAGCCCGGCGGTGACGGCGGCGACCGCCTTGCCGCGCTCCTCCGGCCCGAACAGCGCGGGCAGCACGGCCACCGCGAGGGGGGCGACGAAGGCGGCGCCGACGCCCATCACCGTGCGGGCGGCGATCACCTCGCCGGGGCTGCCGGCCAGCACCCCGAGCAGTGAGCCGGCCAGCAGGACCAGCAGCCCGGCGATGAGCATCAGCCGGCGTCCGAAGCGGTCGCCCAGCAGGCCGGCCGGGAGCATGAGGGCCGCGAAGACCACCAGGAAGGCGTCCACGATCCACTGCAGCTGGCCGGTGGTCGCGCCCAGGTCCGCCGCCATGGTGGGCAGCGCGACGTTGAGGATGGTCACGTCGAAGCCCAGGACCAGGACGCTGACGACCAGCGCGGCCAGGGCCCACCAGCGGCGCGGGTTGTCCCGGCTCCCGGCGGCGGTGCCGGTGCCGGTGCCGGGGCGGGGAGCGGCGGGGGACGAGTCGGCGTTCATACGGCACCTCCGAGAGTAACTCTCAGATCAGAGTAACTCTCAAGAGAGAGCAGCTGTCAAATTCCCGGCGCCGTGTCATGCCGTGCCGCGCCCTGCCCTGCCGTGCCCTGCGGTGGGCGACCGCGTAAACGCCGGTAACACTGCGAGTGGTGCTGCTCACTTGAGCGTGCGCTAGACACGGACGTGCACACCTGACAGCATCAGATGAGCGTGGTCGATACCGGATGAGCGCACGCGGCATCCGGATCGCAGCCCCCACGGGGTCGATTCAGTCGTGCCAAAACGGATATGTGTGCAGATATCCGACAGAACACCCTCACCCTTGGAGCGAGACGTGGCGCCCACAACGACGGCTCCCACCACCACCCCGGCCCCCACCAAGCACAAGGAACTCCTCGCCTGGGTCGACGAGATCGCGGCCCTCACCCAGCCGGCCCGCGTCGTCTGGTGCGACGGATCCGAAGAGGAGTACCACCGCCTCTGCGAGGAGCTGGTGAGCCGGGGAACGTTCCGCAAACTGAACCCCGAGAAGCGCCCCCGCTCCTACTACGCAGCCTCCGACCCGACCGACGTCGCCCGGGTCGAGGACCGCACCTTCATCTGCTCGGAGCGCGAAGAGGACGCCGGACCGACCAACCACTGGATGGACCCCGCGGCGATGCGGGACGTCTTCTCCGGCCCCGACGGACTCTTCCGCGGCTCGATGCGCGGGCGGACCATGTACGTGGTGCCGTTCTGCATGGGCCCGCTCGGCTCCCCGCTCTCGGCCCTGGGCGTGGAGATCACCGACTCCGCCTACGTCGCGGTCTCCATGCGCACCATGACCCGGATGGGCCGCGCGGTGCTGGAACAGCTCGGTGAGAACGGCCGGTTCGTGCGCGCCGTGCACTCCGTCGGCGCGCCGCTCGCCGAGGGCCAGGCCGACGTCCCCTGGCCGTGCAACTCCACCAAGTACATCTCGCACTTCCCCGAGGACCGGGAGATCTGGTCCTACGGCTCCGGCTACGGCGGCAACGCACTGCTGGGCAAGAAGTGCTACGCGCTGCGCATCGCCTCGGTCATGGCCCGCGACGAGGGCTGGCTGGCCGAGCACATGCTCATCCTCAAGCTCACCCCGCCCGAGGGCGAGGTCCGGTACGTGGCCGCGGCCTTCCCCTCCGCCTGCGGCAAGACCAACCTCGCCATGCTCCAGCCGACCGTGCCCGGCTGGAAGGTGGAGACCATCGGTGACGACATCGCCTGGATGCGCTTCGGCGAGGACGGCCGCCTCTACGCCATCAACCCGGAGGCCGGGTTCTTCGGCGTGGCGCCCGGCACCGGCGAACACACCAACGCCAACGCCATGCGCACCCTGTGGGGCAACGCCATCTTCACCAACGTCGCCCTCACCGACGACAACGACGTGTGGTGGGAGGAGATGACGCCGGAGCCCCCGGCGCATCTGACCGACTGGAAGGGCAACGACTGGACGCCGCGGACCCCGACCCCGGCCGCCCACCCCAACGCCCGGTTCACCGTGCCGGCCGCGCAGTGCCCGATCATCGCGCCGGAGTGGGAGGACCCCAGGGGCGTGCCGATCTCGGCGATCCTCTTCGGCGGGCGCAGGGCCACGGCCGTGCCCCTGGTCACCGAGTCCTTCGGCTGGCAGCACGGCGTCTTCCTGGGCGCCAACGTGGCCTCCGAGAAGACCGCGGCGGCCGAGGGCACGGTCGGCGAACTGCGCCGCGACCCGTTCGCCATGCTGCCCTTCTGCGGCTACAACATGGGCGACTACTTCGCCCACTGGCTGCGCATGGGCGAGCGCACGGACGCGGACAAGCTGCCGCGCATCTACTACGTCAACTGGTTCAAGAAGGACACCGACGGGCGGTTCGTCTGGCCCGGATTCGGCGAGAACAGCCGGGTCCTGAAGTGGATCGTGGAGCGGCTCAACGGGCGCGCCGAGGGCGTGGAGACGCCGATCGGCGTGCTGCCCGCGCCGGGCGCCCTGGACACCGAGGGCCTGGACATCAGCCAGGAGGACCTGGACTTCCTGCTGACCGTCGACCGCGAGGCCTGGCGGCAGGAGGCCGCGCTCATCCCCGGGCACCTCAGCACCTTCGGCGACCACACGCCCAAGGAGCTGTGGGAGGAGTACCGGAATCTGGTCGACCGGCTCGGCTGACCCCTCACCCAGTCGCAGCCGGCGGTTCCACGGCCCCGCACAACGGCGTGCGGGGCCTTTCCGGTGCCCGGAAAGCCATCCCAGCCGGGGGAGAAACCGCAGGCGGGGCAGGGGGTGGTGTCCCAGTGTCCCGGGTGGCGGGGAGCCCGTTGACGCCGTCGCACGGCGCGTGGGAAACCTTGCTGCACGGCCCGGTGCCACGGGGGAGCACCGGGCCGCCCGTCCACACGACGGGCGCTGCGGGGCTGCGGGGCTGCGGGCCGCTGCGGGCGCCGCCGGTGTCCGCCGGCATCGCCGGGCCGGGCGCCGCCGGCGCTGCCGGGACCGTCAGACCTGGCTGTAGCCGTCGAGGAAGGCGCCGATCCGGGTGATGGCGTCGGCCAGTTCCTCGGCCCGGGGGAGGGTGACGATCCGGAAGTGGTCCGGCTCCGGCCAGTTGAAGCCCGTGCCCTGCACGATCATGATCTTCTCGGCGCGCAGCAGATCCAGCACCATCTGCCGGTCGTCCTTGATCTTGTAGACCTTCGGATCCAGCCGCGGGAAGGCGTACAGCGCACCCTTGGGTTTGACGCAGGTCACCCCCGGGATGCTGGTGAGCTTCTCGTGGGCCACATCGCGCTGCTCCAGGATGCGTCCGCCCGGCAGCACCAGATCCTCGATGGACTGCCGCCCGCCCAGCGCGGCAGCCACGGTGTGCTGGGCGGGCACATTCGCGCACAGCCGCATGTTGGCCAGGATGGTCAGGCCCTCGATGTAGCTGGCGGCGTGGTCCTTGGGGCCGCAGACGGCGAGCCAGCCGCAGCGGTAGCCGGCCACCCGGTAGTTCTTGGAGAGCCCGTTGAAGGTCAGGGTCAGCAGATCGGGCGCCGTCGCGGCGGTCGGGGTGTGCGTGACGCCGTCGTAGAGAATCCTGTCGTAGATCTCGTCCGAGCAGACCACGAGCTGGTGCCGGCGCGCGATCTCGGTCAGCTCGCGCAGCATCTCCTCGCTGTAGACCGCGCCGGTCGGGTTGTTCGGGTTGATGATCACCAGCGCCTTGGTGCGGTCGGTGATCTTCTGCTCCAGGTCGGCCAGGTCCGGCATCCAGTCGGACTGCTCGTCGCAGCGGTAGTGCACGGCGGTGCCGCCGGAGAGCGCCACCGCGGCCGTCCACAGCGGGTAGTCCGGGGCGGGCACCAGCACCTCGTCGCCGTCGTCCAGCAGGGCCTGCATGGCCATCTGGATCAGCTCGGAGACGCCGTTGCCGAGGTAGATGTCCTCGACCGAGAGATAGATGCCCTTGGTCTGGTAGTGCTGCTGGACCGCGCGGCGGGCGGAGAGCAGGCCCTTGGCGTCGCCGTAGCCGTGGGCGCTGCCCACGTTCCGCAGGATGTCCTCCAGGATCTCCGGCGGGCACTCGAAGCCGAACGCGGCGGGGTTGCCGGTGTTCAGCTTCAGAATGCGGTGACCTGCTGCCTCCAGCCGCATTGCCTCCTCGAGAACCGGGCCGCGGATCTCGTAGCAGACATTGGCGAGCTTGGTTGACTGGATCACCTGCATGCTGCACACCCTACGGGCCCGTAACGCCGGGCGCTCCGTGTTTTCGGCCACCCGGGTGGGGTGGGCGGGAGCCGCCCCGGGTACCCGCGCGCCCGGAGCCACGGAACCCGCGAACGGACGGGGGCAGTGGTACGGGCAGTACGGAAGGTGCCGGAGGGAGCGGGCCATGCGGCGCAAACCGGAGCAAGCAGTACACCGGGCCCTCCGGCCGGGCCGGCGCGCGGAGAACGCCGTGGTGGTGATCACCGGCGCGTCCAGCGGCATCGGACGGGCCACCGCCGTGGCCTTCGCCCGCCGCGGGGCCCGGCCGGTGCTGGCCGCCCGCCGGGAGGAGGCGCTGTGGGAGACCGCCCGGGAGTGCGCGGGCCGGCGCGGCGCCCGGGACGGCGGACGCATCCTGGTGCTGCCCACCGATGTGACCGACCCGGGAGCGGTGCAGGAGCTGGCCCGCCGCACCCTGGCCCACTTCGGCCGCATCGACGTCTGGGTCAACTGCGCCGCGGTCACCGCCTTCGGCCGCTTCGCCGATGTGCCGCTGGCCGACGTGCGCCGGGTGCTGGAGGTGAACGTGCTGGGCACGGTGCACGCGGCCCGCGCGGTGCTGCCGGTGCTGCGCGCGCAGCGGCGGGGCACCCTGGTCAACGTCTCCTCGGTGGTCGGCGTGGTCAGCCAGCCCTACGCACACGCCTATGCCATGTCCAAGGCGGCGGTGCGGGCCCTGGGCTCCGGGCTGCGGCAGGAGCTGTGGCTGGACGGCGAGCACGGCATCAGCGTGTGCACCGTCCTGCCGTCCAGCATCGACACCCCGATCTACGCCCACGGCGCCAACCACACCGGCCACCGGATCGTCCCGATCCCCCCGGTCTACCCGCCGGAACGGGTCGCCCGGGTGATCGTGGAACTGGCCCGCGCGCCGCGCCCGGAGACCGTGGTCGGCGGCTCCGGACGGGGCCTGACCCTGGAGTCCCGGGTCTCGGTCGGCGCCGCGGAGAAGACCATGGCGCACCAGACCGGGCACCGGATGCTGCGGCCGGCCCCCGACGGGCCGGCGCCGGACAGCGCGGGCAATCTGTATGTGCCGACACCCGGCACCGGGAGCGCGCACGGCGGCTGGGGCGCCGGCAGGCGTGCGGCGCGGCGGCTGGCCGCCGCCGCGGCCGTCACAGGGGTCGCCGTGGGTCTCGGGCGCAGCATCCGGCACAGCCGCTGA
>NZ_WTLH01000260.1 GCF_011421595.1 Streptomyces sp. YIM 98790 | reverse complement strand
GGCGGCCTTCGGGGCGGCGCCCGCCCGCAGCGCCGAACTGCCGGACGGCCGGGCCGGTCACGCGGACAGCCACGGCCGGCGACCGCGCCGGGGGCCGCGCCTGTGGCTGCTGGCGGGGGCCTCGGCCGCGGTGTTCGCCCTCTCGGTGACCGTCTCCTACGCCCAGATCGCCGGCGACCGGGACCGGGACCAGGAGCAGGAACAGGGCACGGCCGGGACCGGCACGGAGACCGCGGGACCGGACACCGAGAACACCGAGAAAAGCGAGAACACCGGTGACACCGACGGCACCGGGGACAACAGGGGCGGCGGGAGCGACGGGGACACCGGCGAGGGCACCACGCAGCCACCGGAGGAGGGGACCACCGGGGAGACCGCCGGTACCGGGACGGCCGGCCCGGAGGACAACCACCGGACCGGGGAGACCGGGGGCACGGGCTACACCGGCGGGACGACCGGGCACACCGGGCACACCGGTACGACCACCGAAGGGACCACCGAGGGGACCACCGACGACCGGGCGGACACCGGTGGCTGGACCACCGGCGGCACCGAGCACGGCGGCACCACGGAGGGAACGACCGACGGCAGCACCGACGGCACGACCGAGGGAACCACGCACNACCGAGCACGGCGGCACCACGGAGGGAACGACCGACGGCAGCACCGACGGCACGACCGAGGGAACCACGCACGGCACCACCGACGGCAGCACGGAGGGCACGACGGAGGGCACCACCGACGGCAGCACGGAGGGCACCACCGACGGGACGACGGAGGGAACCACCGAGGGGGAGTCGGACGGCGGGACAACGGACGGAGGAGCCGCGAACGGCGGGACCACCACCGGCGGCGCCCCCGGCGGCACCGCCACCGAGACCGGCGGCCTCACCACCGAGACCGCGGACTGAGAAACGTTCTTCCGATATCTGTCAAGAACGGTCAGGAATCCAATTCAACCTCCCCGATTCCGAGCACCCGCCGCGTGGCGCAGCTAGTGTCACGCTCATCCATCAATGCCACGGGGATGAGGGCATGCAGGCGCTGGGAGCGGAGGACCCTTCACGCATCGGGCCGTTCCGGTTGCAGGGCAGGCTGGGGGAAGGCGACATGGGCCAGGTCTACCTGGCCCGGTCCGAACACGGCGACAGGGTCGCGGTCAAGCTGGTACGGCCCGGCCTCGCCCGCCTGCCCACCTTCCGCCGCCGCTTCCGGCGCGAAGTGGACGCCGCCCGCCGGATCGGCGGCCGGTGGACCGTACCGGTGCGCGACGCCGACCCCGACGCCGCCACGCCCTGGGTCGCCACCGACTACCTGCCCGCTCCCTCCCTGCACGAGGTGGTCACCGGCGAGCACGGGCCGCTCCCCGAGCGTTCCCTGCCGGCCCTGGCCAACGGTCTGACGCACGCGCTGCGCGACATCCACGAAGCCGGACTCGTCCACCGCGACCTCAAGCCGTCCGGCATCCTGATCACCCGGAACGGCCCCCGGGTGATCGATTCCGGCATCGCGCGGGCCGTGGAGGCGGCCACCACCACGCTCACCCGCACCGGAGCGGTCGTCGGCTCCCCCGGCTTCATGTCTCCCGAGCAGTGCCGCGGCGAAGTGCTCACCCCGGCATCGGACGTCTTCTGTCTCGGCTCGGTGCTCGCCTTCGCCGCCACCGGCCGCAGCCCCTTCGGCGGCACCGGGACGGACGCCCCCTCGCTGCTGCGCCGCATCGTCCAGGGCGACCACGACCTCGGCGGCGTGCCCGGGACGATCCGCGGGCTGGTGGAGGAATGCCTCGCCCCGGAGCCGGCCGACCGTCCGACGCTCTCCCGGCTGCTGGAACGCACCCGCGAGGGCAGCCTGTGGGAACCCGCCGCGGACCCGGACGCGGACCCCTGGCTGCCCGCCGCCCTGACCGCGGAGCCCGGACGGCAGACCGCCGAACTCCCGCCCGTCGGCAGGACACCGGCGGCCCCGGACCCGCCGCCCGCCGCGCCCGCGCGGCCGTCCGTGGCACCGCCCCGGCGTCGGATCGGCCTGCCGGCCGCCGGTGCCGTGGCCGCCGTGGCCGCCGTGGCCCTGGTGGCCGCCGTCCTGCTCACCCGGCCCCCCGGCGGAACCGAACCCGTGGTCACCCCCGTGCCTCCGGGCCCGCCGGGCGTCTCCGGGCTGCCGTCCGACGACGGGCCGGCCGCCCGGGACGATCCGGGCCCCACCACCGGCGCCGTCGGCACCACCACCGGCGACAGCGGCGGCAGCGACGCCGGCGCGGGCCCGGGAAGCGGCCCGACATCCGCCGCGCCCGGCACGGAGAGCCTGCCGCCGGACGACGCCCGGAACGGCGCGGACGGCACCGCTCCCGGCACCTCCTCGGCCGGAGCCCCCTCGGACGCCGGCGCGGACACCGCCACCGGCCCCTCCCTCTCCCCCTCGGACACCGCCACCGACGACACCGGCGACACCGGCCAGAGCGTCGGTCACACCAGTGGCGGCGCTGACGCCGGCACGGACGGCTCGACCGGCGACGCCGGGAGCGTCGAAGGCGCGGACAGCGGAGGAAGCCTGGTCGGGGGCCTCGTCGGCGGCCTGCTCGGCGGCTCCGGCGACTGAGCCCGCCGCCGTCGGCGCAGTGGTCGGGCAGTGACAAGGAGTTGCGCCCGACACCATCGGAACCGGGGCTCCGCCCTGCTCCGCACCACCGTTCCGAGGACGTCACGGTTCTGCTTCGCTCCTTGTCAGAGTGCCCGTTGAACAGAAAATCGCTTTAATCTCTGATCGTCCGCAGAGGTGTGACCGATGCGGCGGCAACGGGCGGAAAAAGGGGGGCACATGAAAGCGCTTGGACCGGAGGACCCGCAATCGGCGGGGCCTTACCGGCTGCTCGCCAGACTCGGCGCGGGCGGCATGGGCCAGGTCTATCTGGCCCGCTCCGACCGTGGCCGCACGGTCGCGGTCAAGCTGGTGCAGCCCGACCTGGCCCGGCAGCCCGAGTTCCGGCAGCGCTTCCGCCACGAGGTGGACGCCGCCCGCCGGGTCGGCGGCCAGTGGACCGCCCCCGTGCTCGACGCCGACCCCGACGCCACCGTCCCCTGGGTCGCCACCGGTTACGTCGCGGGTCCGTCCCTGCACGAAGTGGTCACCGGGCCCACCGGCCCCCTGCCGGAACGCTCCCTGCTCGCCCTGGCCAACGGACTGACCCGGGCCCTGCGCGACATCCACGACGCCGGACTCGTCCACCGCGACCTCAAGCCGTCCAACGTGCTCATCACCATCGACGGCCCGCGGGTCATCGACTTCGGCATCGCCCGGGTGCTGGAGACCGCGCCCGGGGCCGGTCTCACCCGCACCGGCGCCACGGTGGGCTCCCCCGGCTTCATGTCCCCCGAGCAGTGCCGCGGCGAGACGCTGACCCCCGCCTCGGATGTCTTCTGCATGGGATCGGTGCTGGTCTTCGCGGCCACCGGCCGCACTCCCTTCGGCCGCACCGACAGCCAGATGCACGCCCTGATGCTGCGCATCGTGCAGGACGAGAAGGACCTCAGCGGCATCCCGGCGGGCATCCGCTCCGTCATCGAGGACTGCCTGGCGCCCGAGCCGGCCGGCCGGCCCACCCTGGAGGAGCTGCTGGAACGTACCGCAGCCGGTGACCTGTGGAATCCGGAGCCGGGAGACGACCCCTGGCTGCCCGGCTCACTGGTCGCCCGGCTGGGCCGGCACGCCGTCGAACTCCTGGATTCCGAGGATCCGCTGCGCGAGGGCGGCCCCACGGCTTCCGCCCCCGCCATGCCCGCCACCCCGCCGCCCGGCCCGGCGCCCACCACCCCGGCCCAGGGCGACGGCATGGCCGGGATGCACACCATGCCCGCGGGCCCCGGCCCCGCGGGCGTGCCGCAGCAGCCGCCGCACACGCCGCACCCCCCGCACACTCCGCATCCGGCGCTGGGCGGCCCGCACTGGCCGCAGCACGGGCATCCGGCACCGCCCGTCACCCCGATGCCGGGGCAGTTCGGTCAGGTGGTTCCGGTCCCGCGGCGCAATTCCAAGCGGCTGGGGGTGATCCTGGCCGCCTTCGGTGCGGTGTTCGCGACGCTGCTGGTCAGCGGCATCGTGTACGCGGTGAACCGGGACGGCGGCGAAGAACCCGGCAACACCGCCGGGGGCGGCAGCGGCGGGGGCGGCAGCAACAGCGGCGGCGGCAGCAGCAGCGGCAGCGGGAACACCGACAACGGAGGCTCGGACAACGAGGGCTCCGACAACGGAGGCTCGGAGAACGGAGGCTCCGACAACGGAGGCACCGACGGCACCGGCCTGACCTCCGAGGAGCTCGCAGGCTACTGGGAGGGCGAGGTACTGCTCTTCGATCAGTCCCACGATCTCACCTACCGCTTCGAGATCTTCGGAGGTGAGGAGGGCGAGGACATCGGCTATGTCTACGGCATCTCCGCGGATTCGCTGTGCGCCGGATTCGTCAACCTCTCCTCGCAGGGAGAGGGCGAGGAGGTGACCATCACCACCGCGGAGCTCTACGCCGTCCCGGAGGGTGCCTGCTCCTACGACGGCGAGTCCGCTCTCTCCCTCGACGACGACGGCAACCTCTACTGGAATCACCCGGAATCCGGCCTCACCGGCACCTTCCACCCGGCCGTGGACGGCGGCGCGGAGGAGGCCGTCCCCGACGAGTACCTCGGCGACTGGGGTCTGGACGCCACCGCCGAGGACGGCAGCTACCACACCATCACCATCGAACAGGGCCTGGTGACCGAGTCGGTGGCCACCTGGGTCAGGGACGCGGACGACGCATACTGCAATTGGCAGCACACCCTGATGGCGGTCGGCCCGGACGGGGAGTGGCTGCTGTTCGGCCCCAGCGAGGCCACCTACTCCGATCCGGAAGACCTGTGCGTGGACGGCGGGATGCACTCCTTCTACCTCTACCCGCCGGACAGCGACGGTGACGTCCAGGTCGTCGGTCTCCCCGAGGACTTCGGAAACTGGTACTTCTCCCCGGAATGAACCCGGCGGCGAATTCGCCCGTATCCTCAGGGAATCCCGGCGCCGTGACAGCCGCAGAGGCAGCACACCACCAGAGACAGACCACTCCGGCCGACGCAGTGACGAAGCGAGCAGTACCGGGCGCCGGACGCGCCGCGCAGGGCAGTTGAAGGGGAGGGCAACATGAAGCCGCTCGGTCCGACGGACCCGCAGCGAGTGGGGCAGTACCGGCTTCTGGGCAAGCTCGGCGCGGGCGGCATGGGCCAGGTCTATCTGGCCCGCTCCGACCGTGGCCGTACGGTCGCGGTCAAGCTGGTGCAGCCCGACCTGGCCCGGCAGCCCGAGTTCCGCGAGCGCTTCCAGCGCGAGGTGGACGCCGCCCGTGCCATCGGCGGCCAGTGGACCGCCCCGGTGCTCGGCTGCGACACCAGCGCCGAAACACCCTGGGTGGCCACCGGCTACATCGCCGGCCCGTCGCTGCACGAGGTGGTGGCCGGCTCGCACGGGCCGCTGCCGGAGCGTTCCATCCTGGCGCTGGCCAACGGCCTGACGCACGCGCTGCGCGACATCCACGGTGCCGGGCTCATCCACCGCGACCTCAAGCCGTCCAACGTGCTCGTCACCATCGACGGCNGTGGACCGCCCCGGTGCTCGGCTGCGACACCAGCGCCGAAACACCCTGGGTGGCCACCGGCTACATCGCCGGCCCGTCGCTGCACGAGGTGGTGGCCGGCTCGCACGGGCCGCTGCCGGAGCGTTCCATCCTGGCGCTGGCCAACGGCCTGACGCACGCGCTGCGCGACATCCACGGTGCCGGGCTCATCCACCGCGACCTCAAGCCGTCCAACGTGCTCGTCACCATCGACGGCCCGCGGGTCATCGACTTCGGCATCGCCCGGGCACTGGACACCACGGCCGGCGGCGGGCTGACCCGCACCGGCGCCTCGGTCGGCTCCCCCGGCTTCATGTCGCCCGAGCAGTGCCGCGGCGAGACGGTCACCCCGGCATCGGACGTCTTCTGTCTCGGCTCGGTGCTGGCCTTCGCCGCCACCGGCCGCAGCCCGTTCGGCGACCCGCACAGCGCCATGCACGTGCTGATGCTGCGCATCATCCAGGACGAGAAGGACCTGGAGGGGGTGCCGGAGAACATCCGCAGCCTGATCGAGGAATGCCTGGCCCCGGACCCGGCCGACCGGCCGACGGTGGAGGCGCTGCTGGAGCGCACGGCCGGGGGCGAGCTGTGGGACGAGGACGGCGAGAGCGGGCAGGAGCCCTGGCTGCCCGGCACCCTGGTGGCCAAGCTGGGCCGCCGCGCGGTAGACCTGCTGGACTCCGAGGACCCCCTGATCGCCCCGCCCAAGCCGGGCACCGCGCCCCCGCCGGCCATGCCGACCGTGCCGCCGCCGGTCACGCCACCGCCGGTCACGCCTCCGCCGCCGGGCTCGCCCCCGCCGCCGGTGACTCCGCCGCCGCCCACGCATGCACCGACCCAGGTCGGCGCCCCGGGTGCGGCGGGCGCCGCTGCGGCGGC
>NZ_WTLH01000026.1 GCF_011421595.1 Streptomyces sp. YIM 98790 | reverse complement strand
CGCCTCCCGCGCGCGCTCAGTAGACGACCTCGCCCACGAGACTCGCCGTTTCCTCCGCCGCCGACAGCGCCAACCCCACATCGTCCGCGGCTACTTCCACACCCGACACGTCCGCTACACGATCATGTAGGCAACCCAATAGTTCCGGCTCAATATATGGTGCTTCCCCCGGAGCAGTGGTGCCCATTCCTTGAAAGTATTCAAGGGCTCGCCCGCGCAGCTTTGCTGGTGTGCCGAACACTGCCAGCGGGCCATCGACGATGAACAGCGTCGTGGGCAATGCCTTATGGCGTGACTGCTCCCACAGTAGCGTCGCCAGACCGACCAGCACCAACAGCTCAATCACCGACATGAGCCGCCCAAGAGCTGACTGGTTCGTGCCCTCTTCGCCAACCTCCTCGTGGATACGGAGCACGTCGGTGGGAAAAAGATGCACGCCGCACACGTCGCAGTCGGCACCAGCAGGCGGCACAGGAACGTCCTTTTTGCAGTCCTGCGTCGGGCAGTTAACCGGCACTGTGGCCGCTGGCGCCCCGGGAACGCCGTGTAGAAGGAAGAGCAGGTCCATCAGCGGCTGGTCAAGACGGTTGACGTCGATTTTCTTCTGTCGAAACAGCTCATTGATGACCTCGCGCCACGAGGTCACGATGTCGACCTCGGCGCGTACGTACGCGCCAGAGACAGGCAGGTCCAGCGTTATGAGGGCGGTGTTGACCGCACGTTCGATCTTGTAGGGGTCCACAAACCTCTCGGCCCGCTGCGATTCCATAACACCGAGGTCCACGTACGCTGCGGCGGCTTGCGCAAACCCGTACAGGACCGACGGCAGGCCGTCACGAACCTGCTCAACGACGTGTGAACCGTCGATCGCCAGCGCAGCGGTGAGTCGGTGTGGCACAGGCGGGGCAGCGAAGTCGCCCCGCGGACGGATTCGCTTGCGGATCGAATCCAGGTCCTGGATCGCCTCAGCCGGGACATGGAAGGTGCGTTGGTCCGCGATCGCCCGAATGGCGGCCGCCGAATGCCCCAGCCGCGATGCGATCTCGTGAGCCCCGCCGACAGTCCCGTATGGCATCAGAGTGCCGTCCCATTCAGTGCCAATGGCGTGTCACCAGCTGCTGCTCGTGCTTCGTTGACGAGTGCGATGTCGTACCGATCGATCTGGACGGGGACGATGTACGGCGAGGACAGTGTCTTGAGCCGCACATACCCGCGGTCCTCGGAGGCGATGATCGCATCTGAGAACGCCCCAAAGTCGTAGAACTTGGCCAGCTCCCGCACCTCTGTCGTGTTGTTCAAATGGGCGACAACCCAGTTGGCAGTATTCGCCTTGACCTGGTGCGCCACCCCCGAGACCTCCTGCGTCGCGTAGGTCATGCCGAGATTCAGCTTGCTCGCTTCCTTGGCGAGCTTGACCCAGACGTCGAGGTCATCCTTATAGCGATCCGACGAGAACAGGTTGTGAGCCTCCTCAAGCATCACCTGAATATGCGGCGGTTCCTGCCCAGAGGTAAACACCTCGGTCTGCTTAGAGAGCAGCCGACGCGTAATCGACTCGCTCAGCGCCTTGGTCACAGCTTCGGCCCCGACATGCAAATCGACGATCACAATGCGCCCCCGGAGAAGCTCCTCGTAGATCTCGATCGCAGGGTCGTTCTGTGTCGCAGGGCTGTGAAACGAGCGCAGTGGATTCAGATTTCGCCAGCCTCGGACGCGGCGGTTCCCACTGCGAGTCGTGAAAATTGGCTCAACGCTCTTCCAGCGGACATCCTTCGCGAAGTTGGTCGCGTCGGTGTCTCCGGCGTCGCGCAGCTCCACGATCTTGTCGACGACATTCTCGACGTCTGATGCAGCGACGGCCACGAAGTTGGCACTGCTCCCGACTTGCACAAACGGGTTACGTCCGAGTCCGGCGACAATCTTTCGCTGAAAAACGGCGCTGATATTGATTCGCGCGCGGAATTTTGTCGGCACTGCGAACCCCGCGCGCATCAGCGCGCCATAGAGAACAAGTCGGGCACGTTGGGCATGCGTGGTGGTGGAGCGATCTCCTGGCACATCCGCATAGGACATACCCGCGAAGTCCTTGACGTAACCAGACTCATCGCCACTAAGAGTGTCAGAAATCAACCCCTGGACTGCGTCAATCTGATTCTCAGAAAAGAAGTTGATATTGAGAGGCTTAACGTGTGGCTGTGTACCGTCCGCACCAAACTTGAAGATACGGACATGGTTCGCACCGATCGCCGCAATCTCGGTACCATCCTGCACGTTTGGGTTGGCGTACTCCCCCTGCGGGTCGAAGATCAGCTGACCGATGGGGTGACCGCCAGCGGCGCGCTGTCGTTCGGAGACTACGAACGTGCGCGCGATGATGATCTTCGCGGTATTCGACTTACCCATCCGAGTCATGCCGAGCAGGGCGGTCTTGTTGCCGATGAAGTCCCGGATGTTGACTTCGACTGCCGCGTCGGCCTGCTTGGAGGCTTTAGCTCGCCGCCGCGTCGCGGAGTACCGCACCGCACCGATACGTACACGTTCTACCAGGCGTCCGGTCGGTTTGAGGTAGGAGGCGATCGTGGCGAGGCCGTCACCGATAGGCTTCAGGACTCGGTACGTGGACGTGGCGTAGAAGTTGTCCACGTCGGCCCCGAACTCCAGCACCTTCTGCCCATCCACGTCGTCTTCGTAGAAGGTGCCGAGGATCTTGCATCGCACGCCAGTGAACGACACGCGGTTCTTGGTGAACGGGTCGAGCTCCGCATCGAGCACGGCGGATGGCGATGGGTCCTGGTTGTTAGACAGAGCCGTTCGCAGGGACTCCTCGCGCACGGCATGCAGGTCGCGCTCAAGCGACAGAGGCGACGTGCCCTCGACACGCAGAAGCAGCACCTCGTCATCGTCGACGTGTGGGTCGTTGACGTCCTGCGCGGTCGCGAGGAGGAACGAGAACTGCGGAATGCCACCGGCGTCGAACTTCCAGCGATCGTGAGTCAGCACGACGGCCTGACCGTAGTCGATCTGGTGAATCGCGCCAATCCGGGTCGACCGACCATCGGCAAGCAGCTCAGACCGCAGCAAAGACCCGGCGCCAACGCCGGGAATGAATTCCGTCACTTTCCACCCGCTCCGAACGCACCCACCAGAAACCCCCTGCTCATCTGACCGATAAGATCAATAATCTCGTAGCACGCTGAGTGTCACAAGACGCACGCAGCGCTGCTGACTGATGGATCAGCCTAGTGCCAAGTGAGGTCGCCAGGTGCTGTGTTGAGCCAAACCCTGGCAGACAGCAAGAGGCCATGTTTCTACCATCCGCCGATCTGTTGCTGGTGAGGCTGTCGGGCTGGTGGTGGATGCCGAGACGAATGGTGTGACACCTGGGGCGGAGGACGGCTTGCGCCTGTCTCATCCCAGGACGCCCGGGTCCGTTCCGTGCTCCGATACGGCCGCACGCACGCCTGGGCACGCCCCTGAACGGCGGTATTCCCAGGTCATGGCTGACCGTCGCCCGTATCCGAGTGATCTGTCCGATGCGCGCTGGGAGTTGATCGAGCCGGTCCTGGCCGCCTGGCGCTCCGAGCGCCACGGCCGGGCGCTGGGCCTCGGCCGGCCCGCCGAGCTCGACCTGCGTGAGATCATGAACGCGATTTTGTACGTGGACCGCACCGGGGTGCAGTGGCGCTACCTGCCGCACGACTTCCCCCACTGGAACTCCGTCTACGGCTACTTCGCCAAGTGCTAGAAGGACGGCATCTTCGCCCAGCTCAACGGCCTGCTACGGGAGCTGGTCCGCGAGCAGGAGGGTCGAGACGCCGAGCCCACGGCCTGCATGATCGACGCACAGAGCGTGAAGACCTCCACCAGCGTCCCCGTCGCGAGCCAGGGCACGGACAACGCCAAGAAGATCGTGGGCCGCAAGCGGAGCATCGTGACCGACACGCTCGGCCTCCTGCTCGCGGTCCTGGTCACCGCGGCCAGCGTCCAGGACTCCAACGCCGGCCCCCGCCTGCTCGACCAGGTCGCCGCCGACCACCCCACGATCCGCAAGACCTGGGTGGACGGCGGCTACCGCAAGCACTTCGTCGAGCACGCCGCCCCCCTCGGAATCGACATGGAGATCACCGCTCGCACCCCCGGGACCAGGGGATTCACTCCCATACCCAAACGCTGGGCCGTGGAGCGCACCTACGGCTGGCTGATGCTGAACCGCCACCTAGCCCGCGATTACGAGACCCTCCCAGCCCGCTCCGAAGCCATGATCCACGTCGCCATGACCGACCTCATGGCCCGCCGCCTCACTGGCGAAGCCACCATCTCCTGGCGCGACCCGACATTACCGAACCAAAGCCGCATCCCGGGATGAAACAACGGGAGAAAACGCCCTTTCAGAGGAACTTTGGCTTCGGTGCAGATCTCGTACCGGAGCTCTGGGCGTCGGTCACCTGCGCCCCTTGAATCGTGAATAAGCTCGCCGAGGCTGGCATCCGGTGCTGGGCCGACAAGGGTCACCGAGGTGCCGACGGCACGGTCCGCCTTCCGTGCTGGGGACGGTGGGAGATCCTCTCCGCAGGCCAGAAGGCGGTAAGCCAGTCCCACGCAAAGTTCCGGATCCTCGTCGAACAGGCCGTCGCCACCCTCAAGACCTGGCGGATTCTCCGCAAGTTGAGGTGCTCGACCCGGATCACCAGTCTCGTCCAGCCACCCTCACCCTTCATCCGACCAGCTCAGACTGAGGATGGACAAGGCTCCTTGTCTACGTGATGCCTGTCCACTTCCAGGGGCGGGGGCCGTTGCGGCCACGGAGGCAGTCGAGGCGGTGTTGGGCCTCGGGGCGCCACGCGGGGTTGGTGGCAGCGTGTTGGGCGGCGTAGGTGGTCATTCGCAGTTCTCGGGTGGCTCGCATGGTGTCGTAGCCGGGCCAGGCCAGGACGTCGTGGCCGTAGATGGTGCAGAACTCTTTGTACTCGGCCTTCGATATAGCGCCGGTGGTGGTGAGCTTGGCTGCGGTGGAGACCAGGTCCCACTCGGGGCGGCCCACTGAGCAGCGTTCCAGGTCCATAAGGAGGGCTGGGCCGCCGATCAGAGGACGGGCGACGTTGCCGGTCCAAGCATCGCCGTGGACGAGGCATTCCGGGAGGCCGTCGGGGAGGGAGGCCCATGCGGATTGGAGTTCAGCGAGGCGATTGCGGAGCCAGTCGCGGTCGGCGTCGGCGAGAGTGACGGCGGCGTCGATGCGGTCGCGGATGCGGACAAAGGGGTCGAGGCGACCGACGGGGAAATCGGGGAGCGGGAGGTTGTGAAGCTGTCGGATCAGGGCTGCGACGTCCAGGACCGTGCCGCGGGTGTGGGGTGGGAGTTCATCCCAGAAGGTGACGGGGCGGCCGGTGGCGGTGGCCGGGGTGTCGATGTCGGGGAGGGGGCGGACGACGGGGAGTCCTTGGGAGGAGAGCCAGCGGGCGAGGCGTAGTTCGCGTTCGGTCTGCTGGTGCTGGCCGGCCTTGGTGATGCGGGCGACGATGCCGCCGGGGAGGCGCCAGATGGCGTTCTCGGCCAGGCGTATCGGCTCGGCGCCGGCGGGGTCCAGGCCGACGGCCGCGCATGCGGTGGTGAGGATGGCGAGGGTTTCGTCGTGCGGGCCGGTCATGCGGGAACCGTAGCGGTGACGCGTTCGCGCAGGGAGACGGCGTTTCCGTTGGTGGGGTGCTTGGCAGCGAGGCGGCCGAGTTCGCGGATATCGTCGGCGGCTCGACGGGAGTGGAGGTTGCCGACCTCCGAGAGGGCCTGGTGGCCGATGTGGGCGGCCTGGTTGGGGTCACCGGTGGCCATGGTGAGGGAAGCGAGTTTGGTTCGGCTGATGGCGCGGGACCGGGCATAGCGGTCGCCGTGTCCCTTGACGGCGGTGATGAAGCGCTGGGCCGCGTGGGTGGGGTCGTGTCCGCGGATGGCGAGGTCGAAGAGGGCGTGGGCGGTGTCGCCGTTGTGCTGGGCCTCGTCGTAGTAGGCCATCCAGGGCGGGTCTTCCTCCGGGCGGGCATGGGCGAAGGCGTCGTCGGCATCGCCCACTGCGGAGAGGGTCTGCTGGACCTCGCCCATCTTGGCGAAGGCGCGGGCTCGTGCGGTATGGAGCATGGCGCGTTCCGTGGCGGTGAGGCGATCGGCACGCGCCAGGCCGAGTTCGGCGAAGGTGAGCCCTTCGTCCGGCTCGCCGTTCCACACCGCCTGGCGGGCCAGGAACGAGTAGGACTTGGCGCGCAGGTGCCACTCCTTCGCTTCCTCGGCGCAGGCGGCGGCGAAACGGAATGTCTGCCGTGCGTCCTGATGAGCGTAGGCGTCGAACTGGCTGGCTCCGACGACGACGCCCAAGCGGGCCACGGCGGCGAAGAGTGGCTGCCGGAGGGCTGCGGGGCAGCTCACGTGGAGCAGGTCTTCGGCCCACATCATCGCGGTGGAGGCGGTCTGTTTGACGATGCCGTCTCCGCCGTACTGGTTATCGAGGCCCGAGATGAATGTCGCCGCCTCGATGAGCTCCCGGACGTCGTGCGGCCGGATTTCGCGAGGCAGGGGAGTGGGCTGGGCCGGCGAGAGCAGGCGGGTTGCGCCGGGGCTCGCCGCCAGCGCGGCCAGCCCTGGAACGGCGAAGAAGGTGCGTCGGTCCACCGGTTCGATGCTCCCCTGTGCGGTCGATGGGTCTCCTGCAAGCATGCGGCCGGCAGGGGAGGCGACCGCAACCACAGACGGGGCTGAGGCGCGGAAGTTGTCATCGCGGTGGCATTTGTTGTCGCCGAAGGCGTGGCCCCAGCCGCGTTCCAGGACGCCTCCGGTGTTCAGGGCGCGGTCCAGGGCGATCGCGGTTTCCAGGCGGCAGTTGTAGTCGCCGACCTCGATACGGCGGATGACCTCGCGGCTGACGTGCGCCTTCGCGGCGAGTTGCTGGAGGGACAGGCCGGCGACGTTCTTGCGCCAGTGGCGCAGTTCCGCTCCGAACCACTCCCTTGGGGAGGCGGCGTCGTCGAGCTGTTTCGGTGGCTGCGGCATGTCCTCTCCTTGTGCTGATGACAACTTCCGGGGAGTTGGCATCACGCACTGCACACAGGCGATTCCTGAGGGCCAAATAGGGGTTGAGCATTTCGTACCCAGTACACCGCGCTCCGTGAACCTCTCGCTGACGAAATGGAACCCCCGATGCCCGAACTTCTCAACCGGTCGGTGGAGCAGGACTCGTCGGACCGGTCCCGACCTGCCCGTTCACGCACGTTCGGCAGTCAGTGGGAGATGACCCTGACGGTGACCGAGCGATGTCTGGGGCCCGTCCGGGACCTCGCCCGTGCGCACCTGCGGTGCTGGGGGATGGCGCAGGCGGAAGCGGTGGTGCTGCTCGGCATCACGGAGCTGCTGGCGAACGTGCTCCGGCACGCCGCGGTGAAGGAGGCCCGGCTGCTGGTGCAGGCCACGGTGGACGGTGTCTGCGTCACGGTGGCGGACTTTGATCCGCGGCTGCCGACGGTCCGGGTTCCAGATGAGTTGGCCGAGGCGGGCCGGGGTCTGCCGTTGCTCCAGGCTCTGGCGGAAGGGTTCGGTGTCGCGCCCAGCCCGAGCGGGAAGGTGGTCTGGTTTCGCGCCGGCTGCGCCGGGGAGGGGACGGGGCCGCCGGCCGCTGGTTCCGTGGCGGAGCTGGGTTCTGATTCGGCTGTCCGGCTGGCGGTGTCGCCCGGCGGGGGCCGGTGATGGCGGCGACGCCCTCGGCGGGCGGTGCGCGGCTGGTCCAGCGGGCTCCCGACCGCGCGGTCCCGGCGAGGAAGTGGCAGCCGCCGCACGGCCGGGAGGTGCTGGAACGGCTGCTGACCGCCCTGCGGGAGTGGGAGCCGGGCGGGCCGGTGATCTCGCTGGACGAGGTGTACCAGACGCTGGAGGACGTCCTTGGTGACGACGCCTACCTGAGCGGTCCCGAGCTGGCGAAGCTCGACGCCCGGTTGCGCGAGCACTTGGTGCAGCTCGTTCCCGTGCTGCGGCAGAAGGCCGGCGGGTCCGCGTCGCACGAGGAGCAGCGTGCCATCGGGCGGGCGCGGCGGCTCCGGGAACGGCCGCTGCCGGTCACCCACAGCCAGGCGCGGGCCCACGTGCGCGGGCTGGCGACCGCCGTCCAGTCGATTCTCTACCTCCTCGTCGAAGCCACCGCCGTCGAGGAAGCCGCGCCACAGCAGCGTCAGAGCCGCGAGAACGGAGGGCCAGCGTGACCATCGTGCGCTTTGTGTCATGGAATCTCGGCAACGGCGGCATCGACGCCGGAGGTGACGAGTCCCGCCGCAAGAACCAGATCGGCATCGCGGCCGAGCTCGGCGCCGACGTGCTCGCCCTTCAGGAGCTGACCAACTGGGACGAGGGCGACTGGTGGCGGCTGTGGGAACTGGCGGACTCCTTGGGCATGGTCCCGCTGCCGCCGGTCACCTCCCGCATTGGTGACGGCCGCAATCACCTTGCCCTGCTGTTCCGGCCGGAGACGGTCCGGGTCGTGCGCTACCGGCCGGATGTCGGCCAAGGAGCCTTCCACCACGGACTTGCCCGCGCCCGGCTGGCCGTGGAGGGCCAGGAGTTCGCGGTGCTGGCCACGCACCTGGCCTACAGCGACGGAGACACCCGGCTGCGCGAAGCGCGCTGGCTGACCGACAACGCAGGTCCCTTCCCGGGCCGGCCCGACAGTGCCGTGCTCATGGGCGACCTCAACACCCTCGCTGAGCAGGACCCGGAACCGGACTGGACACTCGTGCCGCGCAACCTTCACGCCCGGTACCGGCTTGTCCATGCCGACGGCTCCTTCGGACCGGCCGACCGCCGTGCGCTGCGGGTGCTGCTGAACGCCGGCTGGACCGACCCGCAGACCCAGGTGGACCGGTCCCGAGCGGCGACTGTGGGCTACTGGTACGCCAACGAGCCCGTCCCCCTCCGCCTGGACCACATCCTCACCACCGGCCGCATCCGGCCGCTGTCGTACACCACCTGTGACACTCCTGACACCCGAGCGGCCTCCGATCATCTGCCGGTCGCTCTCACGGCCGCGATCGGAGGCAATGAGTGAGCAGCCGCCTGGCCTGTCCCGCTCTGGTGGAGCAGCCCAGCTTTCGCAGTCGCGGGCCGCCGTCGGGCCCGGAGACCATATCGGCCGGAATCCATCCGCCCCTGTCCACTTGTACGCACGCGGCGCGGAGGCGAGAGCCTCGCGGACAGGATGGCCGATAAGCAGTCGGGAGCGTAGCTGCGTGAATACGCTCCGCTCGAAGCGGGTTGACACCCCGGTCCTGACGACCGATGTGAGGAGTGTTGATGTCCAACGTCCCTGTGCAGAACGGCATCTCGCCGTCGTCCCCGTCGGGGGACGGCTTCGACCTGGACGTGGCCCTGTTGGAAGTGGGCGACGTCGCCGGTCTGACCAACCTCACCGACGACAACTGCGGCACCACCTGCGGCGCCTGCACCACGAACGTCGCCTGATCTCCAGAACCGATCCCGGGCCGGTGCCACCGCGCGCCACCGTGCGGCGGCACCGGCCTCCGGCCCCAGAGGTAGTGGAAGAGGCAGTGATGGCCCCGAGCACCACGTTCCGAGCTGGCAGAGCCGTGCTCGTGCGCGCTGTCGCACGGCCGGTGTTGTCCGTTCCGCCGTGCCCTGACGTGGAAGATCCGTCGCCCGAGGCAACGGCCGCCCAGATCGTCTGGCTGCGGGAGGTGTGGGCCAGTGCCGACTTTGCGGAATCCCTGGAGCATGCCAGTCCCGGCCTCGCCGATCAGGTGCGGGCTCTGTGCTCGTCGAGGAATCCGGGGGCGCGGGAGGTACGGCGCGCGGTGGCGTCCGTGGCCCGATACGTCCAGCGTGCTGAACACCGGGCAACGCCTTTCGGCCTGTTCGCCGGCGTGGCAACGGCTGCTTTCGGGACGCGAGCGCGCGTGGCGTGGGGCTCCGGTCCTGTCGTCACCGCCCGCGCGAGCGCGGCGTGGCTGACTGCGGTGGTCGGGCGGCTGGAGTCGTGCCCCGAGCTGCTCGACCGGCTCCCCGTGGTGGTCAACAACGCCGTGAGCCGACGCGATGACCGGCTCGTCGTTCCCTACCAGCTCGACGCCCAGGAGGACCGTACGCGGGCAGTCGAGGTCTCCCTTGCCCTGACGGAGCCGGTTCAGGCGGCCCTGGCAGTGGCCCGCGCGCCTATCCCCTTCGGCGTGCTGGCCGACAAGATCGAAGCGGAGTTCCCTGCGGCTGGGCGGGAGAAGGTGCGGACGCTGTTGCGGGAGCTGGTGAAGCGGCAGGTGCTGATGACGAGCCTGCGCGCGCCGGGAACGGAGCCCGATGCCCTGGCGTACCTGCTCGGTCAGCTCGATTCCGTGGCGGCGGAAGCCATCCCGGCGATCTCGGAGATGGTGCGCCGGCTACGAGAGATCCGGGTGGGCCTGGACGGCTGCGGAACACGCGGCGGCCGACGGAACGTCGCGACCCGGATGCGTGCCATCGAGCCGGGTCTGCGTCGTCATCCGCTCTCACTCGATCTGCGCCTGGGTGCACGGATCGAGGTTCCCGAGGCAGTCGCCCGTGAGGTCGAGCGAGCTGCCCTGGTGCTGGCCCGGGTGAGTGCCCGCCCGTACGGGACCGCGGCCTGGGGTGCCTACCACCAGCGGTTCTACGAGCGCTACGGCATCGGCACGATGGTGCCGCTTCAGGAGGTTCTGGCCGACAGCGGCACCGGCTTTCCTGACGGTTACCCGGGCACTCCGGCCGAGGCCCGCCGCCCGCGCCTTTCCGCCCGGGACGACGTCCTCGTGCATCTGGCGCAATCAGCAGCACTGGACGGACACGAGGAGGTGGTCCTCACCGAAGACCTGATCGCCGCCATGGACCTGGGTCCGGAAGACCCCCGGCTGCCACCGCACGTGGAGGTCGGCGTGCGTGTGTATGCCACCGGGATTGAGGAGTTGCAGCGCGGGAGGTTCCGGCTGGAGGTAGTGAGCGTGTCGCGGGGCGTCGGCGTATCCACCGGCCGTTTCCTCGGCGTTCTGGATTCCGAGGAGCGACAGGCTCTGATGGCGGAGTTGGCTGAGCTGCCGACCGCCGATGACGGCACCATTCCCGTGCAGCTCTCCTTCCCGCCGCTGCTGCCCGGGACCGCGGGTGTGACCCGCACACCGCAGGTGCTGCCGGTCGTACTGAGCGTGCAGGAGCACCGCGCCCCCGCTCGTCACGTGCTCACGCCCGGCGATCTCGCCGTGGGCTGTGACGGCCGCCGCACGTACCTGGCCACCCTCGAGCTCGGCCGGCGCATCGAGCCCGTGGGGATGCACGCCCTGAACCTCACCACCCACACCCCTCCCCTGGTCCGCTTCCTCACAGAACTGCCCCGCGCCCAGTGCGCCCAGGTCACCACCTTCGACTGGGGCGCGGCGGCCGGAATGCCGTTCCTGCCCAGGCTGCGGTACGGGCGCACGGTGCTCGCTCCCGCCCGCTGGCGCCTGACGGCGGCCGAATTACCCGCTCACGACAACCCTCGGGAGGAGTGGGATGCCGCCCTCGGCGACTGGCGGGTCCGTCGGCGGCTGCCGCAGCGCGTCTACCTGACCGAGGACGACCGGCGTCTGCTGCTCGACCTCGATCAATCCGGACACCGGGCCCTGCTGCGTCGTCATCTTCGCCGGTCCCCGGTGGCCGTTCTGGTCGAGGCGCCGCCGGCCGAGGCGTTCGGCTGGTGCGGTGGACCTGCCCACGAGGTTGTCGTGCCTCTCAAAGCCACCCGGCCGCCGTCCTGGCCGGCCCTGCCCGCTCCCACCCCGGAGCGCACCCTCACCGCGGCGCAGTCGCAGTCCCCCGGCGTCTCGTCTCTGCTGCTGGCCGCCCTGTACGGCGATCTCCGCCGCCAGGACGCCCTGCTCACCCGGCACCTGCCGGAGCTCCTGCGCCGACTCGGCGGCCCGCCCTGGTGGTTCATCCGCTTCCGGGACCCCGAGCAGCACCTCCGCCTGCGTATCGCGCTGCCCAGCGCCGACGCCTTCGCGGACACCGTACGCACGGTGAGTGCGTGGGCCGGCGAGCTGCGCGGCCTTGGGCTGCTGTCGGACCTGCGCTATCCCACCTCCTACCGGGAGATGGGCCGCTGGGGATCGGGCGCCGCTTGGGAAGCGGCGGAGGAGGTGTTCCGCGCGGATTCGCGCGCCGTCGTCGCCCAGCTCTCCCAGCGGCACCGCCCCGGTCAGCGAGCCCTGGTGGCGGCACACTTCCTCGCCATCGCTGCCGCGTTCCTCGGCAGCGTCGAGGCCGGGACACGCTGGCTGATCGACCACATTCCGCCGGCCTCGCCCACGCCCGTGCCGCGCCCGCAGCTCACCGAGGCCGTACGGCTGGCCGACCCCTCGGACGGCTGGGCGGCACTGCGCAGCGTCCCCGGCGGCAAGGAAACCGTGGCGGCCTGGGCCGACCGCGACATGTCCCTTGCCGCCTACCGCGCCCACCTCCCCGGCCCGGACACCAGAGGCATCGATCCCGACGACGTGCTGACCTCTCTCCTCCACACCCACTTCGTGCGACATGTCGCGGTGAACTTCCCCGAGGAGGAGGTCTGCCTGTACCTCGCCCGCTGCGCCGCGATGGCCTGGGCCGCCCGCACCGCCCGGAGGTCACCGTGACGGCCCACCCCGCACTGGAACTGACACAGGCGGTCGCGGACCTGCTCGCCGATCCGGAAACCGCACCCACGGGGTGGCGTGGGGCGGCGGACCGGCAGCACCTCGCGTACGGCGTGCCCGGCATCGCTCTGCTGCACATCGAACGGGCCGCGGCCGGCCTGGGTCCGTGGCAGCGCGCCCACGACTGGCTCGCCGCCGGTACCCGGGAGCCGCTCACCAGCGGCGCCGACAGCCACCCGTTTTACGGCGCTCCCGCCTTCGCGTACGTCCTGGCCTGCGCCGCCGAGCACCAGCCCGGCTCTTACCAGCGGGCTCTCGCTACGCTGGATGCCCAGGTGGCCAAGGATGTCCGCCGACGCCTGGACGCCGCCCACCGGCGCATCGACACCGGGCATCTCCCGGCGCTCGCCGAGTTCGACGTCATCCGGGGCTTGGCCGGCTACGGCGCCCACCTGCTGCACCACACCCCGGCAAGCCCGCTGCTGCGCGGCGTCCTGGAGTACTGCGTGCGGCTGACCGAACCGATCACCGACCGCGGTGGCCTGCTTCCGGGCTGGTGGACGGCGAGCGGCCCCTCGGGACGGCCGGACGAGCGGTACCCCGGCGGGCACGCCAACAACGGCGTGGCCCATGGCATCGGCGGAGTCCTGGCCTTTCTGGCCCTGGCCGCCCGTAAGGGCATCCTCGTCAACGGGCACCGTGAAGCCATCCGCACGCTCCTCGCGTGGCTGGACCGCTGGCAGCAGGACCAAGGCCGGGTACCCCTGTGGCCGTACTGGGTGACGCGGGCCGAGCTGCGCAGCGGACGGCTCTCCTCGGGCGGGCCCCGCCGTCCGTCCTGGTGCTACGGCACCGCCGGCCTCGCCCGCGCCCAGCAACTGGCCGCCATCGTGCTGGAAGACGCCGACCGGCAGGCCGAGGCGGAGAGCGCCATCGCCATCGCTCTCACCGATCCCGCGCAGTTGCGGGCCACGACCGACCGCGGCCTGTGCCACGGCTTCGCCGGTCTCGCCCACATCGCCGCCCGGACCGCCGACGACGCCCGCCCCGAGTCCGCCGCACTGCTCCGCGCCACCCTCCCGTCACTGCTGAGCGCCGTATGCCCGCCCGGAGCCGACCCGGCCGAGACCGCCGCCGCCATCGCGCGGGACAAGGCGGCCGGCCCCGGCTTCCTCAACGGCGCCGCAGGAACAGCGCTGGCGCTCGTGTCCCCGGCCACCACGACGCCGCCCCGTTCCGCCTGGGGCGTCTGCCTGCTCCTCGCCTGATCCACTCACCGAAGGTCCCCCGATATGTCCCAGGACCGCTGGCAGCAGCACAGCATCACCTTCGCCGACCGCGAGGCCGGGCAGCGCGCCATCATCGAGCACCTAGGCCCGGTGCTGTTCGCGGCCGAGGAGGCCGGGCAGCTCACCGGCTGGTGGTTCATGAACAAGCAGCCCTGGCCGCTGCGATACCGAGCCGCCGAGCCGTCCCCGCTCATCGTCTCGCTGCTCAGCGGACTCATCGCCGACGGTACCGTCCTGTCCTCGGCACGCGGCATCTACGAGCCGGAGACCTTCGCGTTCGGCGGCCCCGAAGCCATGGAGGCCGCTCACGAACTGTTCCACGAGGACAGCCGCCACCTGCTCGCCCACCAGCCCCGGCCCGCGCGGCTCGGCCGCCGGGAGACCGCTGTTCTGCTGGCGAGCGCGATGATGCGGGCGGCCGGTCTCGACTGGTTCGAGCAGGGTGACGTCTGGGCCAAGGTCGCCGACCTGCGTCCAGCCGCCGAACCCCTGGTCCCCGGACGAGCCGCTGCCCTGGCGCCCGCGATGGGTCGGCTGATGACCGTCGAGGCCCGCAGCCTGTGCCGTCCGGGCGGGCCGCTCCACGGGCACGCGGGGTGGGTGGCCGCCTTCGAACAGACCGGCGCCGCGCTGGCCCGCCTCGCCACCGACGGTCTCCTGTCTCGGGGGCTGCGGGCCGTCCTCGCCCACCATCTGGTCTTCCACGCCAACCGCGCCGGTCTCCCCCGCGGCGACCAGCACGCCATCTCCCACATCGCACGAGAGGTAGTCATGGGATCGAGTGACACCACCGCGTCGCCCGCCGAGGGCACGCCCCCGGCCGTTAACGTCGGCGCGGTGACTTCCCAGAACACCGGCACCATCGCCCCCCGCGAGACCGACGCCGAACGGCTCCGCAACGCCCTGGTCGACCGCATCCGCGCCAACGGCCACGCCCGCACCGCCCCGGTCGAGAACGCCCTGCGGACCGTTCCGCGCCACCTGTTCGTGCCCGACGCCACGCTTGAAGACGCCTACGCCAACGCGCCGGTGCACATCAAGTACGACACCGACGGCACGTCGATCTCCTGCGCCTCCCAGCCCGGCGTCGTCGCCCTCATGCTCGACCAGCTCGACGTCCGACCCGGTGAGCGCATCCTCGAACTCGGTGCCGGAAGCGGCTACAACGCCGCGCTCCTCGCCCACCTGGCCGGCCCCCAGGGACATGTCACCACCATCGACGTCGACGAGGACCTGGTGGAAGGCGCCCGCGCACACCTCGCCACCGCCGGATGCGCCAACGTCCACGCCCTGACCCGCGACGGCGCCCTCGGACACCCCGAGGGCGCACCCTATGACCGGATCATCGCCACGGTCGGCGCCCACGGCATCCCCCACGCCTGGCTCGACCAGCTCGCCCCCGGGGGCCGCCTCCTGGTCCCGCAGCGCCTGAAGGGCAGCGTCGCCCGCTCCATCGCCTGGGAACGTCACGACGACCGGTGGGTCTCCCTGAGCAGCGAGATGAACACCTTCATGCCGCTGCGCCGGGGCATCGCGGATGACGACCGCCGCGTCGTCCCGCTCAGCGCGGACGGCAGCGTGCGCCTCCAGGCCCCCGCCGGGCAGCACATCGACGCCGACGCGCTGGCCGGTGTCCTGGACCAGCCACGCACCGAGGAGTGGACCGGAATGACGGTCCGGGCGATGGAATCCCCGGAGTGGATGGAGCTGTTCGTCACCTGCTCCCTGCCCTGCGGCCTGATCCGCATGCTCTTCCCGCCCACCGCCAAGGGAACCCTCCTCACCGAGGACCCCTACCCCTCCTCCACCGCGGCCGTCGACAAGGGCGCCCTCACCTACCTCGCACGCCGCCTGTCCCCGGAGAAGACCCCCGAGGGCGGCAAGCTCTGGGAATTCGGCGTCATCGGCCACGGCCCCGGCAGCGACGAACTCGCCGCCAAGGTCGCCGACGCCATCCGCACCTGGGACCGCGAATACCGCGACCGCACCGCCTCTTTCGAGATCCAGCCGCTCGACGCCCCCGCCCCAGAAGACCGCCCAGGCGTGTTCGCCCTCACGACCCCGCTGAACCGGATCGTCGTCGACTGGACCTGACGGCACCCGCCCGGACACACGGTGCCCGCCGGACCGGCCCCGGCGGGCACCCGCCCACACGCCTCGCCCGCCCGCCCCTCGGAGGGCTCATGGACCCGCACGGCCCCACGGCCCAGCGCTTCCCGCTCGTCGCCCGCTTCCGGCCCGCATGCCTGCCGCTGCCCGAACGCGTCGCCGCCCTGACCGAGCTCTCCCGGCGGGCCCGGCGCGAGGCCGACCAGGGCCTGGCCTCGGCAGTCTTCAACCAGGCCGCACTCATCGCCTCCGACCTCGGCCTGCCCGGCCTGGCCCGCACGATGTGCCTCCAGCACGCCGCCGCCTGCCTCCACGCCTGCCCCCTGTCCGGCATGACCGCGATCCGCGCCCTCGAACCCGTCGTGAACCTCGCCCGCCTGCACATCCGCGCCGGCCAAGGCGACCACGGCCGCCAACACCTCCTCACCCTCTACGAAGCCGTCAGCAACGGCACCGCCACCCACATCGAAGGCGTCACCATTCCCGCGCACCTCACCCCGACCGCCGAGGACAGCCAGGAAGTCCGCGCCTGGCTGTGGCGAGTGCTGCTCGCCGACGGCACCCGCACCCTCACCACGGCCGGCCGATGGGCCGAGGCCCTGGCACACATCACCGCACACCGCGGCCTGGGAAACCACATACTCGACGGCCGCCAAGTCGCCATCGTCGCGGCTCTGGTCTCCGAAGACGCGGCTGCCGCCGAAGCCCTGCTGGCAGCCACGACACCCGGCACTCCATGGGAACAGGCCGTCACCCACTGCCTCTCCCTGCTCTGCCAACAGGCCCTCGGCCGCCCCGCAGACCAACTTCTCGCCACGCTGATCGAGGGCTACGCCCGCAGAGCGGCCGAACCCGGCCTGACCGTCTTCGACATCCGTCTCGGCCTGTCCATCCTCGATGCCACCGACGCAGCACACGACCGCTCCGCTCGGCAGGTCATCAACCGCCTGCACCACCGCACCGTCACCGCCACGGACGGCTACGCGGCCCGGGAATGCCTCGCCCATCCCCGGTTCCGTACGCTCGCCACCGACCAGCAGATACGAGACTGCACCAACCTTCTCCAGCACTGCGCCCTCGGCTCCGGCATCCTTCCTGATGACCTGGGGACGGAACTGACCACCGCGTTGACGACCAGCGAGTCCGTCATCCGTGCCAGCGTCGCGCCGCTCCCGGGACTGAACAGGTAGAAATCACGAGCTTCAAAGGCGCAGAGAACTCGCCCGCCTTGCGGCCCAGGAGTCAGGCAGCCTGACCAGCGTGGGCACCTCTTGCCACCCGTATCCTGCCGACCGCATCGAACGCCCTCAGCTCGGAGCCCTTGGGATGATCGAGAACATGACTTCGCCGCTGCATGTCGATCGTATTCTCGGGGACCGGCCTTTCGCGGAGACCGGCAATCCCGCCCTGGTGGTCGCCGACCGGGAGCGTGGCATGCTCGCCATTGCCGGCAGGCACCGCTACGGCTTCGTCAGCGGTGCTCCCGTCGGGGTCTACGGCATCGGCGACCAGACCTGCCGTGCGCTGGTCCGCTGCCGCTACCCGGTCCGCGCCATGGCGTTCCACCCGTCGCAGGGCCTTCTGGCCATCGGCGCCGGCGGCTACGACGGCGGCTACTTCTTCGAGGGGGAACTTCTCCTGCTGAACCTGGAAACCGGCGAGGTCGTCTCCGCCTTCGAGGAGGGGCTCGGCCGGCAGGTGCTGGAGCTGGAGTGGCTGAGCGGGACCGAACTGCGGCTGACGATGGCCCCGCCCGATGACTGGGGCGACGAACAGGCGCACCACGAAGGGCACACCGCGACGGTGACCCGGCCCGACTGGCGCCTGTTCGCCCCACGGCCGCTCGCCCATGAAGAGCTGGCCGGGCCGCGCGGGCCTGCGCCGCGCCGCGAGACCAGCCGGACCGCCCGTCGGCTGGTCGAGGAACTGGCGCCGGAGTGGACGCCACGCCACGACGTGCGCGCCGTCGAGCAGCTGGCGGACGGCCGGTGCCTGGCTGCTCTCGACGGAGTGCGGCTCGAATCCTGGCTGCCGTCGGGCGAGCGTGAATGGGCGGTCGCCGACGAGGAAGGCGGACGGGAGATCGTGGTCGCCGCCGGTGAACAGTCGGCCTGGGTCAGCGTGGCCGCGTCCCGCGATGCCGGCGGGTACCGGACCCCACGGTTCCTCGCCCGGATCTCCCTCGTCGATGGAAGCGAACTGGACCGTGTCGTCCCCTCCCGCCCCGTCTCCCTGCTGCGGTCCGCGGACGGCCGGCCCGTTCTCATGCCCAGGGGTACGAACGGTGTCCGCAGTTCCCTCCCGGTCCGGCGCGGGCGCCGGATCTACTTCCAGGAGGCGGAGGGTCCGGGCAGGCCAGGGCGCCAAGCTCCGGGAAAGCAGTGGCTTGCCGCGGCCGGCCTGCCCGACGGCGGCACGGGCCGCCCGGAGGAGCCCGTGCGACCCGACGCCCAGCGCCTCTTCCCCTTCTCGTGGATACCCGGGGAGACGCACTTCGGCGGACCGGCGGTGGAGACCGCCGACGGGACACTGGTCCATGCCGGAACGGTCTACGACGGCCAAGGACTTCAGCCAGGTGGCTCGTTCGTGGTGCGGCGGTCCCTGACTGACGGAGCGCCGCGCTGGGTCTTCCGCACCGATAGGCAGGCCACCGCGCTGGACACCGACCCGGACACCGTCTATATCGCCTACGACGACGGCGAGATCGTCGCGCTCGCACTCGCCGACGGCAGCGTGTCCTGGCGGCAGTACCTCACCGTCGGGAAGGTGCCGGCGATACCGACCGCGCTCACCATCACCCAGCCGGGCCGGTTGCTCATCGGTACCAGTGACGGACGCATCCTCCTGTGCTCGACGGAACGCTGACCCAGCTGTCGGTCACCTGCCGTCACCCCGGAAGACAGAAGGTCGGCGGTGCACAAGGCTGCACCGGCTCGGAAGCCGGTGCCCTGCGCAGCAAGATCAACGCGAACGAGGGCGCCGGGTGCTGGTCTGCAAAGGCGCGAGGGGCAGACCTGCATTTCTGGCTGGTGTCCTGCGCCTCCCGCTTGCCCTCAATGCGCCAGATGACGACGTGAGCGGGGGCGTGGGCTGTGTCGAGTTCGCGTTGGGCTGCTGCGGTAGCGAGGGTGGCGGCGGGTCGTGGCCGGCTCGCTCGGTGTGGGAGAGGGCGGCGGCCAGGGCGGGCCAGGCGGGGTCGGCGAGGATGCGGTCGGCGTGGGCCGGGAGGGTGGCGCGCAGCATGGCCTCGTAAGGGCTGAGTTCCGTGGGTACGGGCGCGTGGGCCATGGACGCGGCGAGGTGGGGCCGACTGATGTGGCCGTAGGCGTTCTCCAGGTGGGAGAGGGCTTGCCGGGCGGCGGCGACCTGCTGCTCGTGGTGCCGCCGCTCGTGCCAGTTGGCGGCGGCGATGGTGATGAGGATCAGGGTGGAGAGAAGGGCGCTGAAGGCGGCTCCGTCTCGGTCGGAGGTCACCTCGTAGAGGAGGTCCTTGGCTGCCGTGCGCAGACGGGCTGCCGCGCGGTGCTCGGCCCGGATGGCGGAGCGGGTGGCGCGGTCGAAGGCAGCCGCGGCGAGCGCGAACTCGCGCCGGGCGGCATCCCGGCTGATGAGGGCGGCGTTGTGAAGGAGTTCACCGTAGGCGGCCAGGTGGGCCTGGGCGGCGGGGTCCTCGCCGTTGCGGAGGACGGGGAGGGTGGCGCGGGCTGTGTGCTCGGCCGCCCGGAGGGGGTCGGCGGGGCGGATGCCGGCCGCCGGGTCCTGGGCGTCGCCGGCCTCGCCGGTCGACGGGAGCTCGCGGCGCTGCTGCCCAGGCAGTCAGCCGCCAAGGCCGCCGAGCTGCGGCCGAGTCTGTCCGGGCACAAGCCCCGGCACATTCGTCCGGAGGACCGGGGCGTGCTGCTCGGCACGCTTCCCCCGTGTGAGGACGAGGTCCGCTCCTCGTGGGAGGACGTGCTCCTGGCGATCATGGCTCCCCGCTCCGGCAAGACGTCCGGACTGGCCATCCCCGCTATCCTCCGCGCCCCCGGGCCGGTACTGCTGACCTCCAACAAGGCAGCACGGGACGCCTACACGGCGACGCTGGAGATGAGGGCCGAGCTCGGCACCGTCTGGACACTCGACCCCCAGCAGATCGCCCACGCGCCCCGCGAGATGTGGTGGGACATCCTCGCCGACGCCCACGATCTGGCCGGTGCCCGCCGCCTGGCCCAGCACTTCGTGACCGCCTCAGTGGACGAATCCACCTCCGGTGACTTCTGGTCCACCGCGGCGGCGAACACGCTCACCGCGCTGTTCCTCGCGGCGGCCCGGGACGGCAGGCCGATCACCGACGTGCTGGGCTGGCTCGCCTCCCCCGCCGACCGCACCCCGGTCGACGTGCTCCAGGACGCCGGGCTGCACGCCGTCGCCGCCCAGCTCCAGGGAACCGTGGCCGGCGCAGTGGAGACCCGCGACGGCATCTTCGAAACCGCCCGCCAGTACGCCGCCTGCCTCCTCGATCCGGACATCGCCGCCTGGGTCACCCCCACCGCCGATATCCCGCAGTTCCGGCCCCGGGAGTTCGCCACCAGCACCGACACACTCTCCTGCTGTCCAAGGACGGCGGCGGCTCGGCCTCGGCGATCATCGCCGCCGCGACCGACGCCGTCATGCGCGCCGCCGTGGCACAGGCCGAACGCGACGGCGGACGCCTCGACCCACCCCTGCTGGCGATCCTCGACGAGGCCGCCAACGTCTGCAAGATCAGCGATCTGCCCGACCTGTACTCGCACCTCGGCAGCCGAGGCGTCATCCCCATCACGATCCTGCAGTCCTACCGGCAGGGCGTGCGGGTGTGGAGCGAGGCCGGCATGGACGCCCTGTGGTCCGCGGCCACCGTCAAGCTGATCGGTTCCGGAATCGACGACGCCGACTTCGCCGACAAACTCTCCCGCCTGGTCGGCGACCACGACGTGCAGACCGTCTCCAAGTCGCACGGCGCCTCCGGCCGCTCCACCTCGGTCTCAATGCGCCAGGAACGCATCCTGGCCGCGGACGCCATCCGCGCACTGCCCAAGGGCTCCGCCCTGCTCCTGGCCACCGGAGTGCGGCCGGCACTGATCAACCTCAAACCCTGGTACCGCGAGCCGGACGCCCAGCGGCTCAGCGCCGCCTCCGCACGCGCGACCGCCGCCATCACCGACCGCGCCCTCGCCAAGGGCCGACCCACCTGCCATGACTTCGGGCAGACGGCATGAAGCCGTTGCATAAGGCCGAGCAGGCGGTGCTGGGAGCGGCACTGCTCGAACCGGAGCGGGTGGCTGGGCTCTCGGGCTGGCTGGAACCGGACCACTTCCACCACCCGATGCACCAGGCGCTCTACGCAGCCCTGCTCAAACTCCACCGGGACGGCCACCCCGGCATGACTTCCGCCGCTGACACGGCGACGTCCCTGTCCTGGGTGAACGACGCGGTCACCGAGGCCGGCCAGCACGTCCGAGGACTCACATCGGCATACGCCCACTCCCTCGTCCGGGCCTGCCCCCGCCCCCGGCACGCTCCCTTCTACGGGCGCATGGTCCTGGAGGGCGCGATCCACCGCCGCGTCACCGAGCACGCCATCCGGCTCCACCAAGCCGCCCGCACCGACGCTGCTCGCAGCGAGGTCGAGGACACCCCTGCACTACGCCCAGGTGCTCACCGAATCCCTCACCAACCTCCGCCGGCGATGGGGAACAGAACCCGGCTCCACCTCACACGGTTCCACACCGTGCCCGGCTGACGCCGAGCATCGTTCTCCGGAGGCGAAAGCGGTGGCGGAGGAACGGCTACTGCTCTCCGCGCTGATCGCCCGCCCGGACGGCCTCGACGAGGTAGCGCCCTGGCTGCGTCCGGCGGACTTTGCCCTTCCCGCGCATGGCCCGCTCTACCTCTGTCTGACTGCCCTCCACCACCGGGGCGACCCCGTCGACAGCCTCACGCTGCTCTGGGAGGCCCAGCGGCGAGGGCTACTCGCCGACGGAACCGTAACCAGCGACGAGGTCCGCGACCTCGACACCGGCATCAGCGCCGGCTCAGTCGAGTACCTGGCCGAACAAGTCCTCCGGGCATCCCTGCTCCGCGTCGCCGCCGCCTCGGCGCGGACCGTCCGCTCTCTGGCCGAGAACGACGCCCTCACCCCCGGCCGCCTGATCGGCCGCGCGCTCCACGCCCTCCGCCCACTGGACGAGGTCAGCACCCGTTGGCGGCAGGCCACATCCGAACCGCCGCCCGAGGACAGGCCAGCACAACCACCCACCCGGGCCCCGTCCATACGGGCGCAGGCCGCCCGCGCCCGCAGCCAGCAGTTCCGCGTCAACCGGCCCGCTGCTGTGCCATCCGCGTCCAGCGCGACCCACCCCGCACGTCGCACTACCCAACGGAAACGTGCATGACACCCCCAGGTCACCGCGCTCCCCTACCCGCCATGGCTCGCTCAGAACGACACCCTTCACGAGCGGCTACCTACCCCCACGAACCGGAACTTGGCGCTTGCACCTGCCACCACATCGCATCAACTCACGAACCTGCCGGTGGTGGCTCCCGGAGATGTCGCGGCCTGGCCGGCAAGGGGCGTGCCATCAGCGATTCAACTCGTATGGCGTTGCCGTAACGCTCAGTCAGCAGTCGGCGGGCACGGTCGACATCCGGAGTGGAAACCGTGATCACGCCGCTGGTGATGTCGTGCCCCACAGTTGCGATTCGGATGCCGGCGTCCTGCCACTGCGTCGCTTCGCTCAGCACCTCCTGCAGCACCGCGTCCAGCTGTGACCAGCTTCGTTGCGAGGCCACATATCTCACCCGCAGGTGGGGGAAGCACTGGGCGATGGTGTCCTCCAGTCCTGTGCTCCCCGTAGCGGTGCGGTAGACGTGCAGTTCGTCGCCGTGGAGAAGACATCCGGTGAACACCTCGGGGTAGTCCCGCACGCCCAGGGCTTCGATGTCACGGCAGGCCGCCTCCATGCCCACGTCCACCTCTTCCCGGTGCCCGTCCTCCGTCATGGTTTCTCCGTCTCCGCCGGGTCCTGTCCGCCGCGGCAGGGCGGCGGCTCACATGCCCAGCTGTCGCCGCCCTGCCCGGTCAGGGCTAGCTGGTGAGAACCGTGAGGTTCATGGCCGTCTCAATGTTGTCGATACCGATGTGGAACGACAGCGAAGAACAGCGACGCACAATGGGAACGCCCTGGCACGGACCCTCCACATCGTCGCCCAGGAAGATGGCGGATATCAGGCCGCGAGCAGTCACCTTGGTGGGATCGTCGTTGTACACCCCCGCCACCGGTCCGCCGCTGTCACCTTGGCCGACGGAGGCGAGCCCATCTGCGTCCCTGGTGACGAAGCCCGGCCCCACGGTGTACAGCTCGCCGTTCCGATCCGGAATCATGACGTACTGCCGCACCGCTTCCACCAGAAGCACATGCGCCCCCGAGTAGCCGCCCGAGTGAAAGACGAAGGTACCCACACTCGGGTTAATGGCACCGTGCACCGGACGGCTCTGATTGACCCCGGAGTTCCATGGACCGATATAGATGCGATTGGCGTAATCGGCGCCGGAGAGGGTCATGGCGTCTCGCGCCCGGTTCCACGCGTAACGGTCTCCGACCGGGCGGCCACCCAATGCCACAACCCAGGTGTTCCCCGCCGAGGGATTGTGGCAGTGCTCAGCCGTGAGCAGTCCCTTCTGTTGGTTCGCATGGCGTACGGCGAAGGCGGTACTGCAATCCGAGAAGGAGTTGGTGATCACGCTGCCTCCCCAGAAGGGAGATGTGTCATCCCAGCGAACCGCCGGAACCGCGGTCGGGCCGTCCGTGTAGACGACTGGGATACCCAGTGACTCCTTGGGCAGCGCGCGGAAAGTTCTGGTCGCCTGCTCAGCGAGAGTGACCTGCAGGGCAGCGTAGTCATTCGTCGGCCCCACCATGACCACCCCGTCGCTGGAGTGCTCCGCCAGTTCGCCAAGCAGAGCCTCCACAGCCGCATCGATCTCAGCCAGCGAGTACGCCGACGGTGTGAGGGTCACCGTGACGTCGTCCGTCCGTTCGACGATCCTCCTGATGGCTCCCGGCACTTTACCGTGCCATAGAATTTCGACGGAATCGGCGGCGACTTTGGCGTCCACGAAGCCGGTCAGGTTTTTCTCCTCGACAGTGGTACGGACCGTGTCGGCGACCTGCTGAGCTGCTGCTTGGCCCAACAACCGAGGGTCGGAGAGAATCTCCTCCGCGGTCGGAGTTTCGCTCTTGGCACCCATATCGGGAATGACACGGTTTTCCGCTGTGGCCGACGCCGGGATCACTCCGGGATCGGGCGGTCCGTACTCCCTTCCCGATAAGGATGCGGGTATCACGAGCAACGTCAGAGCGATCACACAAATCCTCGCAGCCGAACTACGGGACATGCGTGGGGGCATCAATCTCTCCTCTCATGCGGTCCCACCTCTACTGACGTCTACGGGTCTGGACCTCCAGAGCGGATGTCACAGACGGCACGAATCGTAGATCGATGAGTTACCCGATCCCAGATGGTTTCCGGCCTCACGGTTGTCGTCCGGACAACCGGCGAAGGTAGCTCCGGAGAGATGTGGCCGGGGTACTACCACGCTTGCCCTACCTGCTGCGCGACTCTGGATTCCGTACTCGGGTCCCTGGTCGACCTCGGGCGCGTTACTCGATGCAGCATGCTTCGGACCTCCGATGTCGGAGCGCCCCACCGCCGGGAGCGCGTAGACAGTCTTGCGTCTGCGGTGGTGGCTTCCTTCGATCAGGTTGTCACCCTGCCGAGCGCGCAGTCATCGATTCGCTCCAGTGGCCTGACCGGCACTTTCGGCAGCGAAAGCACACAATTGGCCGATAATCTCGCGGTAGTTGTCTGGGACGTCGTAGCCCTGGCTGCGCGGCCCATCGACCCACTGCTGCCAAAGGCCGCCTGGCTCGAGGAATCGGGTCGCCTGATCATGGCCGAGTTTGGTGTCAAGGTACAGGAGTGCCCCCAGGGCGGCTGCCTGGTCGCAGTCGAGGTCCGGGCAGCGCAGATATCGATCGAGGTAGGCGGCCAGAAGGTCGGCGTCCGCGGGCGTGCCGAAGGTGGCCAGGGCGACGAGTATGCCTGGCCTGCGAAGCAGACTTCGCTGGCGAGCAGGAGTTCACCGAGACGTGCGCGAAATTCGGTTCTGCGGGCTACGGCGATGAACCATGCCGCGGTTTGGCGCTCGCGCCATCCCCCTTCGAGTAGCGCGCCCAGTTCGTAGGATGCGATCTTGTTCGCGTCGTCGCCCAGCTTCCGGGCGAACGCGGCGCGCTCGCGTCCGGTCATGCCAAGGATGCCACCGCCGAGTTTGAGATAACGCTGTCCCGGCACGACGTAGCGGCGGACAAGGCGCAGCAACTCGCGGTCCTCATGGGCGTAACGCATGGGTGAATCCTCCTGTCCTGGGCGACGCGGTTCAACCAGCCTGCAACCGGTCTCGCGGCTCAGTCGGCAGGCTCGTCATGGGGCTCGCCCGGCTCATCAAGGAGGCTGGTGATGCGGTCGGCAAGGACTCGTGGCGTTCGATCTCGCGTTCCCAGCCACAGCCTTCGGCGGGTGTCAGGGGAAGGGAAGGGTAAAGGCCAGGTCAGAGGGGGCCTGACCTGGCCTTTGTGGAGCCGCCTAAGGGAATCGAACCCTTGACCTACGCATTACGAGTGCGTCGCTCTGGCCGACTGAGCTAAGGCGGCGGGGCGGTGGTCAGTTTACACAAGGCGAGGGGTGGGGTGCGCCGGGGTCAGGTGCAGGTGGTGTCCGGGGGCGGGGTGGTGCCGGTGAGGAGGTAGGCGTTGACGGCGTCGTTGACGCAGGTGGTGCCGGGGTAGGCGCCGTGGCCGTCGCCGTCGTGGGTGAGGAGGACGCCGGTCCCCAGCTGGGAGGCGAGGGACTCGGCCCAGGCGTGGGGGGTGGCCGGGTCGCGGGTGGTGCCGAGGACGAGGATCGGCGGGGTGCCCGGGGCGGTGACGGGGCCCGGCTCGTGCGGGGAGGGGACGGGCCAGGAGGCGCACAGGAGGGTGGACCAGGCGAAGTCGGCGCCGAAGGTGGGCGAGGCGGCGGTGAAGTCGGGCAGGGCGGAGACCACGGCGTCGGGGCCGGTGAGGGCCGGGGGGTGGTCCAGGCAGGAGATGGCCGGGAAGGCGTACATCAGGGTGCCGTAGCTGCCGTCGGGGCCGCGGTCGTGGTAGGCGTCGGAGAGCGCGAGCAGGGGGGCGCCGTCGCCGTCGTCGATGGCTGCGGCGAGGGCGGTGCGCAGCTGCGGCCAGGAGGAGGGCGAGTAGAGGGCCATGGCCACGCCGGTGAGGGCGAGGGATTCGGTGAGGGGGCGCCCGGGGTCGTTGGTGGGGAGGGGGTCGGCGTCGAGCCGGGTGAGGAGGGCGGAGAGGGAGTCCGGGGTGGTGAGGGGGCAGGGGCCGGAGGCAAGGGTGGGGCAGGAGGCCAGGAAGGAGGCGAGGGCGGTCTCGAAGCCGGCGGCCTGCTGGAGGTCGGTCTCGTAGGCGGACAGGGACGGGTCGACGGCGGCGTCCAGGACCAGGCGGCCGACGCGGTGGGGGAAGAGGTCGGCGTAGGTGGCGCCGAGCAGGGTGCCGTAGGAGGCGCCGTAGTAGTGCAGGGTGTCGTCGTTCAGGACGGCGCGGAGGATGTCGAGGTCGCGGGCGGCGTTCTCGGTGGAGATGTGCTCCAGGAGGCGGCCGGAGCGGTCCCGGCAGCTTTCGGCGAAGGCGGTGAAGGCGTCCAGGAGGGCATCGATCTCGGCGTCGTCGTCGGGGGTGCGGTCGGTGGCGGTGAAGGCGTCCATGGCGGCGCCGTCCATGCAGGCGACGGGCTCGCTGCGGCCGGTGCCGCGCGGGTCGAAGCCGACCAGGTCGTAGCCGGAGCGGATGTCGGCGGGCAGGCCGTGGGCGGCGAAGCCCTGGAGGAAGCCGATGCCGGAGGCTCCGGGGCCGCCGGGGTTGAGCAGCAGGGAGCCGATGCGGTCCGCCGGGGAACCGGCGCGGCGGCGGGAGAGGGAGAGCTGGAGGTCCTCGGCCGGGTCGATGTCGCCGTAGTCCAGCGGGACGTTGAGGGTGGCGCACTGGAATCCCGGCTCGTCGCAGGGGCGCCAGTTGAGTTCCTGCTCGTAGTAGGGGCGCAGGCTCTCGGAGACGGCGGGGGCGGCGGTGGCGCTGCCGGTGCCGGGGGTGGCCGGTCCCTGGGAGCGTTCACTGCCGAACGCCGAGCAGGCGGGCAGCAGCAGGGCGGTGAGGGCCGCCAGCGCGGTGCGGGCGCGGCGGCGTGCTGGGTGGGCGGTGGCCATGGAACCCCGGTCGGTGGAAGGTGAGTTGGCGTCGGAGGTCAGAGGTAGGAGGGTAACCGGTGGCGGGCGTCAGGCGGCGCGGAGGGTGAGCGTCATGGCTTCGAGGGCGAGCAGGGGCGCGACATTGCGGTCCAGGGCCTCCCGGCACTGGAGGATGGCTTCGAGGCGGCGCAATGTCTGTTCGGAGCGGGAAGCGGCGGCGAGGCGCTCCACGGCGGCGGCGCTCTCGCCGGTGGCCAGGGCGGGGGCGGTGCCGAACTGCCGGGCCAGGACGTCCCGGTAGAAGGCGGCCAGGTCGGTCAGGGCCTGGTCCAGGGCGTCCCGCTGGGCGCGGGTGGCGCGGCGCTTCTGGCGCTCCTCCAGGTCCTTCATCAGGCCGGCGGTGCCGCGGGGCATGCGCTTCCCCTCGGTGCCGCCGAGGGCGGTGCGCAGTTCCTCGGTCTCCTTGGCGTCGACGCCCTCGGCGAGTTCCCTGGCGTCCTCGGTGGCGGTGTCGACCAGTTCCTGGGCGGCGCGCAGGCAGCCGCCGATGTCGGCGACGCGCTCGGGAACGCGGAGCACGGCGGCGCGGCGGGCGCGGGCACGCTCGTCGGTGGCCAGGCGGCGGGCGCGCTCCAGATGGCCCTGGGTGGCGCGGGCGACCTCGGCGGCCGTCTCCGGCTCCAGGCCGTCCCGGCGGACCAGGGCGTCGGCCACCGCCTCCACCGGGGGGGTGCGCAGGGCGAGCAGGCGGCAGCGGGAACGGATGGTGGGCAGGACGTCCTCGATGGAGGGGGCGCAGAGCAGCCAGACGGTGCGCGGGGCAGGTTCCTCCACGGCCTTGAGCAGGACGTTCCCGGCGCCTTCGGTGAGGCGGTCGGCATCTTCCAGGACGATCACCTGCCAGCGTCCGCCGGCCGGGGAGAGCTGCGCCCGGCGGACCAGCTCGCGGGTGTCCTTGACGCCGATGGAGAGCAGGTCGGTGCGGACGATCTCGACGTCCGCGTGGGTGCCGACCAGGGTGGTGTGGCAGCCGTCGCAGAAGCCGCAGCCGGGCTGCCCGCCGAGCGCGCGGTCGGGGCTGACGCACTGCAGGGCGGCGGCGAAGGCGCGGGCGGCGGCGGTGCGGCCGGAGCCGGGCGGGCCGGTGAACAGCCAGGCGTGGGTCATGGCCGAGCCGGTGAGCGGGGGCTGCTCGCCGCGCTCGTGCGCGGTGACGTAGGCGTCGGCGTCCCGGGCGGCGGCGGCGAGCTGCGCCGCGGCCCGGTCCTGCCCGACCAGGTCGTCCCAGACTGGCATTGCCGTGTGCCGTGCCCTTCCTTGTTGCCGTGCCGCGGTGCCGCCGTGCCGCCGGGCCGTGGTGCCGCGGTGGAGGGGCGTGACCCATTGTGGGGGGTGGGACTGACAGCCGGTGCCACCGGCGCAGGGGCGGCCGCGTCCTGTCCCGTCCCGGCCGGGTCCGGCCGGGACGGGACAGGGCAGGGACAGGGCAGGCCGGACGGGGCCGGGCACGGAGCGGCGATGCCCCGTGGTCCGGTCAGCGGCGGCGGCCGCCCCGGCGGCCCCGGCCGCCGCCGTCCGCGTCGTCGTCCCCGTCCGGGCCGGCGTCCGCGTCGTCGTCGCGGGGGCCGAGCAGTTCGTCGGCGAGCGTGGGCAGGTCGTCCAGCGGGGTCTCCTCGGCCCACGGCGGACGCTCGGCGCGCGGCAGGCGTGCGGTCTCGTCCGCCGGGCCGACGGACGGCAGCACGGCCGTCTCGTCCTCGGACACCGGGGGCAGGACCGCGGTCTCGTCCTCGGGGCCGGAGCCGTCCTGCTTCATCCGGGGCAGCACGGTGGTCTCGTCGTCCGGGGAGGCGGCGGGGGGCTGCTGCTCCGGCTGCGGCCGCGGCTGCGCCTTGGGCAGGCGGGTGGTCTCGGCCTCGGGCGGGGCGGCGGCAGCCTGGCCGGACGGGCCGGACGGGCCGGACGGGCCGGACGGGCCGGACTGTGCGGCCTCGGCCTCGGCGGCTCGGCGGGCCTGCTCGGCCCGCAGCAGGGCCTCCTCGGCCTTGCGCTGCTTCTCCCGGCGGCGCTCCTCGGCCTCCCGGCGCAGCCGGGCCTCCTCCTCCGCCTGGCGCCTCAGCCGCGCCTCCTCCTGGCGGGCCCGTTCCTCGGCCTCCCGGCGGCGGCGTTCCTCCTCGGCCTGGCGCCGCATCTCCTCGGCGCGGCGGCGGGCCTCCTCGGCCTGCCGGGCGGCCTCGGCGCGGCGCTCCTCGGCCTCGCGCCGCCGGCGCTCCTCCTCCTCGGCCTTCCTGCGGGCCTCCTCCTCGGCGCGCAGCCGGGCGAGTTCGGCCTGCCGCTCGCGCTCCCGGCGTTCCTCTTCCTCCTTGCGCCTGCGTTCCTCCTCGGCGCGCCGGCGGGCCTCCTCCTCGGCCTTCTTGCGGGCCTCCTCCAGGGCTTTGTGCTCGGCCTCGGAGAGCGGAAGCATCTGGTCGAGCCGGTGCCGGGCGGCCGTGGTGACGGACTCCGGGTCCTGGCCGGCGTCGATGACCAGGTAGCGGGCCGGGTCGGCGGCGGCCAGGGCGAGGAAGCCGCCCCGGACCCGCTGGTGGAACTCGCTGGGCTCGGACTCCAGGCGGTCCGGGGCCTCGGTGAAGCGTTCCCGGGCGGTCTCCGGGGAGATGTCCAGCAGCACGGTGAGGTGCGGCACGAGGCCGCCGGTGGCCCAGCGGGAGATCCGGGCCACCTCGGTGGCGGACAGATCCCGCCCGGCGCCCTGGTAGGCGACGGAGGAGTCGATGTAGCGGTCGCTGATCACGACGGCGCCGCGGGCGAGCGCGGGCCGGACCACCGTGGCCACGTGCTCGGCCCGGTCGGCGGCGTAGAGCAGCGCCTCGGCGTGGTGGGACAGCCCGCCGGAGGCGACGTCGAGCAGGATGGACCGGAGCCGCTGGCCCAGCGGGGTGGCGCCCGGCTCCCGGGTGACGACCACCTCGTGGCCCTTGGCCCTTATCCACTCGGCGAGCGCCTCGACCTGGGTCGTCTTGCCTGCCCCGTCCCCGCCCTCGACCACGAGGAAGAAGCCGTTCTCGGACGGGGCGAGCTCCGGCTCCGGGTCGTGCAGGGCGCGGCGCAGGTCCTGGCGCAGCGGCACGCCGCGCCGGTCGTCGGTGGCGCGCAGCAGCAGGGCGGCGACCGGCAGCAGCAGCGCACCGATGATCATCAGCGCGAAGCCGGCACCGCCCTGGTCGATGACGAAGTCGCCGCGCTCCACCCGGTGGTGCCCGATGAGGGCGGCGAGCAGCGGACCGGCCAGTGCGGCCAGCGCGACGGCCAGGCGCAGCACGGCGTGCAGGTGCTGGGTCAGCCGGGGGCGCCGGAACTCCTCGGTCTCCTGGTCCAGCAGGGTGTGGCCGGTGCGGGCGGCCAGCCCGGCGGCGAGGCCGGTGAGCAGCGCGCAGAACAGCACGGTGGCCGGGTCGGAGACCAGGCCGACGGCGAACAGGCCGAGTCCGGTGACGGCCACCGTCACCGCCAGCAGCCGGCGCCGGGTCAGCCCCGGCAGTGCGCGGGGTGCCAGCCGGATGCCGAGGGCCGTGCCGCCGGTGAGGGCGAGCACCAGCAGTCCGTAGGAGACCGGGCCGCCGCCCAGGAAGAGGGCGCGGGGCACGGCCAGGGCGACCGCGGCGGCGATGCCGGCGGTCAGCGCGGCGCAGCCGGCGACCAGCAGCGGCACGGCGCCGGTGCGGCCCTTCTCCGGTACGGTCCCGGCGGAGGGGCGGCGCAGCCCTTCCAGCGGGGAGCGCGGGCGCGGGGTCTCGCTGCCGGGCAGCTTCAGGAAGATCAGGCCGGAGACGGAGGCGGCGAAGAAGCCGGCCGCGACGTAGGAGGCGAGCGCGGCCTGGTGGGTGCCGAACCAGTCCAGCCCGGTGGCCAGCAGGTTGCTCACCAGGGAGGCGAGCACCAGGGCGGCGGCGCCCAGCGGCACGGAGAGGAACGCGGTGCGCAGCCAGAGCCGGCGCAGCGCCTCGGGGTGGTCGGGCAGCGGGCGGACCGCGGCGCCCTCGGGCGGGGGTGCCGGCAGCAGCGCGGGGGCGGCGCTGTCCCGGGTGACGACCCAGACGCGCTCGGCGGCGCCGGTGACGAAGAGGGTCACCAGGATCCAGATGTAGGCGCTGCCGGGTGCCCAGTCGATCCACAGCGGGGCGACGATCAGTGCGGCCACGCGGAGGGTGTCGGCGCCCACCATGGTCCAGCGGCGGTCCAGCGGGCCGCTGCCGGAGACGAGCCGGGCGAGCGGCCCGAGCAGCACCGCGCCGAACAGCAGGCCGGCCACCAGGCGGGTGGCGATGGCCACGGTGAGGGCCAGGAAGAACGCGCGGTCGTCGTCCCCGAAGACGCCGCCGCCGGCCGCGGCGGCCTGGACGGCCAGGAGCAGCAGGGCGAGGGTGGCGACGACGTCCGCCACGCCGCCGGAGAACTGCGCCTCCCACAGGCGGCGCAGGTCCGGCACGCGCAGCAGGGCGCGCACCGCCCGCTGCCGTGAGTCCGCCGCGAGCGTCTCGTCGGTGGCGCCAGCGGTGGGGTCAACAACCTTCGGTTGCTCTGCTCGCGTCATTCGGCCAGCGTATCGGTCCGCACCCACTGGTCCGCCACTCTCCCCGAACATGCGCGCGAGAATGCGGGCCCAGTGATATGTCGCTTCGGCGACACGGTCAGCCGGAGGCCTCCCGGGTGGCGGCGGCGGTCGTCCCGGCCGCGGCCGTCTTCTTCGCCGCTGTCTTCTTGGCCGTGGTCTTGGCGGCCGTCTTCTTGGCCGTGGTCTTCTTGGCCGTGGTCTTGGCGGCCGTCTTCTTCGCCGCGGTCTTCTTGGCGGCCGTCTTCTTGGCTGCGGTCTTCTTCGCGGCGGTCTTCTTGGCCGTCTTCTTCGCCGGCCCCTTGGCCCGCTTCTCGGCCAGCAGTTCGAAGCCGCGCTCCGGGGTGATGGCCTGCGGATCGTCGTCCCGCCGCAGGGTGGCGTTGGTCTCGCCGTCCGTGACGTACGGGCCGAAGCGGCCGTCCTTGACCACCACCGGCCGGCCGGTGGCCGGGTCCTCGCCCAGCTCCTTCAGCGGCGGCCTGGCCGCGGCCCGCCCGCGCTGCTTGGGCTGGGCGTAGATGGCCAGCGCCTCCTCCAGGGTGATCGTGAAGATCTGCTCCTCGCTGCTCAGCGAGCGCGAGTCGGTGCCCTTCTTCAGATACGGGCCGTAGCGGCCGTTCTGCGCGGTGATCTCCTGGCCGCTCTCCGGGTCGGTGCCGACCACCCGGGGCAGGGAGAGCAGCTTCAGCGCCTGCTCCAGGGTGACGGTGTCCGTGCTCATCGACTTGAACAGCGAGGCGGTGCGCGGCTTGACCGCGTTCTTCCCGGTCCGGGGCACGTCCTCGGGCAGCACCTCGGTGACGTAGGGCCCGTAGCGGCCCTCCTTGGCGACGATCAGGTGGCCGGTGGCCGGGTCGGTGCCCAGCTCGCGGTCGCCGGTCGGCCGGGACAGCAGTTCCCGGGCCTTCTCCAGGGTCAGCTCGTCCGGCGGCAGATCCTCCGGCACGTCGGAACGCCGGGCCGGGGCCTCCGGATCGGCGCCGGGCTCGGGCGGCGCCTCCAGGTACGGCCCGTAGCGGCCGACCCGCAGCACCACGCCGTCGCCCACCGGGAAGGACGACACCTCCCGGGCGTCGATCGCGCCCAGGTCGGTGACCAGGTCCTTCAGCCCGGCCAGGTGGTCGCCGCCCCCGGCGTCCTCGCCGAAGTAGAAGCGGCGCAGCCACGGCACGGCCTCGGTGTCGCCGGCCGCGATGCGGTCCAGGTCGTCCTCCATCTTGGCGGTGAAGTCGTAGTCGACCAGCTGCCCGAAGTGCTGCTTGAGCAGGTTGACCACGGCGAACGACAGCCAGGACGGGACGAGCGCGGTGCCCTTCTTGAAGACGTAGCCGCGGTCCAGGATGGTGCCGATGATCGAGGCGTAGGTGGAGGGGCGGCCGATCTCCCGCTCCTCCAGCTCCTTGACCAGGGTGGCCTCGGTGTAGCGGGCGGGCGGCTTGGTGGCGTGGCCGTCCACCGCCATGGCGCGGGCGGCCAGGGCGTCGCCCTCGGTCACGGCCGGCAGCCGGCGCTCGCGGTCGTCCAGCTCGGCGGCCGGGTCGTCGGAGCCCTCCACATAGGCCTTCATGAAGCCGTGGAAGGTGATGATGGTGCCGGAGGCGGTGAACTCGCAGTCCCGGCCGTCGGCGGAGGTGCCGGCGACCCGCACGGTGACGGACTGGCCGGTGGCGTCCTTCATCTGGGAGGCGACGGTGCGCTTCCAGATCAGCTCGTAGAGGCGGAACTCCTCGCCGCGCAGCCCGGTCTCGGCCGGGGTGCGGAAGCGGTCGCCGGAGGGCCGGATCGCCTCGTGCGCCTCCTGCGCGTTCTTCACCTTGCTGGCGTAGGTGCGGGGCTTGTCCGGCAGGTAGCCGGAGCCGTAGAGCTGGGTGACCTGTGCGCGGGCCGCCGCCACCGCCGTCTCGGAGAGGGTGGTGGAGTCGGTCCGCATATAGGTGATGAAGCCGTTCTCGTACAGCCGCTGGGCCACCTGCATGGTGACCTTGGCGCCCATGCCGAGCTTGCGGGAGGCCTCCTGCTGGAGGGTGGTGGTGCGGAACGGCGCGGAGGGCGAGCGGCGGTAGGGCTTGGAGTCCACCGAGCGGACCGCGAACGCGGTCCGCTCCAGGGCGGCGGCCAGGGCGCGGGCGGCCTGCTCGTCCAGGTGCAGCACGCCGGCGCTGCCGCTCTTGAGCCGGCCGTCCGGGCCGAAGTCGCGGCCCTGGGCGACGCGCCGGCCGTCCACCGTGACCAGCCGGGCGGCAAAGGTCTCGGCGGTCTCCGGGTCGCGGGCGAAGGTGCCGGTCAGGTCCCAGTACTCGGCGGTGCGGAAGGCGATCCGCTCCCGCTCCCGCTCCACCACCAGCCGGGTGGCCACGGACTGCACCCGGCCGGCCGACAGCCGGGGCATGACCTTCTTCCACAGCACCGGGGAGACCTCGAAGCCGTAGAGCCGGTCCAGGATGCGGCGGGTCTCCTGGGCGTCCACCAGCCGCTGGTTCAGCTCGCGGGGATTGGCCACGGCGGCCTGGATGGCGTCCCGGGTGATCTCGTGGAAGACCATCCGGCGCACCGGCACCTTGGGCTTGAGCACCTCCTGAAGGTGCCAGGCGATGGCCTCGCCCTCCCGGTCCTCGTCGGTGGCGAGGTAGAGCTCGTCGGACTCGGCCAGCAGCTCCTTGAGCTTCCTGACCTGGTCCTTCTTGTCGCTGTTGACCACATAGAGGGGTGCGAAGCCCTCGTCCACGTTGACCCCGAGGCGGGCCCACGGCTCGCCCTTGTACTTGGCCGGCACCTCGGCGGCGCTGCTCGGCAGGTCGCGGATGTGCCCGACGCTGGCCTCGACCACATACCCCGGGCCGAGGTAGCCCTTGATCGTCTTGGCCTTGGCAGGCGACTCGACGATCACAAGTCGGCGTCCGCCCTTCGCGGTGTCGCTGGTCGGGGACAACGTCTTCTCGCTCTTCTCTCTCCGGTCGGTGTCGGCCCTTCCGGGCTCCCCCGGGCGGCGGCCCGGGAACATACGGCTGTCTGCGGAGTGTGACGGTACCTCCCGCATGCGTGTCAAACGGGAATACCCCACAACGCCTTCCGACGGTAACCGAACGACCGGCATTCCCGCCGCCCGATCGCCCCTGGCAGGATGTGCGTGGCCGGTCACCCCGGATCCGTGCGGTGCGGAGCGGACCGGCCGCAGTGCCGGGCCGCCGCCCCGGGCACTGTGCGTCCTGCCGGCTTCCGACCCTTACGGAAGAATCGACCCTCAGGGGGAGACGTGTCCAACCCGAACCCTTACGGACAGCCGTCCGAGCAGCCGGGCAAGCCCGGTCAGACCGGAGCGCCGGGCCAGCCCGGACAGCCGGGCTACGGCTACCCGCCGCCCGTGGGGAACAACCCCTACCAGCAGCAGCCGCCGCCGCAGGGGCAGCCCGGCTACGGCTACCCGCAGGCGGGGTCCGCCGGCTACCCGCCGCAGCAGGCGGCGTACGGCTACGACCCGAACGCGCCGTACGGCTACGACGCCTACGGCCGGCCGTACTCCTCCAAGACCAAGCTGGTGGCCGGGCTGCTCCAGCTGCTGGTGGGCGGCCTGGGTGCGGGGCGTTTCTACACCGGTCACTACGGCCTGGCCGTGGGACAGCTGCTGACCTGCGGCGGCCTGGGCATCTGGGCGCTGATCGACGGCATCTACCTGCTGGTCAAGGACGGCGTCACGGACTCCGACGGCCGCGTGCTGCGGTCGAGCTGAGCCCGCCGGGGTGGCAGGCATGACCCAGACACCGACGCCCGCGCGTACCGCGCCGCCGCAGCCCGGGCCCGTGCCGCGGGCCACGTCACGGCCGCCGTCGCCGCCGTCGCCGTCGCCGTCGTCGCCGCCGCCGCGGCGGTCCTCGCGGTCCCTGCCGCTGCCCGGGTGGCTGTCGCATCCGGCCGTGCCGCCGCTGGCGGTGCTGGGCGCGGGCCTGGCGGGCGGCGTCCATCTGTGGCACACCGATCCGCACCAGGGCGGTCAGCTGCTGCCGCGCTGCCCGTTCAACTGGGCCACCGGTCTGCTCTGCCCGGCCTGCGGCGGCACCCGGATGGCCTACGACCTGATGCACGGGGACTTCGCCGCGGCCTTTCACGACAATGCCGCACTGCTGCTGCTCGGCATGCCGCTGGGCGCGTATCTGGGCGGGCGCTGGCTGTACGAGGGGGTGCGCGGGCGGCGGTGGAAGCCGCGGATCGGTACCGCCGGGACGGCGGTCGTCCTGGGTCTGGCCGTGCTCTGGACGGTGGTCCGCAATCTCACCGGCTGAGATACAGCAGAGGAAACGATCATGGCGAAAAGCCGATGAGATCACGGTTGCATCAAGATCTGCCGAATTCCGCAACCGCGCGCCGGTGTGAGGGGTCACAAACGATGCTCATGGCACAGAAGTTCCCGTCCATGAGCAACCGTTTCATCCGTCAAACCGCTCAACGGAACACCAGATAGAGGTCACACACATCATGGCCAACTACGAGACCGCCCCCAACGGCCAGCCGTACTCCGAGAAGTCGAAGATGGTCGCCGGGATCCTGCAGATCCTGGTCGGCGGCCTGGGCGCCGGCCGCTGGTACACGGGTCACACCGGCATCGCCATCGCGCAGCTCCTGACCTGCGGCGGCCTCGGCGTGTGGGCGCTGATCGACGGCATCCTCTTCCTCACCAGCAACGACCGTACCGACGCCCAGGGCCGCATCCTGAAGCCCTGAGCGCGGGCACGCCGACGCCGCGGTGACGGCTCCGGCCGTCGCACCGTCCGGCATCACGGCATCACGGCGGCACCCGGTGCGGGCCGTGCGGGTTCCTCCCGCACGGCCCGCCCGCGTTTCCGGGCCCGGCACGGGACCGCGCGGGACACCGGGACGCCGGGGCGGCCGGACGCCGGGGCGGCCGGACGGCGGGACGGCGGGGCCGAGCGCGGTGCTCAGCCCCCGGCCGGGGCCGGGCGCAGGAAGCCCTGCTCCACCAGGGAACGCAGCACATCGGGCGCGGCGGCCCGCAGCACCACCGGGTCCTCCTCCAGCAGCCGCGCGATGGCGTCCACCAGGGTGCCGGCGGTCATGCTGCCGTCGCAGCTTCCGGCCAGTCCGGCGGCCACCGTGTCCACCGTCATCGCCCGCCTCATGCCGTGCCGCTGACGCAGCACCAGATGCTCGGGATGTTCCGCGCCCGGCTCGCCGATCTGCTCCTGCACCACGCCGGGCGCGAGCCGGAAACGGGTCTGGAGCAGTGCGGCGTCGTCGTGGTCGCGCAGGAACGCCTGGCGGGTGAAGTGGTCCCGGACGGCGTGGCCGAGGGGCTGCTCCACCGCATGCGGCCACTCCTCGGCGACCACGGCCGAGCCCGAGGCCCCGCTGCCGCTGCCGGTGCGGTGGACGGTGATCCAGCCGAAGCCGACGGCGGTGGTGCGGCGTGCCGCGAACTCCTCCAGCCAGGCGTCGTACCGGGCGGCGTACTCCTCGCCGTCCGGGTGCAGCCCGGCGTCCCGCAGCCAGAGCTCGGCGTACTCGGTGACGTCCTGCTGCTCGCGCTGCACGATCCAGGCGTCGCAGCCGTCCGGCACCCAGGCGGCCACCCTCTCCCGCCAGTCCTCGCCCGCCACGTGCTCCCAGTTGGCCAGGAGCTGGCACCAGCCGCCCTCGGTGAGGTGGGCGGCGCAGCCGCGCACCAGGGCGCGGCACAGCTCGTCGCCGGGCATGCCGCCGTCCCGGTAGGTCAGCCGGCCGTCCGCGCCGGGCGGCGAGATCACGAACGGCGGATTGGACACGATCAGGTCGTACCGCTCATCACCCGCGCTGCCGCCCCGGCCCCGGGAGGTGCGGAGCGGTTCGTACAGCGAGCCCTGCCGCAGTTCGGCCCCGGGCGCCCCGGAGAGCGCCAGGGTCAGCCGCGCGGCGCGCAGCGCCCGCGGGTTCACGTCGGTGGCGGTGACCCGGGCGGCGCGCTGCGACAGGTGCAGGGCCTGGATGCCGGAGCCGGTGCCGACGTCCAGGGCGCGGCCCACCGGGCCGTCCACGGTGATCTGCGCCAGGGTCGTGGAGGCGCCGCCGACGCCGAGCACCACGTCCGGGTCCCGGCCGCGGCTGCCGGCCGCGCCGCCCACCGCGCAGCCGAGGTCGGAGACGATCCACCAGTCCTGGCCGTCCGGGCCGGAGAAGGGGCGGACGTCGGCCGTGGCGCGCACCTCGTCCCCGTCCCGGTGCAGCCAGCCGTCGGCCAGCGCGGCGTCCAGGACGGGCAGCGCGGCGGCGGCACGGCGGAGCGGCACGGGCTGCTGGAGCAGGAAGAGGCGGATCAGCGCGGACAGCGGGGAACCGTCCCGGGTGGTGCGCAGCGCGGGCACGGTCTCGTTGCGGGCCAGTGCCGCGTAGGCGGGGGCGCCGAGCAGTTCCAGCACGCCGTCGGCGGTGAAGGAGGCGGACAGCAGGGCGTCGCGCAGCCGGGCGGTGTCCGGGCCGGCGACGGGCAGTTCGGTCTTGGTCACAGGTCCATCCTCGCCCCGGAAGGGGCTCTCCCTTCCGTGCCGGTCACCCCTGCCCGTTCCCGGCGCTCTCCCCGCTCTCCGGGTCCTCCTCGGATTCGTCCCGGGCCGCATCGTCCCCGCCGTCCCCGCCGTTCCCGGAGCCCTCGGTGTCCGCCGAGCCCTCGCTGTCCCCGGTGCCCTCGGTGTCCCCGGTGTCCCCGGTGTCCCCGGTGTCCGGCGGGCCCGGGGTGGGGGTCTGGCAGCTCGGCTGTGCGGCCAGCGCCTCGCCCAGCCGGCCGGACTGGAGCTCGCTCAGCGCCGCGTCCCCGGACCGGGTCAGCTCCTCCACCTTGCCCGCCAGCTCCCGCAGGCCCTCGGCGAACTTGGCGCGGTCCGAGGTGTCCAGCTCCTCCGCCACGGACTGGAGCCCCTCGTACGCGTCGGAGAGGGCCTGCAGCTCGCCCTGGGCGTCCTCGCGCAGCTGGGCACCGTCCTCCACCGGCGGGTCACCGGCCTCGCCGAGCGCGTCGGAGAGCGCCGCATAGGCCTCGGAGAGGTCCTGGTAGGCCTGGACGTCGACCTCCTTGACCTCCTCCGGGGTGGCGTCCTCCCGTTCGCTGACCTCGGCGATCGACCGGTGGGCGGCGGCGATCTTCTCCGCCTGCGGCTGCCGCAGATCGCAGAAGGTACGGGCCCATGCCTCGCGCTTCCCCGCGCTGTCGTCCGAACACCCGGTGAGGGTCAGGACGAGCAGCATGCAGGCGGAGAGCCAGCCGGACACCCCCGTCGCGAGCTTCTTCTTCACCGTTTCGGTCCCTTCTGCCGGTTCGGCCCCGGAACCTAGCACCGCCGGGCGGGCGGCGTGCCATCGGCACACCGCCCGCCCGGCGCTCGTCACTCGATGTCGACCGCCCGGCACGGAGCGGAGGTCTCCGGCACCGGGCGGGCGCCCGCGGCCCGGGGCTACTCCTTTCCGGCCGGCCCGGCCACGGCCCGGGCGGCGTTCCCGGGGCCCGTGCCGCCGCCGGGCGGCTCCGCCCCGTCCTCGGGGTTGTCGTCGCCGACCGTGATGTCCCGCCGCTTGGAGGCGTAGACCGCGCCCACGATGATCACCACGGCCAGACCGGCGATCAGGCCGCGCAGCGGCGCGCTGGCGTCGTCGCCGTAGGAGAGCGCCACCACCGCCGGGGCGATCAGCAGCGCCACCAGGTTCATCACCTTCAGCAGCGGGTTGATGGCCGGGCCGGCGGTGTCCTTGAACGGGTCGCCGACGGTGTCGCCGATGACGGTGGCGGCGTGCGCCTCGCTGCCCTTGCCGCCGTGGTGCCCGTCCTCCACCAGCTTCTTGGCGTTGTCCCAGGCGCCGCCGGAGTTGGCGAGCAGCACGGCCATCAGGATGCCGGTGCCGATCGCGCCCGCCAGGTAGGCGCCCAGCGCGCCGATGCCCAGGCCGAAGCCGACCGCGATGGGCGCCATCACCGCCAGCAGGCCGGGGGTGGCCAGCTCGCGCAGCGAGTCCCGGGTGCAGATGTCGACCACCCTGCCGTACTGCGGCTTCTCCGAGTAGTCCATGATCCCGGGGTGTTCGCGGAACTGGCGCCGCACCTCGTAGACCACCGAGCCGGCGGAGCGGGAGACGGCGTTGATCGCCAGCCCGGAGAACAGGAACACCACGGAGGCGCCGATGATCAGGCCCACCAGGTTGCTGGGGTAGGAGATGTCCAGCGACAGGCCGGTCTCGTCGGCGATCTGCGAGGCGGTGAGCTGGGCGTCGCGCACCGCCTCGATGACGGCGTCCTGGTAGGAGCCGAACAGCGCGGCGGCGGCCAGCACCGCGGTGGTGATGGCGATGCCCTTGGTGACCGCCTTGGTGGTGTTGCCGACCGCGTCCAGGTCGGTCAGCACCTGGGCGCCGCCGCCGTGCACGTCGCCGGACATCTCGGCGATGCCCTGCGCGTTGTCGGCCACCGGCCCGAAGGTGTCCATGGCGACGATCACGCCGACCGTGGTGAGCAGCCCGGTGCCGGCCAGCGCCACCGCGAACAGCGACAGCATGATGGTGCCGCCGGCCAGCGCGAAGGCCGCGTAGACGCCGAGCGCCACCAGCAGCGCGGTGTACACCGCGGACTCCAGGCCGAGGGAGAAGCCGGAGAGCACCACGGTGGCCGGGCCGGTGCGGGAGGTCTTGCCGATGTCCCGCACCGGGCGCCGGGACGGCTCGGTGAAGTAGCCGGTGAGCTGCTGGATCACCGCGGCCAGCAGGATGCCGATGGCGACCGAGGCCAGGGCGAACCAGCGCGGGTCGGCGTCGTGGCCGAGGATCTCCTCGGAGGCGCCGGTCAGCTCGGCGAAGGTGCCGGGCAGGTAGACGAAGGCGGCGATCGCCACCAGCACCAGGGAGACGCCCGCGGAGATGAAGAAGCCGCGGTTGATGGCGGTCATCGAGGTGCGGTCGCCGGCGCGCGGCTGCACCACGAAGATGCCGAGCATGGCGGTGAGCACCCCGATGGCGGGCACCAGCAGCGGGAAGGCCAGGCCGGCGTCGCCGAACGCCACCGAGCCCAGGATCAGCGCGGCGACCAGGGTGACGGCGTAGGACTCGAACAGGTCGGCCGCCATGCCGGCGCAGTCGCCGACGTTGTCGCCGACGTTGTCCGCGATGGTGGCGGCGTTGCGCGGGTCGTCCTCCGGGATGCCCTGCTCGACCTTGCCCACCAGGTCGGCGCCGACGTCCGCGGCCTTGGTGAAGATGCCGCCGCCGACCCGCATGAACATCGCGATCAGCGCGGCGCCCAGGCCGAAGCCCTCCAGCACCTTGGGCGCGTCGGCGGCGTAGACCAGCACCACGCAGGTGGCGCCGAGCAGGCCGAGGCCGACGGTGCACATGCCGACCACGCCGCCGGTGCGGAAAGCGATCTTCATGGCCTTGTGGCGGACGGCCTCGACTGCGGCGGGAGAGGATTCCGAGCCGTCGGAGGAAGGATTGGCCTCGCGGGCGGCCGCGGCCACCCGCACATTGCTGCGCACCGCCAGCCACATTCCCAGGTAGCCGGTGCCCGCGGAGAATGCGGCGCCGATCACGAAGAAGAGTGACCTGCCGATGCGCTCATTCCAGTCGTCGGCGGGAAGGAGAAGGAGCAGAAACACCACGATCACCGCGAAGACGGAGACGGTGCGCAACTGCCGGGCGAGGTAGGCGTTCGCGCCTTCCTGCACGCCGGCGGCGATCTGCTTCATGCTGTCGGTGCCCTCGTCCGCGGTCAGGACCTGCCTGACCAGAACCACGGCGAGTGCCAGGGCTGCCGCGGCGATCACCGCGATGACCAGGACCAGTACACGGTTACCGCTAGTGAGCTCGGCTGCTGACGCTGCCCCGGTGAGACTCCCCAGGGGGGTTGGTGACCCCACCATTTCGTCCTCCTTGACGCTCGGGCTTGACGCTCGGGCTGCTCCAGTACACACAGGTGTGGCCGGAGTGTAGAGAGAGGACCCGAATTCAGACAGGGGCCACGTAGGGCAATTCACTGGCAAAGACCAGAGCGAATACCGGAAGGGCGGATGGAGTTACGAAAAGCTCCATCATTATTCATGTGGTTCAGCCGGACGAGTGATCACGAAAAAGATCCACAACGCAAAAACTCCCTGGTCGTCGGGATTCAGGGAGTCAAACAGGCGCACCGCAGCACGGCTTGGTTCATGCACACGCGGCATGCCTCTGCCGCGGCACGCAGGCCCGGAGAGGACCGGACGGCGACGGCGGGGGCCGGAAGGATGGCCGGAGCGTGACGGGCCCCCGTCGGCCGCCCCGGCGTCGCCGTCGCCGGGGTGTGCAGGAGGGTGGGCGGGCGGGCCGTGGAACGGGCGGGAGCCGGGCCGGGAGCCGGGCCGGGACCCGCCCGGGGGTCAGGTCAGGGTGGGCGGCTTGGCGGGCCAGCTCATCCGGATCAGCCCGCCGCGCGCGTCCGAGGTGACCTCCAGATCGTCCACCAGGCCGCGGATCACCGCCAGGCCCAGCTCGTCCGCCTCGCCCTCCCCGGACTGCCCGGCGGCCGGGCCGCCGGGGGCCGCCGCGCCGGGCAGCGGCGCGTCGTCCCCCACTTCGATGGAGAACGCCGTCTCGCCCTCGCTCAGGGTCACCCGCACCGGCGTGGTCAGGCCGTGCACCGCGTGCAGGCCCACGGCCCGGCTGCAGGCCTCGCCGACCGCCAGCCTCAGCTCGTCCAGGACCGACTCGTCCACCCCGGCGCGGCGGGCCACCGCCGCGGCCACCAGCCGTGCGGTCCGTACATGCTCCGGAGAGGCGCTGAAGCGCAGTTCGACGGTGGCCATGATTCCCCTCCAGGTCGGCGTCCGGATGCCGCCCCGGCGGCCGGCCGGGTACGGACGGGCCTGGAGCGGCATCCGGGTGATGCTTGTGTCGCAGCGTTGGTGATTCTGGTCCGGCGCAGGGCCCACCTCCCGGCCGGGCCGACCGCCGCTCGGCGTGCACAGGCGGCGTGCCCGGTCGGGCGGGCTCCCCCCTCGCGCGCCTGCACGGCGCGCGGGGGGCGGCGGCCGGACGGCCGGGTCAGTCGGTCGCCGAGACGGCTTCGTCCACCGTGGCGTGGATGGGGAAGACCTTGGTCAGACCGGTGATCCGGAAGATCTTCAGGATGCGCTCCTGGTTGCACACCAGACGCAGCGACCCCTCCTGGGCCCGCACCCGCTTCAGCCCGCCGACCAGCACACCGAGGCCCGTGGAGTCGAGGAAATCGACCCGCTCCATGTCCACCACAAGGTGATGGTTGCCCTCGTTCACCAGCTCGACCAGCTGTTCGCGCAGCTTGGGCGCGGTGTAAACGTCAATCTCGCCGCCTACCTCGACGACCGTCCGGTCGCCAACGGAACGGGTCGACAGGGACAGGTCCACGGAACCTCCAGCACCTCAGCCAACGTACGGTCGCCCGGCAAGACCCCGCGCGGCACGGGGACGGATTCGGCAGCCGCGATGGCATTCAATCACTTACCGCCGGTCCGGGACGACGACTTAGCGCCATTGTCCGTCGGACCGGTGACAACCACACCTGGCAGAGCCGGGTGCCACACTCGTGGTGATGTCCCACGAAGAAGCCCCGGCCGCCGCTGTCGGCGGTGCGGCGGTCCGCCCCGCGCCACGCGCCCTGCTCGATCGTCTGAGCAGCGGCGCCGAACGCGCGGGACGTGTCACCCACACAGAGCATGTGCCCGCTCGTCCGGCCCGGCATTCCCCCTGGCCGGAGACGGTGCACCCGGATCTGGCCGCGGCCCTGGCGGCGGCCGGCATCGACCGCCCCTGGCGCCACCAGGCGGAGGCCGTCGCCCGCGCGCTGGACGGGGAGTCGGTGGTGGTGGCCACCGGCACCGCCTCGGGCAAGTCGCTCTGCTATCTGGTGCCGGTGCTCAACGCCCTCATCACCCCCGAAACCGCCCCGGAAGCCGCCCCCGCCGCCGGGCGTGCCGCGGCCCGCCGGGCCCGGGGCACCGCCGGGGGCACCACCGGGCACCCCACCGCGACCGCGCTCTACCTGGCTCCCACCAAGGCGCTCGCCGCCGATCAGCTGCGCGCGGTGAAATCCCTGGCCGGGCCGCTGGGACCGGCCGCCGTGCGGGCCGTGTGCTACGACGGCGACACCCCGCCCGAGGAACGCACCTGGGCCCGCCGGCACGCCAATCTGCTGCTCACCAACCCGGACATGCTGCACCGCTCGCTGCTGCCCGGGCATCGCCGCTGGTCCTCCTTCCTCCGCTCGCTGCGCTATGTGGTGGTGGACGAATGCCACGTCTACCGGGGCGTCTTCGGCTCGCACGTGGCCCAGGTGCTGCGGCGGCTGCGCCGGGTGTGCGCCCACTACGGCACCGAACCCGCCTTCCTGCTGGCCTCCGCCACCACCGCCGAGCCGGCCGTCTCCGCCGAGCGCCTCACCGGCGTGCCGGTCACCGAGATCACCGAGGACTGGTCGCCGCGCGGCGAACTGGTCTTCGCGCTCTGGGAGCCGCCGCTGACCGAGGGCCGGGGCGAGCGCGGCGCCCCGGTGCGGCGCACCGCCACCGCCGAGGCCGCCGAGCTGCTCACCGACCTGGTGGGGCACGGGGTGCGCACCGTGGCGTTCGTCCGCTCCCGCCGGGGGGCCGAGCTGATCTCGGTCATCGCCCAGGAGCAGCTCGGCCGCCGGGACCCGGCGCTGGGCCGGCGGGTCGCCGCCTACCGGGGCGGCTATCTGCCGGAGGAGCGCCGCGCCCTGGAGCGCGCCCTGCACAGCGGCGGCCTGCTGGGGCTGGCCGCCACCAACGCCCTGGAGCTGGGCGTGGACGTCGCCGGGCTGGACGCGGTGCTGCTGGCCGGCTACCCCGGCACCCGGGCCTCGGTGTGGCAGCAGGCCGGGCGGGCGGGCCGGCACCGGCAGGGCGCGCTGGCCGTGCTGGTGGCCCGTGACGACCCGCTGGACACCTATCTGGTCCACCACCCCGATGCCCTCTTCCGCCGCCCGGTGGAGTCCACCGTGCTGGACCCGGCCAACCCGTACATCCTGGCGCCGCACCTGTGCGCGGCGGCTGCCGAGGTGCCGCTCACCGGGGACGGGCTGGCACTGTTCGGGCCGTCCGCGGCGGCGCTGGCCGAGAAGCTGGCGGGGCGGGGCCTGCTGCGCCGCCGGGGCACCGCCTGGTACTGGACCAGACGGGAGCGGCCCGCCGGCCTGGTGGACATCCGCGGCAGCGGCGGTGAGCAGGTGCAGGTCGTCGAGGAGGCCACCGGGCGGCTGCTGGGCACCGTGGACCAGGCCGCGGCGCACACCGCGGTGCACGAGGGCGCGGTCCACCTCCACCAGGGCCGCAGCTACGTGGTCCGCCACCTGGACCTGGCGGGCCATGTGGCGCTGGTCGAGGAGTCCAGCCCGCCGTGGAGCACCTGGCCGCGCGACACCACCGAGATCGGCGTGCTGGAGACCGAGCGGGAGATCCCCTGGGGCGAGGCCCGGCTGTGCTTCGGCTCGGTGCAGGTCACCCACCAGGTGGTGTCCTATCTGCGGCGCAGGCTGGTCACCGGCGAGGTGCTGGGCGAGACCAGGCTCGACCTGCCGCCGCGCACCCTGCGCACCCGGGCCGTGTGGTGGACCCTCACCGAGGACCAGCTCGAAGCGGCCGGCATCGGACCCGAGCTCCTGCCCGGAGCGCTGCACGCCGCCGAGCACGCGGCCATCGGCATGCTGCCGCTGTTCGCCACCTGCGACCGCTGGGACATCGGCGGCGTCTCCACCGCGCTGCATCCCGACACCCTCCTTCCCTCGGTCTTCGTCCACGACGGGCACCCGGGCGGCGCGGGCTTCGCCGAGCGCGGCTTCCACACCGCCAGGGAGTGGCTCACCGCCACCCGGGACGCCATCGCCGCCTGCGAGTGCGACCACGGCTGCCCGTCCTGCATCCAGTCCCCCAAGTGCGGCAACGGCAACGAGCCGCTGCACAAGCGGGGCGCCATACGGGTGCTCACGGCACTGCTGCGCGGGAGCGCGCCCGCACCCGGTACGGACCGGCCCTGACCTCCACGGACAGATCGGCGGCGCCGGACCACGGCACGGCACACCGCACCAGGTGGGCGCCCTGTGCCGCGGCCACCTCCCGGGCCCGGCCGCACACGGCCGCCGGTTCGCCGGCCGCGGCTCCGGACAGCGCCCGCTCGGCCGCGGCCAGCGCGGCCAGATCGGCGGCGGTGGCCGCCCGCTGCCGC
>NZ_WTLH01000259.1 GCF_011421595.1 Streptomyces sp. YIM 98790 | reverse complement strand
GGCCGCACCCGGCGCCCGGCCCTGCGGGCCGCCCGGCGGGTGCTCGCCGAGCACGGAGCGCGGGCCGACGTGGTGCTGCTGCACGACCCGGAACTGCTGCTCGCCCTGCCCGGCGCGGTCCGCGACTGGGACCGCGCGACTCCCGGACGCCGCCCGGCCGTGGTGTGGGACGTGCACGAGGACACCGCCGCGGCCCTCGCCGACAAGCCCTGGGTGCCGGGCCCGCTGCGCCGCCCGCTCGCGCTCGCGGTGCGGGCCGCGGAACGGGCCGCCGAACGCCGCATCCACCTGCTGCTCGCCGAGGACGGCTACCGGGACCGGTTCCGGCTGCCGCATCCGGTGGTGGCCAACCTGGTGCGGGTGCCGCCGGACCCGCCCGCGCCGCCGGGACCGGACCGGGCCGTCTACCTCGGCCACCTCTCCCGGGCCCGCGGAGCGGCGGAACTGGTGGAGACGGCGCGGCTGCTGGGCCCGGACTTCCGGGTCGAGGTGATCGGCGCCGCCGACCCCGCCGTCCGCCCGGCGCTGGCCGCCGCGGACCGGGACGGGCTGCTGCGCTGGCACGGCTTCCTGCCGCACGACGCCGCCCTGGGCCGGCTCGGCGGCGCGCTCGCCGGGCTGTCCCTGCTGCACGACCGGCCCAACTACCGCCACTCCCGGCCCACCAAGGTGCTGGAGTACATGGCGTACGGCATCCCGGTGGTCACCACCCCCAATCCGTCGGCCGCGGAGCTGGTCCGGGCACACGGCTGCGGGCTGGTCGTCCCCCACGGCGAACCGGCCGCGGTGGCCGCCGCGCTGCGCAGGCTGCGCGACGAGCCGGGACAGCGGCGGGCCATGGGCGCCCGCGGCCATGCCGCCGCCCGGGCCTTCCACTGGCCGGACGCGGCCGGGGACTTCGTCGCCCGGCTGGAGTCCTGGGCCGGGCGGGCGCCCGCCCGGCCCCCGGCACCGGCCGGCTCCTGACCGCGCCGGACCGCGCCGGCCCGGCCCGGTCACGGTCCGGCCCGGTTCCCGGCCGGACCGGACGGCCGGCCCGGCCCGGGGGCCGGTCAGCCGATCACCGCCGCCCGGACGCACAGCACGTCCGGCAGATGGCCGGCCAGCTGCCGCCAGCCGTCCCCGTCGTCGGCGCTGGCGAAGAGCTCGCCGTTGCGGTTGCCGAAGTAGACGCCCGCCGGGTCGGCGTCGTCCGTGCACAGGGCGTCCCGCAGCACCGTGCCGTGGTGCGGGACGCCGGGCAGGCCGTCGGACAGCCCGGTCCAGGTGCCGCCCGCGTCCTCCGTGCGGTAGACCCGGCAGCGGCGGCCGGCCGGCACCCGGTCGGTGTCCGCGTTGAGCGGGAAGACATAGGCCGTGCCGCCGCGGTGCGGATGGGCGGCCACCGGGAAGCCGAAGTCCGAGGGCAGTCCCTCGCCGATGGACGTCCAGCTCCCGCCGCCGTCGTCACTGCGGTAGACGCCCCAGTGGTTCTGCAGATAGAGCCGGTCCGGATCGGCCGCGTCCCGCGCCACCTTGTGCACGCACTGGCCGAACTCCGGGTACGGCTCGGGCTGGAAGACCACCCGCACCCCGGTGTTGGACGGCGCCCAGCTCTCCCCGCCGTCCCCGCTGCGGTACACCCCGCCGGTGGACACCGCGATCAGCAGCGAACGGTCGTCCCGCGGATCGATCAGCACGGTGTGCAGGCCCAGCCCGCCGCCGCCCGGCACCCACTTCTCCCTGCTCGGGTGCTCCCACAGCGAGCGGACCAGCTCGAAGGACTCACCGCCGTCCTCCGAGCGGAACAGCGCACCCGGCTCGGTGCCGGCGTACACCACTCCGGGGGAACCGGGCCCGGCCGGGCGGAGCTGCCAGACCCGCTCCACCGAGGCGCCGGTGTCCGCGGGGAATTTCACCGCCTGCCGGGACGGCTCGACCCAGGTGGCGCCGAGGTCGTCGGAGTGGAAGACGGACGGGCCGTAGTGCGTGCTGTCGGCGCCGACCAGCAGCCGGGGGCCGCCCGAGGGCCGGCGGTCCACGGCCACCGCGTACACCTCCTGGGCCGCGAAGTGCGGTCCGTCGAACTCCCAGCCGCCGGCGGCCCGCCGCCCCAGCGGGCTCCGGGCGAGAAACAGTCCTTTGCGAGTGCCCACCGCGAGCAGAACTTCTGTGGCCATGCCGCACCTCCGGGTGACGCTGTGACAGGGGGTGCCGGCCGGGCCGTCGGGCGGCGGCCGGCCGACGGCCGCCAGTCTGCCCCCCGCCACTGACAGCCGGCCGTCGGCGCGCCCCGGCACGCCCGGCGGCCCCGGGTCAGCCCGCCCGGGCGTACTGCGGGGGCACCGGGCCCGGGTCGCCGTCGCGGAGCTCGCGGGAGGCGCGGCGCGCCCAGTACGGGTCGCGCAGCAGTTCCCGGCCGAGCAGCACCGCGTCCGCCTCGCCGTCCGTGACGATCTTCTCCGCCTGCCGGGGATCGGTGATCAGGCCGACCGCCGCCGTCGGCAGCCCGGTCTCCTGCCGCACCCGGGCCGCGAAGGGCACCTGGTAGCCGGGTCCGACGGGAATCCGCACGCCGGCCGCGTTGCCCCCGCTGGAGACGTCCAGCAGGTCCACCCCGCGGGCCCGCAGCTCACCGGCGAGCGCCACCGTGTCGTCCGGCGTCCAGCCGCCCTCGGACAGCCAGTCGGTGGCCGAGACGCGGAAGAACAGCGGGAGTTCCGCGGGCCACACCTCCCGCACCGCCTCGGTCACCTCCAGGGCGAGCCGGGTCCGGCCGGCGAAGTCACCGCCGTAGGCGTCGGTGCGGCGGTTGGCGTGCGGGGAGAGGAACTGGCCGATCAGATAGCCGTGCGCGCCGTGGATCTCCGCCACCTTGAAGCCCGCGTCCAGCGCCCGCCGGGCGGCGGCGGCGAAGTCGGCGACGATCCGGCGGATGCCCGCCGGGGTGAGCTGCTCGGGCACCTGGTGCCGTTCGTCGAAGGGGACCGGGCTGGGCGCGAGCGCCTGCCAGCCGCCCCGGTCCGCCGCCAGCGGCGCACCGCCCAGCCACGGGCGGTCGGTGGCGGCCTTGCGCCCGGCGTGCGCAAGCTGGATGCCCGGCACCGTGCCCTGCGCGGCCAGGAAGGCGGTGATCCGGCGCAGCGCCGCCGCCTGCCGGTCGTTCCACAGGCCCAGGTCGGCGGGGCTGATCCGGCCCTCGGGACCGACCGCGGTGGCCTCCAGCAGGATCAGGCCGGTGCCGCCGGCCGCGCGGGCCGCGTAGTGGGCGAAGTGCCAGTCGGTGGCCACTCCGGCCTCCGGGCCCTCCGGTTCCGCGCTGTACTGGCACATGGGCGCCATCCAGACACGGTTGGGCAGGGTCAGGGACCGCAGGGTCAGCGGTTCGAAGAGGGCGCTCACGGGCGGACTCCTCCCTCGGGCCGGCGGCTGCGCCGCACGGACGGCTCACAGTGGGCGGTAGTACGATAGGCGCCGTAGTACGGTATCTGTCAAACTACGATCGGTCTCGTAGGATCGGGGACATGGTGACGCAACTCGGGGACGGGCCCGCCGGACGCGAACTCGCCCACCCGGCACGGTCGGACATCCGCCTGGAGCAGGTGCTGCACGCCCTGGCCGATCCGATGCGGCTGGCGGTCGTGCGGGCCCTGGACGCCGCCCGCCAGGAGCTGGCCTGCTCCGCCATCGAACTGCCGGTGAGCAAATCCACCAGCACCCATCACTTCCGGGTGCTGCGGGAGAGCGGGGTCATCCGCCAGGACTACCGGGGCACTGCCAAGATGACCTGCCTGCGCCGGGACGACCTGGACGCCCGCTTCCCCGGCCTGCTGGACAGCGTGCTGGCCGCCGCCGCGCGCCAGGACCCCGCCGGCTGAGCCTCCCGCGCTCCCGCGGTTCAGCGCCGGGCGGTGCGCGCCCGCCCGGGCGCCCGGGGGAGGCCGCCGGCCGGTTCGGCCCCGGGCGGCGTGCCAAGGTGCCAGTCCAGGCCGTAGCGGTCGAAGAGTTCCTTGCGCAGCGGCGCCGCGGGCAGCGGCACCCCCGGGATCAGCATGGCCACCACGGCACCCATCAACTGGGCCCGCAGGATGGGGTAGTCGGTGTCCGGATCGCCGGAGCCGTAGGCGACCAGCGCGCCGCGCAGCAGCCGGGCCAGATGCCGCTGCTCCGCACACGGCACGAAGCCCTCCTGCTGGAGCAGGCCGGCCATGTGCGCGCGCATCAGCACCGGCCGTTCGCAGGCCAGCCCCAGGATTGCGTCGATGGCCCGGGCGAGCAGTTCCGGACCGGCCCCCGGGCCCGTTGGCCGGGGCTCTCGCTCCAGTGCGGCGGAGACGGTCAGCCGCATCAGCCGGTGCACCGCGGACTGCAGCAACTGCCGCTTGCCGGGGAAGTAGTAGGAGATCAGCCCGCGTGCCGCGCCCGCCCGGCCGGCGATGTCCCCGAGCGTGGTCCCCTCGTAGCCGCGCTCGCCGACCAGTTCCACCGCCGCCTCCAGAAGCCGTTCCCGGGAACGTCGGCGAAGTTCTTCATTGACGTCGGGGGGACGAGGGGACATCCTTGATGCTCCTGGGTTGACTGGCTGTCAGCCAATATACTCAGCTGCCGGAGCGCGGCGGCCGGTATCGGGCGGAGCGGGGGACCGCCCGATACCGGCATGATGCCGTCGTGCCCCCGGCTTCTCCACCACCCGGGCCGTTTTCGGACACCGGTGCGGCCCGGGTGGTGGCCGGGGCCGGTGCGGCGCACAGCGCCGGCCGGCCGCGTCCACCGGCGGGCACCGGTGAGCCAGGGGTCACCGGAGCGCGGACAGGCCCGGCACGAAGGCCACCAGCAGCGGCACCGCGGGCACCATGGCGGCCGCCGCCGTCACCCGCAGCCGGCGCCCCGGGGTCAGCCGGGGCCCGGGGTCGAGCAGCCGCCCGACGCGGTGCGGCAGCTGTCCCCGCTCGGCCCCGTCCGGGCCGAAGACCCCGCGGCCCTCGTTCAGCCCCACCAGCGCCAGCGCGGTGGTGAGCCGTCCGACGCGGCGCGAGGCCACGTCGTCCGCGGCCAGCTCCACCAGCCGGTGCACCTGCTGCTGGAACGCGGTGAACACCGGGATCCGCGGGAAGCCCCGGGCCAGCGCGCCGGCGCAGTGCTGGAGCCAGTGGTGGCGGGCCCGGGCGTGCCCGCGCTCATGGGCCAGGATGGCGTCCAGCTGGCGGCCGTTCAGCCGCCGCAGCGCACCGGTGGTGATCAGCAGCCGTTCCGAGCCGGGCAGCAGCCACGCGTCCGGGCGCTCGTCCTCCACCACGGCCAGCCGGGGGCCGCCGTCCCGCTCGGCGGGGCGCTCACCGGGCAGCAGCGGGGCGCGGGAGAGCAGTTCCGCCCGCCGGCGACGGCGCCGGGAGCGGGCGTCGCGCACCTCGCGCAGCAGCATCCAACCGGTCCAGGCGCCGCCCGCGGCGAGCAGCACGGCCGGCGGGGCCGCCCAGGGCTGGCCCTCGGGGTGCAGCGCGTAGGCGTCCGGCACGCCGCCGGGCGCGGGCCCGAACAGCCGGCCCCGCACCGCAGGCCAGGCCGCGGCGCCGGACAGCGTCATGGCCAGGAAGAAGCACAGCAGCACGGCGACCACCACGCACTGCCACACCCACAGGGCGAGCACCGGTTCCCGGTCGGCCCAGGAACCGCGGGCCAGCCACCGGGGCGCCAGTGCCGCGGTGAGCCCGCCCAGCGCGAGCAGCGTGAACGCGACGAGCATGGGGTCAGCCTATGGCCTGCCGCCGCCGGCCCGGCACGGGCCGGGGCGGGCCCCGGCCCCCGCCCCGGCCGGGCCCGCTGTGCCCCCGCCCCGCCGGGCCCGCGCGGCGGGCGCGTCCCTCACGGGTCAGAGGGTCAGCAGCATGGTGAACATGGCCAGCGCCAGGGCGAGCCGGCAGGCGGCGCCGACCTCGTGGGACAGGGCCGGGCCCGGCGGGGCCTGGTCGGGCGCCGGGGCGGGCAGCAGGTGACGCGCCGAGGCCAGGGCGTACCCGGCGAAGTAGGCCAGCAGCAGGCCGGTCAGCACCGGGACGCCGCCCGCCTCCGTCCCGTGGTGGTGCCCGCCGGCCGCGGGCATGGCCAGCGACATGTAGACCATGGCGGCGGCCTCCAGCCCGTGGTGCGTCTGGTGCCGCGCACCCGTCAGGCGCAGCGCCGCCGCCCACACCACCGCCGCGCCGAACAGCACCGCGAACACCGCCGGCGGCGGTGCGGCATCCGCCGCCGGCACCGCCATCGCCGCCATGCCCAGCCCCATCAGCGCCTGGAGCCCGGCCGGCTGCCGGTGCCGCGGCGCACCCCGGCACATGGCGACCAGGCAGTAGCCGCCCACCACCGCGCACAACCCGGTCATCAGCCACCCCAGCGGCTCCGGACCGTGCATCGGCCCACCTCCCGGCTCCCGGAGCTCCCGTACCCGGGATGCCCGGCCGGGCCGCCGCATACGGGAGCGCACGGGTGCACACCGCGCCGGGGGCGCAGCGCCGCCGCCCGCCGCACGCACCGCCGCGCCGCCCGGCGGGTGAGGGCGGGGCGGGTCA
>NZ_WTLH01000258.1 GCF_011421595.1 Streptomyces sp. YIM 98790 | reverse complement strand
CGCCCTCACCGGTCAGCTTCAGGCCCTCGGCCTGGGCACGGACGACGAGCTGGTCGATCAACCGCTGTTCCACTGCGGCCGACGGCTGAGCCTCAGCCGCCTCGATCGGACCGCTCTTGGGCATGTTCTCGCTGGTCACAGGCGCATCTTCCATGATCGGGATACACCGCTCGCTTTACAGCTCCGGAGCCGTGTGCGCAGGTTCGAATCCTACCGGGGGCACTCCGGGAATGAGGCTCTGACCAGCAGAAACAGCGGTCGGAGCCTTTTCGGTTTCTGCCAAAACGCTCACGGTCATCCGACCGTTGCCTTTTCGGGCCAGCGAGGCCCTGAACGTGATTACCGATCTCCTGGCCGGTCGCTTCGTCGCTGGTCAGCGCCTGTTGCGACGCGATTTTCCGCGGTCGGCTCCCGTCAGGGTCTCTGTGGCGGCGGACTGGCCATGAATGCCGCCGTTCTGTGGGTGCGTACCGTTGATGACGTGCGGAGTTGTCCCGATCGAGGGCTGAAACGCAAGCGGTGTCGAGGGTCGGCAACCTGCGGCAGTTGTGCAGTTTCTTGCGGCTCTGGGGCGGCTTGGTCGGCCGGGCGGGTGGCTGCTGTCTGGTGTTGCGTCGGCGGTCAGGCGGAGCAGCGCGGCGGCGTGCGCCCGGGCGGAGGGCCAGTGCGGCGCCGTTGGTGTGGTGGAGGCGACGTGGCGGGGTGACGGGTCGTGTCGATGGCCTTGTCCGGTGCCGAGCGGCGCAGGTGAGGGGCGACCGTATGACGCCGAACGGGTCCGGTCGAGGTGGTCAGTGGTCCAGTGGGGGTGCCGGGGGGAGGTCGAGTTCGGTTCCGGCGAAGTGGGTGAAGTAGGTCGTGAAGATGTTGGCCATGGTGTGGGCGAAGGCCTCGGTGAGCTGGGTGTCGGTCCAGCCGGCGGCCAGTGCGGCCTGCCAGGTGGCGGTGGAGACCTCGCCGGTGCGGCGGGTGATCTCGCGGACGACGGCGAGCAGTGCCTCCAGCTTCGGGTCGAAGCCGGCGTTGCCGCGGCGGATGGCGAGGGTCTGCTGTTCGCTCAGTCCGGCGGCGCGGCCGGCGGCGGTGTGGGCGGCCTGGCAGTAGGTGCAGTGGTTGGCGGCGGCGACGGTCAGGGCGATGGCCTGGCGGGTGGGTGCGTCGAAGGTGCCGTGCTGTTCAAGGGTGTTTTCGATGGCGGCGTGGGTTTGCAGCGTCACCGGGGCGTGGGCCATGCCGCCGTAGATGGTCAGTACCTTGCCCGCTTTCCTGCCGAATGCCTGGAGGGTGTCGCGGGCGGCGGGGGGTGCGGTCTCGGCGGTGTGGGCGGGAATCCGGGTCATGGTCGGGCTCCTTGTGTTGGGCTCCGCCCGGTGTGGCAGAGGCTCCGGGTCGGGAACCCGCTGTGCCGGGAGGCTCATTCCGTCTCTGGCGCCGCATTGGGTGCCCGCCGTCAGTGACGGCCGTGGGCGAGGTGGCGCAGGCGGGTGGTGTCGAGAAGTTCCACCTGCCGGTAGCCGATGCGCAGCAGGCCGTCGCGTTCGAAGGTCTTCAGTACCCGGTTGAGGGTGGGGCGGCGCAGTCCGAGCATGGCGGCCAGCGTGTTCTGCGGGCAGTGCACCGTGGCGTGGCGGGCCTCGCGCAGCAGCAGGCCGGCGACGCGTTGTTCGGCGCTGCCGTGCAGGGACTGGGCCATGGCCTGCTGGGTGCGGGTGTGCCGGCGGGCCAGGCTGTGCAGCCACAGGCGGGTCAGTGCCGGGCTGTCCTCCAGTATGGCCAGGAACCGGGCGGCGGGCAGGTAGGCGGCCTGGACGTCGCTCAGCGCGCGGGCGGTGTACGCGGCGGGGCTGTTCAGCAGCAGTGGTGCGTCGCCGGCCACCCCGCAGGCCGCGAGCACCCCGATCACCGCCCGGTCCCTGCCTGAGCCGGTGACCAGTTCCAGGGTGCCGCTGCGCACGGTCCATACTCCGTCGGGCGTGCGGCCCTGCCGGAAGGCCACGGTGCCGCGGGGCAGCAGCCGCTGTTCCAGCCCGGCGGCGAGGTGGTCGGTCAGCCGGTCCGCCGCGGTGCGCAGGAGCGGCCGGGAACCGCCCAGGCAGTCGATCATCCACGCCGCTGCGCGGATTGCGGCCGGTGCGGGCGGGTCGGCCTCGTTCTGGTTCGTCAACGTCTACCCCGTCATCTGTCTGACCATCTGCTCACCGGATCGGTGCTGGCCGCGCTTGGGCGGGCCCGCGAGGCGTCAATTACTGAGGCCGGACGGTCTCCTTCCGTCCGCTTCCGACCATGGAAAGGACAGCACCATGCGATTCCGCTTGATGCGCCGGGCCGCACTGGCCGCCGCCACCGTCACGCTGGCGGCCGGAGCCGTCGTCGCGGGCGCCGGCACCGCCGCCGCGGCGGCCCCGGCCGTGGCCTCGGGGAACCTCCAGTACGCCGGCGGCTACGACAACGACAGGCACCGTGGCCACCGGGACGACTGCCGCTGCTACGGCCACGGCGGAGGCTACGGTAGCGGCTATGGCGGCTGCCGCGGCGGCTACGGCCACGGTTTCGGCGGGGGCTACGGCCACGGCGGCCTGCTCGGCCTGCTGTTCTGAGCGCGGCAGCCGCAGCAGGGCTGAGTGCGAGGGCTGGAGTGCGGGGGATTTCTTCCTGTGTTCCGGCCCTCGCACCGCCCGGGGAGGGCGGCGGGTTCGTGGGTGGGAGTCGCCGGGGACTCCTTTGGCGCCCGGTGGCATGTCGGGGAATGGATCGTTGCGGGGAGCGGGTTTCCGGCGCATGAGCGTAGCGCGCGCTGTTCACCGGTTGCGGGCCCGTCTGCGGGACCTGAGCGACCATGCGCGGAGCGGGGTGCTGGTGGAACGCGTTGCCGACGGCGAGGGCACCGCCCGGCAGCGGTCGCGGGTGGCGGCGCACGTCTCGCGGTGCTGGACATGCAGCGAGCGGTGGGAAACCCTGCTGCTGGTCAAGGCGTCCCTGCGGGCCAGGCCGCGTCGCAGCCCGGTGCCGCCCCCGGCGGCGGGGCCGCGGCGTTTCGCCGCCCCGCCGGCCGGCGCGACGGGCGACGGAGGGCGGCCGGTGTGACTGTTCGGGACCGGACTCCCGGCACGGACGCTTTTGCGCCATGGCGGACTGCGGCCGGTGCCGCGACGGCGGTGCCGGGCCGGCGCCGGGCCGCTGGTCTGCACCGGTGCGGCACTGAGCGTCACCGTCCGCCTGCCGCGCCGCCTGTGGCCGAGGGTGGATGGCGGCACGACCGTGCTCCTGGCGGTGACGCGCGCCCCGGGCCGCCGGGGGTGTGCCGGCGCGGGGCGGCCGGGCCGCAGCCCTGCTGCCCGGTGGCTGCGGTGCCCCGGGGCCACGCGCCTGTTCCCGGGGCGGGCCCGTGGTGAACGGCAACGGCTTTCCCCGGTATGTGGCGGAGTTTCACCGGCGATCGCCCGGTATCACCGAGGCGGTGCTGGGGCCCACCGGGGCGTACGGGTGGCTGGCGCAGGCCGTGCCGCGGGAGGGCAGGATGCTGGACCTGGCCTGCGGCAGCGCCCCGATGTGGGAGCGGCCGGCCGGACGGCGGGAGGGCTGGGTCGGTCTGGATTCCTCGCCCGGGGAGTTGGAAGTCGCCCGTGGGCGGGGTGCCGGGCCGCTGGTGCGAGCCCGGGCCGATGCCCTGCCGTTCGCCGACAACAGCTTCGCGGTGGTGGTGTGCTCCATGAGCCTGCAGATTCTTGCGCCGCTGCCCGCGGTGCTGGCCGAGGTCGCCCGGGTGCTGGCGCCGGGCGGGCGGCTGGTGGCGCTGATACCGGCATCGGGGCCGGTACGCGGCGTGGACCTGCTGTGGGCGGGCGGGCTGCTGGCCGCCCTGGGCCGCCGCCTGGGCTACCCCAACGACGCGCTGCTGAGCGGTGACCGGCTGGCGGGGACGCTTGCCGCGGCCGGGCTGCGGGCGGTGACGGACGAACGCCGCCGCTTCTCGTTCCGGCTCTCGCGGGCTCAGGACGCCGAGCTGTTCCTGGACTCGCTGTACCTGCCGGGGCTGCCCGGCCGCCGCCGCGGGGCGGCGCGGGCCTGGCTGCGGGCGGCGGCCCGCGCCAAGGCCGGATTTCCGGTACCGCTGCGCCGCATCATCGCGGTCCGGGCGTGAAGGTGTGCGTGCCCCGGCCCGGCACGGCTTGCGCGATCGCCGCGGCGGCCTGGCATCCGGCCCGTGGGGTGGCGCCAGTCCGCCAAGCAGGCGTCGTGCGGCGCCGGAGACAACAGACAAAGGAATGATGCCGGTGGAAAGCTACGACCTGGTGGTGGCAGGTGGCGGCAGCGCGGGGCTGACCGGGGCCCGTACCGCCGCCCGGCTGGGCGCCCGGGTGCTGCTGGCGGAGGTGAACGAGCCGGGCGGAGACTGCCTGTGGACCGGGTGCGTGCCCAGCAAGGCGCTGCTGCACGCCGCCGCCCGGGACGGGGATTTCGGCGCGGCCATGGCGCAGGTGCGGCGGGCGGTGGCGGCCGTCGCGCCGCACGATTCCGCCGAGGCGCTGGAGGCGCAGGGGGTGGCGGTGGTGCGGGGCCGGGCCCGCTTCACCGGGCCCCGGACGCTGGAAGTCGAGCGCGGCGAGGAAGGCACCCGGCGGGTGCGGTTCCGGTATGCGCTGATCGCCACCGGCTCGGCGCCGGCGCTGCCGCCGGTGCCCGGTCTGGCCGGGGCCGGTCCGCTGACCAGCGACACCGTGTGGGAGCCGGCGGAGCCGCCGGAGCGGATGGTGGTGCTGGGCGGCGGGCCCATCGGCTGTGAACTGGGGCAGGCGTTCGCCCGGCTGGGCGCGCGGGTGACCGTCGCGGAGATGGCGGACCGGCTGCTGCCGCGCGAGGAGCCGGCCGCTGGGGAGCTGCTGCGCGAGCGGCTGGAGGGAGAGGGCGTGACCGTGCTGACCGGGTTCCGCGCCGAGCGGGTGACGGACGGGGCGGTGCACGGCCCCGGCGGGCGGGTGCTGCCGTTCGGGCGGCTGCTGGTCACCACCGGCCGCACGGCCAACACCTCCGGTCTGGGCCTGGCGGCGGCCGGGGTGGCGGTGACCGGGCGGGGCGAGGTGCAGGTGGATTCGCGGCTGCGCACCGCGAACCGGCGGATCTACGCGGCCGGGGATGTCACCGGGCGTTCGGCGTTCACCCACACCGCCGGGGCCCAGGCTGCGGCGGCCGTCACCCACGCGCTGCTGGGGCTGCGGCGCGGGCCGGATCTCACCGCCGCGCCCTGGGTGACGTTCACCGATCCGGAAGTTGCCCGGGTGGGGATGAGCGCGGCGCAGGCGAAGGAGCACTACGGGGAGCGGGCACGGGTGCGGGTGCTGAGCCACGAGAGGGTGGACCGGGCGGTCACCGACGGCCGTACCGACGGTTTCACCGCACTGGTCATCGGCCCCGGGGGCCGGATCGTGGGCGCCACCGTGGTGGCGCCCCGGGCCGGGGAGACCATCGCCCATCTGGCCACCGCCGTCCGCCTGCGCTGGACGGCGGGCGAGTATGCGAAGACCGTGCACCCCTACCCGACCTACGCCGACGGGCCCTGGCAGGCCGCCCTGGAGGAGGTCTACGCCTCGCTGGCCGCTCCCGGCACCCGCCGCGCCACCGGCGCGCTGCTGGCCCTGCGCCGGGCACTGCGCCGCTGACCGCACATGACCGCCAGCCTCCGTAAGCGCGCTCACATTTCACCGGCCGGGAAGGGCCTAGCGTGGCGGGCATGGTGCTGCGCATCGCGCTGGGCGCGATCTATACGGCCATGGGCGTCGGGCAGTTGCTCTCCCTGACGGAGATGACGGAGATCCTGGCCGCCTACGGGCTGGTGGACGGGGCCGGGGCGACCGCCCTGGCGGTGGCGCTGATCTGCGGCGAGCTGCTGTGCGGGGGCTGGTTCCTGGCCCGGCCCCGGTCGAGGGCCGCCGCTCCGGTGTGGGTGTACACGGCGGTGTCGCTGGTGTGGACGGCGCTGGCGGTGCAGGCGTTCGCGCGCGGTCTGGCGGTGGCCAACTGCGGCTGCTTCGGCCGCTACCTGTCCCAGTCGCTGGGCTGGCCGGTACTGGTACAGGACGCGCTGACGCTGCTGTACGCCGCACTGCTGCTGCGCACCGTACGCGCTGCGCGCGCCGCCGAGTACGAACCGGGTGACGAGACGAAGGAGCAGGTGAGGACCGCATGACCATTGCCGGTCAGCCACGCGGGCAGAAACGGCGACGCGAGCGGGAGGAGGTGTTCGTGGAGTTCACCAAGTCCATCTGCCCGCTGTGCAAGACCACCGTCGACGCGCAGGTCAACATCCGCGAGGGCAAGGTGTTTCTGCGCAAGCGCTGCAAGGAGCACGGGGAGTTCGAGGCGCTGGTCTACGGCGATGCCGAGGAGTATGTGTCCTCGGCCCGGTTCAACAAGCCGGGCACCTACCCGCTGGCCTTCCAGACCGAGGTCAAGGACGGCTGCCCCAGCGACTGCGGGCTGTGCCCGGAGCACAAGCAGCACGCCTGCCTGGGCATCATCGAGGTCAACACCGGCTGCAATCTGGACTGCCCGGTCTGCTTCGCCGATTCCGGGCACCAGAGCGACGG
>NZ_WTLH01000257.1 GCF_011421595.1 Streptomyces sp. YIM 98790 | reverse complement strand
GCTCGGGGCGGGCCGCGCGGACCGGGAAGGACGCCGGCGGGGAGCACGGCACCACCTCGGCGGGCGGCCGCTGCCGGGGCAGCGGCCGGGTGACCGGCCGCCCCGCCACGGCGGCCCCGCCCTGGTGTCCGGGGTGGGTCGGTGTCCCGGGCTCCCCGGCGCGGACCGCCGGAACGCCCGAGGAGCACGTCGCTGAACTGGAAGCGGTCTCCCGCGTGGTGTACGCCATCTCATGCTGATCATGGCGCAGCACCCCTGCCCCCGGGCGGGAATCGTGCCCTCGGGCAGCGGTTTGGCTAGATTCCGTGCTTCTTCAGGATCGCTTCGATTTCGGAAAAGTCGTCTGCGTCACCGGATTTGGCGGGGCCGGCGGAGCGGCCCCTGGGCAGGGCCTGCGGCGTCCGGCCCCCCGGGCCGGCGTCCGCGCGCTTGCCGGGCGGCTGCGGCGCGCGCCCGGCCGCCGCCTGGCCGCGGCTCTCCACCAGACCCGCCACCAGCATCAGCAGCACCGCGCCGCCGAGCACCCCGAAGCCCAGCCAGGCGATGGGGTTGACCGTCATATTGACGACGAACTTCACCACCCCCGTCATGGCCAGGCCGATCGGGAGCAGGGCGACCGCCGCGGTGCGCAGTCCGGCGGCCCAGCGGCGGCGGCGCAGGGCCCGGGCCGCGAACCACAGGCCGGCCGCGGTCAGGGTTCCGCAGACCGCGTAGATCGTCATCGTCAGCATGTCTTCCATCGTGCCTCTCCGGCGGCCGGGTCACCATGCCCGGGCGACAGGATCAGGGATGATTCCGGGTTTCGGGCGGTACGGACCGAATCGGGCGGGCGGCGCAGGGCAGACGGACGGGGCGTGCCCGCCCGCACGGAGCGCCTGGGAGACTGGAGCCATGAGTGACACCACCGGCCCGGCCGCCGCCGTTCTCGACGTCTGGTGCGACCTCCAGTGCCCGGACTGCCACCGCGTGCAGCCCGTGCTGGCGGCGCTGCGCCAGAGGTTCGGCGAGGCGCTGCGCATCCGGCTGCGGCACTTCCCGCTGGCCAAGCACGGCCACGCGGTGGCCGCCGCGGAGGCGGCGGAGGAGGCGTACGCGCAGGGGCGCGGCGACGACTTCGCCGCGGCGGTGCTGGCCCGGTGCGGCGAGCTGGCCGAGCAGGGCCCCCCGGTGCTGCTGGAGGTGGCCCGGGACCTCGGGCTGGACGCCGGCGAGATCGACACCGCGCTGTTCGACGGCCGCCACCTGCTGGCCGTGGACGCGGACCATGCCGAGGGACAGGCCCTGGGGGTCAGGGGCACCCCGACGTTCCTGATCGGTTCCACCCTGCTGGACGCCTCCCGGGACCAGGACGGCCTGCTGGAGCGGCTGACCGCACTGGTGGAGAAGGAACTCCCGGCCGCCTGACCGGCCGGCGCCTACAGCAGCGGTTTGGCGAAGTCGCGCCAGCCGGCGCGGTAGCCGAGCGTGCCGGCCAGCCGCAGCGCGGGAGTGTCGCCGGCCGGCAGTTCCAGCTCCAGGCTCCGCCCGCCCGCGGCCCGGCACAGCCGCTCCGCCTCCGCCAGCAGGACCCGGCCGTAGCCCCGGCGCCGGTGCTGCTCGGCCACCCGGACGGCGCGCACCCGGGTGTCCGCCCCGGCCCCGGCGTCCCCGGTCACGCCGTCCCCGGCGTCCGCGGCCCGGGGCCCGGTGTCCGCCCACAGGGTGCCGACCGGGGTGGTGCCCGCCAGCAGCACGCGCAGCGCGGCTCCCGGGGTGGCCGGCCCGTCCGGGAGCAGCCGGGCGTACCAGGCGTCCGCCCGCTCGGCGGCCGCCTCCCCGGGCAGGCCGTGCCCGGTCCACCGGCGGATGCGCGCCGCCCGGTCGCGCTCCCGCCAGTCCGCGAACTCCGCCCCGGTGAGATCCCGGAACCGGGCTCCGGCGGGCGGAGCGGCGGTCCCGGCGGCCGGGGCCGGGTCCAGCCGCTTGACCAGCGCCTGACCGGTCTCCGTGTAGCCCAGCGCCCGGGCCAGACCCACCGCGGCCTCGGAGCCGGCCGGGACCCGGGTCTCGATGCGGCGGCAGCCCCAGGCGCGCAGCACCTCCTCGGCGGCCAGCGCGGCGACCGTGGCCCGGCCTCTCCCCCGGTGGGCGGCGGCCACGGTGAGCCGCTCCACCCGGCCGGTGGGCAGGATGCCGCGCTGCTCGGCGGCCAGCCGCACCTCGCCCACCGGGCGGCCGTTGACACAGATGGCGTAGGCGCGGGACCGGGTGCCGTCCGCACCGCGCTGCTCGGCTCCGGTGGGGCGCAGAGTCGTGGTCATCGCGGCATGGTACGCCGCGCCGCGGCGGCGCGGAGCCGGCCGGCGGAGGACGGAGGGCGGACGGTCAGGGATCCAGGTCGGCGGCGGCGTTGCGCTCGAAGACCTCCATGGCACGGGCGGTCACCGGACCGGGCGCCGCGGGCAGGTCCCGGCCGTCCAGCCGGCGGACGGCCTGTACGTCCCGGGTGCTGGAGGTGAGGAAGACCTCCTCGGCGTCCCGGAGCGCCTCCATGGGCAGGTCGGTCTCCTTGGCACCGGCCCACTCCACGACCAGGGCCCGGGTGACCCCGGCCAGGCAGCCGGAGCTCAGCGGCGGGGTGTGCAGCTCGCCGTCCAGCACCACGAAGACGTTGCTGCCGGTGCCTTCGCACAGCCGCCCGGCGGTGTTGGCGAACAGCGCCTCGGAGGCGGCCTGCTGCTGGGCCCGGGCCAGGGCGATCACGTTCTCCGCGTAGGAGGTGGTCTTCAGCCCGGCGAGGGCGCCGCGCTCGTTGCGGGTCCAGGGGACGGTGATCACCGAGGTGGTGTCCGGGCGCCGGGTGATCGGCGCATGGGCCACCACCAGGGTGGGCGGGCCGCTGTCCGTGCGGCCGGAGCCCAGCGGCGCCCGGCCCCCGGTGTAGGTGATCCGCAGCCGGCCCAGCGGCGCCGGTTCCGCGGCCAGCACGGCGGCGCAGGCGCGGCGGATCTCCTCCGGGTCCGGGGCGGGCAGACCGAGACCGGCGGCGGAGCCGGCCAGCCGGTCGAGATGGCGTCGCATGGCGAAGGGCTCCCCGCCGACGGTCTTCAGGGTCTCGAAGACCCCGTCGCCCACGGTCAGCCCGTGGTCGAACACGGAGACCCGCGCGCTGTCCGCGTCGCGCAGCCCGCCGTCCAGCCAGATCTTCACCGGTTACCTCGCAGTGGTCCGGGCGCCCCGGCCGGCGGGCGCCGCCGATCGCGACGCCACCGCCAGCAGCCGGGCCGCTTTGAGCTCGGTCTCCTGCCATTCTCTCGCGGGATCGGAGCCCCAGGTGATGCCGGCCCCGGTGCCGAAGCGCAGCACGGCCTTCCCGGGCCCGGGCCGCTCGATCCAGAAGGTGCGGATGCCCACCGCCAGCTCGCCGGTGCGGCGGTCGGCGTCCACCCAGCCGATGCCGCCGCAGTACGGGCCGCGGGGCGCGGTCTCCAGGCTGTCGATGATGCGCAGCGCGCTGGACTTGGGGGCACCGGTGACCGAGCCCGGCGGGAAGGTGCCGGCCAGCAGTCCGGCCCAGCCCGCGCCGGGGGCGAGCTCGCCGCGCACGGTGGAGACCAGGTGCACCAGGCCCGGGTGCTTCTCCACCACGCACAGCTCGGGCACGGTCACCGTGCCGGGGGCGCACACCCGGCCCAGGTCGTTGCGGACCAGGTCGACGATCATCACGTTCTCGGCGTGGTCCTTGGGCAGCAGATCGGCCTCGGTGCGGCCGGTGCCCTTGATCGGCCCGGAGTCCACGGTGGAGCCGCGGCGGCGCAGATAGAGCTCGGGCGAGGCGGTGGCGATCTCCACGCCGTGCCCGGGGAGCCGGACGGTACCGGCGTAGGGGGCGGGGTTGCCGCGGGCCAGCCGGGCGGCGAGCGCCTCGATGTCGGCGGCCGGGTCCAGCGGGGCGGACAGCACCCGGCACAGATTGGCCTGGTAGACCTCGCCGGCCGCGATGTGCTCGCGGATCCGGCGCACCCCGGCGGTGTAGGCGTCGCGGTCCAGGGAGCTGGTCCAGCCGTCCCGCGGCGGGCCGGGCCAGGGGCGGACGGGGGGCGGGAGCGGGGCGGGCCGCACCTGGTCGAAGCGGGCGCACAGCAGGCCGCCCTCGTAGTCGGCGACCACCGCCCACCAGCCCGCGGAGTCCAGCGCCGCCGGGTCGCGCGTCACATCGCGCAGACCGGTGGCCAGGGTCTCCCCGAAGCGGGCCAGCGGAATCATGTCGTGCACACGTGCGAGTCTAGGACGGCCGGATGCGGCGCCGTCCGGCCCGGGGAACGCCCCGGGCAGGGGCGACCGGCCGGGATACCAAGTTTGGGGCTGCCCGGGGTATCCGCTAGAGTTCATGACGTCGCCGGAACATCCTGCGGACCGGCACACAGCGCAACACCGGCGGACGTAGCTCAGTTGGTAGAGCACCACCTTGCCAAGGTGGGGGTCGCGAGTTCGAATCTCGTCGTCCGCTCTCGGGGGTCATCCCCCACTGGTGGAGTGGCCGAGAGGCGAGGCAACGGCCTGCAAAGCCGTCTACACGGGTTCAAATCCCGTCTCCACCTCGGACGATTAGCTCAGCGGGAGAGCGCTTCCCTGACACGGAAGAGGTCACTGGTTCAATCCCAGTATCGTCCACTGTTCCACCCGGGCCCCGCGAGGGGCCCCGGCCCGCGCGATTAGCTCAGCGGGAGAGCGCTTCCCTGACACGGAAGAGGTCACTGGTTCAATCCCAGTATCGCGCACGCGTCGGCGGCCATGGACAGCCGCCGGATGCCGGGACGATTAGCTCAGCGGGAGAGCGCTTCCCTGACACGGAAGAGGTCACTGGTTCAATCCCAGTATCGTCCACACCACTGGCACCACGGATCGTCCGCCGTCCGGTTCTCCCTTGCGTTTCTGCTGCTGCGCGCTCGCTCTCCGCGGGCGCGCTTCGGCGTCTGCGGGCGTCTCCGGCGGCGTCCCGGCACAGCATGAGGCGGCGGGGCACCTCCCCAGGTGCCCCGCCGCAGGCCGTCCGCCACGCCCCCGTCCCCACGGGGCTCATGTCCCGGATCTGTCCCCGGCCCGGACCGCTCTTCCGGGCCTGTCGGAGCGCGCTCAGCGCCCCAGTACTCCGGCTACGGACGACGTCTGTGTGATCACCGCCTCGACTCCGCCGAACATCAGGGCGAGGACGAACGCGCACGGCAGCACCATCGCCAGTGCCACCAGCGGGTGACGCCGGCCGGCGGCTGATCCGCTCGCCCGGGTGCCGGGCAGCAGTGCCTGTGCCATCGCTCTCGCTCCTTCCCGGTGTCCCGTGCGGAGGGGCCGTGACCGGTCCCGGTGGCGGCGGCGGGCGGGTGACCTCGGGGGACGAGTGCTTCGCCCGCCGCCAGGGAACACAGTAGGCGCGCCGGGCGGCCGTCCGCGTCAGCCCGGCGTACGGCATGCGGGGCCTCCCGGAGGATGACCCGGTGCCGTTTGTCTACTCCCCAGGGTGGACACCGCACCCGGGTATTCCCCGATGCCCGGCGGGGGTTGACCCCGGACCGGGGCCGCGCCGGAGCGCCGCGGGGACGGTCGCCGCGGGTGTGCCGCGGTGTGCGCGGCCTGTCCGCGCTCCGGGGACACAGTCCGTAAGCTGTGCAGCGACAGCGAACCCCGGCGGCGAGGTAGGGACATGGCGATGATGCGGCTCCGGCGCGAGGACCCGCGAGTCGTCGGCACGTTCAGGCTGCACCGCCGGCTGGGGGCCGGGGGCATGGGCGTGGTCTACCTCGGCTCGGACCGGCGCGGGCAGCGGGTGGCGCTCAAGGTGATCCGCCCGGACCTGGCGGAGGACGAGGAGTTCCGCTCGCGGTTCGCCCGGGAGGTGTCGGCCGCGCGGCGCATCCAGGGCGGCTGCACGGCCCGGGTGGTGGCCGCCGATCTGGAGGCGGCACGGCCGTGGTTCGCCACCCAGTACGTGCCCGGTCCCTCGCTGCACGACCGGGTCGCGGAGGGCGGGCCGCTGTCCGCGGCCGAGACCGGGGCCATCGGTGCCGCCCTGGCCGAGGGGCTGGTGGCGGTGCACGAGGCCGGAGTGGTGCACCGGGACCTGAAGCCCTCGAACATCCTCCTGTCGCCCAAGGGGCCGCGGATCATCGACTTCGGGATCGCCTGGGCGACCGGGGCCTCCACGCTCACGCGGGTGGGCACGGCGGTCGGATCGCCGGGGTTCCTGGCCCCGGAACAGGTGCGGGGCGCGGCGGTCACCCCGGCCACCGACGTGTTCTCGCTGGGCGCCACGCTCGCCTACGCGGCCACCGGGGAGACGCCGTTCGGGCAGGGCAGCTCCGAGGTGATGCTCTACCGGGTGGTGCACGAGGAGCCTGATCTGCGGGCCGCCCCGGTGGCGCTGGAGCCGCTGCTGCGGGCCTGTCTGGCCAAGTCGCCGCAGGAGCGGCCGACCACGCTGCAACTGTCGCTGCGGCTGAAGGAGATCGCCTCCCGGGAGGCGCGCGGCGCCGGGCTGGCCGCGCAGCGGCCGGTGTCGGAGGGGTCCGGGCCGACGCCGGTGCGGCGGACCCGGCCGCAGGACCGGCTGCCGGGCACCCGGCGGGTGCCGTCGCCC
>NZ_WTLH01000256.1 GCF_011421595.1 Streptomyces sp. YIM 98790 | reverse complement strand
CGGCGCCACCACGGCGCCCCCGCAGGCCGGAAGCCGCCGCCCGGGAGCCGGCGGGCTGGTCGTCCGTCCGTGGACGCGTCGGTCCGCGGGCGACCGCGAGTGCCACCCAGCCCCGGCGCCCCGGGCGGCGGCGACCACCGCACCGCCCTCCGCGGCCCCGCCGGCCGTCAGTTCTCGGAGCCATGCGGCAGCCGGACCGGCTGCGGTCCGTCCGGGACCCGGACCCCGCCGGGCATGGACGCAGGGCGCAGCCGCCCGGGAGAGCGCTCCACGGGCGGACGTATTGACATGTACACGGCATTCCCGCCATCATCGTCCGACAGCCCTTCAGGACTTCGGCAGTGGCACGCCGGATCCCCCAGGGGACGACACATCCCGTCGCGTCCGGCGCACGCACGGGATCCCCGGGAAGGACCTCAGACGTGCCGTTGTCCAGACGATTGCGGCTTCCCGCCGCGCTCATCGCGCTCACGACTGCCCTCACCGTCCCGGTCACCGCGCCGCCGGCCCAGGCCCAGGACGAGTTCGACGTCCTGGTCTTCTCCAAGACGGCCGGTTACCGCCATGACTCCATCGACGAGGGCATCGCCGCCATCCAGCAGCTCGGCGCCGAGAACGGTTTCACCGTCACCGCCACCGAGGACGCCGCCCAGTTCACCGACGCCAACCTCGCGCAGTACGAGGCGGTGGTCTGGCTCTCCACCACCGGCGACGTCCTCGACTCCGCCCAGCAGGCCGCCTTCGAGCGCTACATCCGGGCCGGCGGCGGCTACGCCGGCATCCATGCCGCCTCCGANGCGGCTACGCCGGCATCCATGCCGCCTCCGACACCGAGTACGACTGGCCCTGGTACGGCGGGCTCGTCGGCGCCTGGTTCGACTCCCACCCGCACAACCAGCAGGCCACCCTCCACGTCGAGGACCCCGATCATCCCTCCACCGCGCATCTGCCGGACACCTGGAGCCGCTTCGACGAGTGGTACAACTACCGGGAGAATCCGCGCGGCGACGTACACGTCCTGGCCTCCCTCGACGAGGGCAGCTACACCGGCGGGAACATGGGCGGCGACCACCCCATCGCCTGGTGCCACGCCTACGACGGGGGCCGGTCGTGGTACACCGGGGGCGGCCACACGGCCGAGTCCTACGGCGAGCCGCAGTTCCGCCGGCACCTCCTGGGCGGCATCCTGAGCGTCGCCGGAGCCGCGCCCGCTCCCGAGTGCGGGGGCAGCTCCGAACCGCCGGACGATCCCGTCTTCCAGCAGGTCGCGCTGGCCAGGACCGGGGCCGAGGTGGGCGAGCCGATGAGCCTGACGGTGCTGCCCGACGGCGGCGTGCTGCACACCTCGCGCGACGGCACCGTGCGTCACACCGACTTCGCCGGGAACACCACGGTCTCCGGCCGGCTCGACGTCTACACCCATGACGAGGAGGGCCTGCAGGGCATCGCCGCGGACCCCGGCTTCGCGACGAACCGGTGGGTCTATCTCTTCTACGCCCCGCGGCTCTCCACGCCGCCGGGCGGCGCCCCGGCCGGCGGCACGCCCGAGGAGATGGCGCCCTTCAAGGGGGTCAACCGGCTCTCCCGCTTCACCGTCAACGCCGACCACACCCTGGACATGGACAGCGAGGTGACGCTGCTCGACGTGGAGACCGACCGCGGCATGTGCTGTCACGTGGGCGGCGACATGGACTTCGACGCCGCGGGGAACCTCTACCTGACCACGGGCGACGACAGCAACCCGTTCGAGTCCGACGGCTACAGCCCGCTGGACGAACGCGCCGGCCGCAACCCGGGCTATGACGCCCAGCGCACCTCGGCCAACAGCAACGACCTGCGCGGCAAGATCCTGCGGATCACGCCGCAGCCGGACGGCACGTACACCATCCCCGAGGGGAACATGTTCGCCCCGGGCACTCCGGGCACCCGCCCGGAGATCTACGCCATGGGCTTCCGCAATCCCTTCCGGATGAGCGTGGACGACGCGACGGGCATCGTCTATCTCGGTGACTACGGCCCCGACGCGGGCACGGCCGACAGCCGGCGCGGCCCGGCGGGCAGCGTGTCCTTCGAACGGGTCACGGAGCCCGGCTTCTACGGCTGGCCCTACTGCGACAACTTCAACAACCCCTACCACGAATGGGTGTTCCCCGACGGCCCGTCCCAGGGCGCCTACGACTGCGCCGGCGGTCCCGAGAACGACTCCCCCAACAACACCGGCATCACCGAGCTGCCCCCTTCACAGGCCGCCTGGATCCCCTACGCCCCGGGCAACGAGCCGCCCGAGTTCGGACACGGAAGCTGGTCGCCCATGGGCGGTCCGGTGTACCGCTACGACGCCGCCTCCCCCTCGGAGATCAAGTTCCCGCCGCAGTTCGACGGGCAGTACTTCGCCGGTGAGTTCGGCCGGCGCTGGATCAAGAACATCACCATGGACGCCGGCGGCGGCGTCGCGGCCATCGACGACTTCCCGTGGTCCGGCACCCAGGTGATGGACATGGAGTTCGGCGCGAACGGCGCGCTGTACGTCCTGGACTACGGCACCGGCTGGTTCAACGGCGACGAGAACGCGGGCCTGTACCGGATCGAGCACGTCAGCGGGGACGACGGACGCGCGCCCATCGCGGCCGTCTCCGCCGACCGGACCTCCGGCACGGCCCCCCTGACCGTGACCTTCTCCTCCGAGGGCACCACCGATCCGGACGGCGACGAGCTCGACTACTCCTGGGACTTCGGTGACGGCAGCCCGCCGGCCACCGGGACCGGGCCCTCGCACACCTACACCGAGGACGGCCGGTACACCGCCACCCTCACCGTGTCGGACGGCGTGCACCAGGCGACCGCGAGTCTGCCCATCACCGTCGGCAACACCGCGCCGACGGTGGAACTCCGGATGCCGGCCGACGGGCGGGTCTTCCAGTGGGGGGACTCCGTGCCGTTCGAGGTGGAGGTGTCCGACCCGGAGGACGGGACCATCGACTGCTCCGAGGTGACGGTCAGCTACGTGCTCGGACACGACTCGCACGGCCACGCCCTGGGCCACACCACCGGGTGCACCGGCACCCTGGAGGTGAACACCGACGGCGAGCACGGCGGTGCGGCCAATGTCTTCGGCGTCATCGACGCCGAGTACACCGACCACGGCGTGGGCGGCGAGGGCCGCCTCACCACCCGGGCCCAGAGCGTCCTGCAGCCGGCGACCCGGCAGGCCGAGCACTACTCCTCGGCGCAGGGCGTGACGGCCGTCGACAGCGCCACGGCCCACGGCGCGCGGGCCGTCGGCGGCATCGGCGAGGGCGACTGGATCGCCTTCGAGCCCTACAACCTGACCGGCATCCGGTCGTTCAGCGCCCGGGTGGCCGCATCGACGGCGGGCGGCCGCATCGAGTTCCGTGCCGGGTCCGCGGCCGGCCCGCTGCTCGGCGGCGCCGAGGTGCCCGCCACCGGCGGGCCCGGCGCCTACGCGGACATCGCCGCGCCCCTGCAGTCCTTCACCAGCACGCAGCCGCTGTACCTGGTGTTCCGGGGAAGCGGCGGGGACGCCTTCCGCCTGGACGAATTCACCCTGAGCACCGAGCCGGTGGAGGACCCGGACCCCGCGCGCAACCTGGCCCTGGGCCGCCCGGTGACCGTCTCCAGCGTCGAGGGCGGCAACCCCGGCCTGGCGGGTGCCGGGGCCGTGGACGGCCTGTCCACCACGCGGTGGAGCAGTGAGTTCTCGGACCCGCAGTGGATCACGGTGGATCTGGGGCAGTCCTACGCCATCGACCGGGTGCTGCTGGACTGGGAGACGGCCTACGGATCGGACTACCGCATCCAGGTCTCCGACGACGGCGACGCCTGGACCACCGTCACCTCGGTCACCGGCGGCGACGGCGGCACCGACGACCACACCGGCCTCGACGCCACCGGCCGCCACCTGCGCGTCCACGGCACCGGCCGCGGCACCGCCTGGGGCTACTCGCTCTGGGAACTGGAGGTCTACGGCACGGCCGGCGAGCCCGAGCCGGTGGTGCTCACCACCGGTAAGCCCGCGACGGCCTCCAGCGTCGAAGGGGCGGGGCTGGGCGCGTCGAACGCGGTGGACGGCGACCCCGGCACCCGCTGGTCGAGCGAGTTCTCCGACCCGCAGTGGATCACGGTGGATCTGGGAGAGTCCTACACCATCACCCGGGTCGAGCTGGACTGGGAGACCGCCTACGGATCGGACTACCGCATCCAGGTCTCCGACGACGGCGACACCTGGACCACCGTCACCTCGGTCACCGGCGGCGACGGCGGCACCGACGACCACACCGGCCTCGACGCCACCGGCCGCCACCTGCGCGTCCACGGCACCGGCCGCGGCACCGCCTGGGGCTACTCGCTCTGGGAACTGGAGGTCTACGGCACGGCCGGCGAGCCCGAGCCGGTGGTGCTCACCACCGGTAAGCCCGCGACGGCCTCCAGCGTCGAAGGGGCGGGGCTGGGCGCGTCGAACGCGGTGGACGGCGACCCCGGCACCCGCTGGTCGAGCGAGTTCTCCGACCCGCAGTGGATCACGGTGGATCTGGGAGAGTCCTACACCATCACCCGGGTCGAGCTGGACTGGGAGACCGCCTACGGATCGGACTACCGCATCCAGGTCTCCGACGACGGCGACACCTGGACCACCGTCACCTCGGTCACCGGCGGCGACGGCGGCACCGACGACCACACCGGCCTCCACGCCACCGGCCGCCACCTGCGCGTCCACGGCACCGGCCGCGGCACCGCCTGGGGCTACTCGCTCTGGGAACTGACCGCCTGGGGCGGCTGACCCGGGCCGCCCCGGGCGGGGGGACTCCTCGCCCGGGGCGGCCCGTCCGGCTCCCGGCCCGCCCGGCGGTGCCGCGGGCGGGGCCCACCCTTGCCACCCTTATCGAATATCGATAGATTCCCATCGTGTTTCGATCGAAGGAGCAACGATGGGAAAGCTGACGGTGCTTGCACTGCGCGCCGTGCTCGTGGCACTGCTCACCGGCTCGGTGTTCGTGCAGACGGTGATGGCGGCGCTGCTGGCCGCCGACCTGGAGGAGAGCGGCCTCGCGGACCGGCGCGTCCCGATCCTGGTGATCGTGGTCCTGGGCATCGTGACGGCCCAGATCGTCCTGGTCTCGGTGTGGCGGCTGGTGACCATGGTGCGGCGCGGAACAGTGTTCTCCCACGCCGCGTTCCGGTACGTGCACATCGTGATCGGCGCGTTCCTGGCGGCCTCGGCGCTGGTCTTCGCGCTCGGCGTGGTCCTGGCGCCGGGCGAGGCGGTGGCCCCGGGCATCGTGCTCCTGCTGGGCGGGGTGTCCCTGGCGGTCTTCGGGATCGCGCTCGTCGTGCTCGTGCTGCGCATGCTGCTCGCCCAGGCCGTCGCGCGCGATGTGGAGGCCGCGCGGATGCGGGCCGAACTGGAGGAGGTGATCTGATGCCGATCGTCGTCGACATCGATGTGATGCTGGCCAGGCGCAAGATGTCCGTGGGCGAGCTCGCGGAACGCGTCGGGATCACCCCCGCCAATCTTGCGGTGCTCAAGAACGGCCGCGCCAAGGCGGTGCGTTTCACCACGCTGGCCGCACTCTGCGAGGCACTCCAGTGCCAGCCCGGAGACCTGCTGCGCTGGCAGGCCGGAAGCCCGGCGGAGGAGACCGCGCAGGACGCACACCGGTAGCCGGTCCACGCCACCGGACCCGGCCGCCGGGCCGTCGCGGGGCACGCCCGGCGCGGGCCCCCGGCGGCCGGCCACCCGCGTGAGAGGGCAGCTCACCGCGGCGGAATATGCAATCGGTTGTTGTGGTAATCCTTCCTCCGCTTTCAGAAGAACCCGTTCCACTGCCGCGCATCTTGACACTGTACAGCCAAGAGGCAACTCTGTTTCCGCGATGTAACGCAATCGGTTGCAGGACTCGGGCCGCACGCCGGGGGACCGAGGGGCCCCCAACCCCTCCCTCAGCACACGCCACCTCCCCCGGAGAGGACTCCGCATGTCGATGCGCAGGACCGCGCCCCAGCATGGGAAGACGAAAGAGAAGGCAAGGATGAAACGTTCATCAGCATGGCGACTCGGTGCAGCGCTGGCCACGACGGTCATCGCCGTCGCCGCGACCGGTGTGGCGCTGTCCACTGACGAGGCGTCGGCGGCGACCGGCAGCGCGACCGGCTATGCGACCCAGAACGGCGGGACCACCGGCGGTGCCGGCGGGCAGACGGTACGGGCCACGACGGGGACGGAGATCCACGCGGCTCTGTGCAACCGGCCCAGCAGCAGCACCCCGATCACCATCGAGGTGCAGGGCACCATCAACCACGGCAACACCCGCAAGGTGTCCGGCAGCAGCTGCAACACCGCCGACGGCGTGATCGAGCTCAAGGAGATCAGCAACGTCACCCTCGTCGGGGTCGGCAGCGGAGCCCTCTTCGACCAGGTCGGCATCCACATCCGCGAATCCCGCAACATCATCATCCAGAACGTGACCGTACGGAACGTCAAGAAGTCCGGCTCTCCCACCTCCAACGGCGGCGACGCCATCGGCATGGAGAGCAACGTCCGCAACGTCTGGGTCGACCACGTCACCCTGGAGGCCTCCGGCGGGGAGTCCGAAGGCTTCGACGGCCTGTTCGAC
>NZ_WTLH01000255.1 GCF_011421595.1 Streptomyces sp. YIM 98790 | reverse complement strand
GGCGGCCTGCGGCAGCGCGCCCGGGCGCTGGGCCGCGCGCTGGCCGCGGCGGACAGCGCGGCCCGGGCGGCCGACATCGTCGAGCGGGTGGCTCAGCGATCCGCAACCCCGAAGGAGGACCTGGACCATGAGTACGCGATCGGCCGGGCTTGACCAGACCGCCGGCCAGAGCCTTGAGCAGGTGGCGGAGCGGCTGTCGGCGGGCGCGCGGCGCTGGACCGGGCAGCATGCGGGATACCTCGACTCCCCGGCCGGCCGGGCCGAACTGCCGGTGACCCCCCGGGTGAAGGCGCTGCTGCAACTGGCGCTGCTCTGCCACTACTGGAGGCGGACCGCACCGGCGGACACCGCCCTGGGCGAGGCGACCGCGGTCGTGGAACGTGCCTGGCAGCGCCCGGACTTCCCGCGCCTGCTCACCCTGGGCCCCCGCACCGCCCGGCAGTTCCAGCTGATGTACGCGGCGCTGGCACCGCCCGGAGCCGCCACCGGGGCGGGGCGCACCGCGCTCGCCCGGCTGGCCGCCGACGGCTACCTGACGGCGGACGGGGAGCCCCGCTATCCCCACCTGTGGAAGAGGTTCTACGCCGAACTGGCCGGGGCGGACCACCGCCTGGCCCCGTACCGGGAGCTGTACGCGACCAGCGCGCTGGCGCGCGCCGGCGCCGGGCAGCCGGTGGACGGCCTGGACGTCTGTCACGTCACGCACACCGTCTTCTACCTCAGCGACTTCGGCTTCCGTGATCCCGGCCTGCCCGGGCCGGCCCGGGAGCGGGCGCTCGACGTCATGACCCGGCTCACCGACCGCTGCGTGCGGGACGGCGCGTGGGACCTGGTCGCCAAGCTCCTGCTCGCCCAGCACTGCCTGGGCGTGAATCCGCTGCGGACCCCCTCCGGGGCCGCCGGTGTCCGGATGCTCGCGCGGGCCCAGACGCCCGAGGGTGCCATCCCCGGAAGGTCCGCCGCCGAGCGGGCCCCGGCCACCGCGACGCCCGTGGAGTTCTTCCGCTGTGCCTACCAGGCGACCCTCGGCACGGCGCTGGCGATGCTGGTGGTCACCCGGGGCACCGCGGGTGCCGCGGGTGCCGCGGGTTCTGCGGGTTCTGCGGGGACCCTCGGCCGGGCCGGCGGGCCGGCCGAGGCGGCGGCACCGGCACCGGCACTGCGGGGGGCGCGATGAGCCCGGAACAGGCGGTGATCCCCGCACCGGCGGTCCGGCCCGCACCGGCCGCCGGCCGCGCCGACGGCGCGCGCCTGCTGAAAGGCAGGCGGAACTGGTGGTTCGTCGGCCCCGGCGGCATCGCCCGCCTCGGCGCCCGGCACCTGACCGCCGACGGGGCACTGCGCCCCGCGGCGGAGCGCCGGCTGCGGGAGCAGGGCCTGCTCACCGTCCGGCCGGTCCGTGCCTACGCGCTGACCGTTCTCACCAGCACCCACTGCAACCTGGGCTGCGGATACTGCTTCCAGAACACGGCCCAGGACACGGCCGGGGGAAGCCGCCCGCCCCGGATCGCCCGGGCCCGCCTCACCTCGGAGACCATCACCTCGATCCTCGGCTTCACCGAGCGGCGGATGGCCGCCGCCGGCCTGGACAGGCTGCGTATCCTCCTCTTCGGCGGGGAGCCGCTGCTCAACCCGCGGGGCTGCCTGGAACTGCTGGAACGCGCCGCGGACCTCGGGCAGTCCTCGGCCTGGATGATCTCCAACGCCACGCTGCTCACCCCGTCCCTGGCGCGCCGCCTCGCCGGACTCGGGCTGACCTTGGTGCAGGTCACCTTCGACGGCGACCGCGCCGACCACGACCGCATCCGGGTCGCCCGGGCGACCGGCGGCGGGACCTTCGACACCATCGTCCGCAACATTGTCCGGGCCAGTGAGGTGTCGCCGATCCGGTGGACCCTGCGGGTCAACGTCTCCCACGAGACCCACGGGGGCGTCGACAGCCTGATCGACCGGCTGGCGGCGGCGCTCGACCCGGCCCGGTGCACGCTGTACTTCGCCCGCGTCGGGGACGTGGGCATCGGGTACGCCAACGAGCTGCACACCGGCGAACGCGCGGCCGACTTCGCCCGGTGGCAGCGCCGGGCGCTCGACCTCGGCTTCACCGTGAACCGTCCGGCCGCCCGCCGGCCCTGCGTCACCTGCGGTCACGCCGACGGCCGCTACGGCGCGGTGGTGAGCGCGGACGGGACCCTGGCGAGCTGCTGGGAGACCGCGGGCAAACCCGACTGGGAGGTCGGCACGGTCACCGGCGGGTATCTGCCCCGCGAGGTGACCCGCGACCGCTGGATCGCCTGCGAGGACCTCTACCGCGGCAGCGAGGACGGGCGGACCCTGGCCCGGTTCCGCGACTCCGTCGACGCGGCCCTGCTCGACTACCTGGACGAGACGGGACGGCTGTAGCCATGCCCCCGCCCGTGTCCCCGCCCGTGTCCGCGGCCGTGTCCCCGCCCGTGTCCGCGCTGCTGGACCGGCTCCGCGCCGGCGCGCTCGACTGGCTGGGCGAGAACCTCGGCCACTTCGACGCGCTGCCGGCGTCGCACGCCCGGCCGGCCACCCGCGGCCGGGCGAAGGCCGCCCTGGAACTGGCCCTGCTCTGCCACTGCGCGGCCCGCCTGGACGGCGGCCCGCCGGACGCACTGGGCGAGGCGGCCGCCCTGATCCGGCGGCTGTGGCAGCATCCGGACTTCCCGGGCCTGCTCGACGAGGGCGGCGAACGGTACGCCGCCGTCTACGCCCTGGTCTACGCCGCACTGGCTCCCCGCGGGATCGACGACGCGCTGTGCCGGGCCGCGCTGTCCCGGCTGCCGCCCGGCGCCCTCGCACCGGGCGGGAAAACGGCCTACCAGCGCCTGGAGATCCGCTACTACGCGGACAAGGCCGGCGTCCGCCACGGGATCGAGCCCTACGCCGACCTCGCCCCGCGCAGCCCGCTGGTCACCCTCCGTGCCGCGACACCGGACAGCACGCCGGACAGCACGCCGGAGAACACGGCACCGCTCACCACCGGACAGGCGTACGCGCTGACCCACGCCACCTTCTACCTCGGGGACTTCGGCCGGGCCCGGCCCGCGGGACTGGACGGCCGGGAACTCGGCCACGCCCGGGAGCTGGCCCGCCGGATGCTCGGCCACTGCGTCGCCCACGACCAGTGGGACCTGATCGCGGAACTCCTGCTCACCCAGTTCATCCTGGGCGCCGATCCGCTGCGCACACCCGGGGGAGCGGCGGCCGTGGAGTGCCTGGCCCGGGCCCAGCTGCCGAACGGCGCGATCCCCGGCCGGTCGGCGGCCGGCCGGGCAGCGGGAGCGGACCGGGGCCGGGAGTTCTTCCGGAAGGCGTACCACACGACGCTGGTGACCGCCCTGATGGCGCTGATCGTGGCCCCGGAAAGGCGGCCGTCATGACACCGCGACTGGTCCTCATCAACCGGGACTACACCCGGATCTGGTTCGGGCAGGCCGTCTCCTCCGTCGGGGACGCCGTGTTCAGCACCACGCTGGTGCTGTGGGTGGCCACCGTCCTGGCGAAGGACGAGCCCTGGGCGCCCACCGCGGTCAGCGGCGTCCTGCTGGCGACCGGCTTCGCCATGCTGCTCGTCGGCCCGGTCGCGGGCGTGTTCGTCGACCGCTGGGACCGGCTCGCCACGATGCTGCGCACCGAATCGTTCCGCGGCGCTGTCGTGGCCGTGCTGGCCGTGGTGTCGTTCGTACCGGTCCGCGCCCTCCCGGTGGGGGTCTGGCTCGGCCTGGTCTACACGACCGTGCTGCTGCTCCACGCGGCCTCCCGGTTCTTCACGCCGGCGCGGTTCGCGGTCGTCGCGGACCTGGTGACCGGGGAGGCCGACCGCGCCCGGGCTGCGGGCATCACCCAGGCGACCAGCCAGACGGCCTGGATCATCGGGCCCCCGCTCGCCGCGCCGCTGCTCTTCGCGGCCGGTTTCCAGTGGGCGCTGATTTTCAACGCGCTCTCCTACGCGGTGTCGTACGTCGCGATCCGCTCCGTGCGGCTGCCCGCGCCCGGGGCGGAGCCGGACGGCGCCGGCACCCGGGAGCCCGCCGGGCAGCGGGCCGGCGTGCTGCGGGAGTTCGCGGCCGGTCTCCGGTTCTTCGGGCGCAGCAGATTCCTGGTCGCGCTGCTGGGGCTCGCCGTCATCGGCCAGTTCGGGATCGGCGCCCTGAACACCCTCAACGTCTTCTTCGCCACCGAGAACCTCGGCGCGTCCGCCCACCTCTACGGCTATGTCGGCATGGCCATGGGACTGGGCGGCATCACCGGCGCCCTGTGCGCGGGCCGGGTGGTGCAGTGGATCGGGGCGCGGCACACCGCCTGGGCCGCCCTGCTGGTGAGCGGGGTGCTGCTGGTCGTCTACTCCCGGCAGACCGGTTTCGTGGCCGGTGTGGCGGTGATCTTCCTGTTCACCGTTCCGCTGACCATGCTGAACACGGCGATGGCGCCGCTGATGCTCGCCGCGGCGCCCGCCGAGTACCGGGGCCGGGTGGCCGCCGTGTTCTACCCGGCGACGCAGCTCGCGCTGATGCTGGCGGCGGCACTGGCCGGATGGCTCGCCGGCTCCCTGCTGCGGAACGTCGAGGGCTCGGTTCTGGGACTGCACTTCGGCACCATCGACACGATCTTCGCGGTGTCCGGACTGATCGTCGTGGTGTCCGGCATCTACGCCCGGTTCGCCCTCNTGTCCGGCATCTACGCCCGGTTCGCCCTCCCCGAAGCAGAGCCCGAGCCGGGGCCCGAAGCAGAGCCCGAGCCGGGGCCCGAGGCGGAGCCCGGGGCGGGGCCCGCCGAGAAGGCCGGTGCGGGGACCTCCGCCCCGCCCGGCCCGAGACCGTAGACCCGGGCCGGTACCCGGGCCCGACCGGTCCCCCGGCGTCAGAGGGCGCCGGGGGACTCCAGCAGTTCCCGGAGGGCGGAGACGAGTTCCAGGCCGCGCCCGCGCCGGACGGCCTCGTCCGTCACGACCTGCTCCGTCGCCGTCCCGGCGCGCGTGCCGCGGTGCAGGGTGACCAGGCGGAGGGCGGCGGCGGCCTGGCGGGCGAAAAGGGCCAGCAGCTCCAGCTCCGGCAGGCTCGCCCGGGAGCGTTCCCCGGGGTCGAGCACCTCCAGCACACCGATGACGCCCTCGCTGTGCGCCAGCGGAGCCGCCATCAGCGAAGCGGGCACATAGCCGGTGGACTCCGCGAGATCGCGGGCGAACGGACCCGGGCCGCGCAGGTCGTCCAGGACCATGGCCTCGCCGGAGGCCAGCACGTATCCGGCCACGCCCCGGCCGGCCGGGAAGCGGGTGCCGGTCAGATGCTCCTCCCCCTCTCCGGAGACCGCCTGGAAGACCAGCTCGTCCGTCTCCGTGTCGTGCAGGAAGATGGAACTGGCCCGTGCGTCGAAGATGGCGCGGGCGGTTTCCACCACGGACTGCAACAGCTCACGCTCCGCCGCCTCGGCGGCCGGGGAGCGCGGGGTCCGGGTCGGGGTCTGGGACATGGTGCGTCACCTCTGCTGCGGTCGGTCCGGTCGTCTCACTGCTGGTGCCGGTGCGGGTGTTGCCCGCGGCGAGATAGAGCGCGTTCTTCACCTGGAACGGCGTGAGCCTCGGGTGGCTGCCGAGCAGCCGGGCGCACAGCCCGCTGACGAAGGGCGTGGCGAAGCTGTTTCCGGTGGTGCGGATGCGTCTGCCGCCGGGCCACGGCACCTCCACGTTCTGGCCCGGGGCGAAGAACTCCACCGGCGGCCGGGGGTTGTAGAGGTGGAGGTCCGGCCGGCTCTCGCGGTGGCTGCCCACCGAGATCACCGAGGAGAAGCGCCAGGGGAAGCTCTCCACCGGGGTGTTGTGCGCCGAGGCCACCAGGAGGACGCCCCGGAAGTAGGCGTTGTCGGCGATCGCCCGCAGCTCGTCCACGAACTGCGGGCGGGTGGTGGACAGACTGAGGTTCACCACGGAGAACCCCTGGTCCACCGCCCAGCGGAGCCCGGCGAGCAGGGCCGCGCCGGTGCCGGTCGAGCCCGGCCCCAGGACCCGCACGCTGTACAGGTCGCAGGCCGGGGCGACCCGGCGGACGATCCCGGCGCAGGCGGTGCCGTGCCCGCAGGCGTCGGCGGGCTCGACCGGCACCACCTCGGGGCCGTCCTCGCCGGTCACGACGGACCAGGCGCCCCGGACGGCGCCGATGTCGGGATGGCCGGCCTCGATGCCGCTGTCCACGATGCATACGCCGACGCCGGAGCCGTCGGACCACCGCCACGGGTCGGCGCTCGGCCCCGGCAGGCCGTCGGCGCGCACCTCGATCTGCTCCGGCGTCCGGTCGCGCAGACTCCAGGTGAGGCCCCCGGTCCGGCCCCCGGTCCGGGGCGTGGCGGGCGCCGCCGCGCCGCTCGCACTGGTCACGGCGCGTCCTCCGCCCCGAGGCGGGCCAGCAGTGCGGCGGCCCGGGCGGCGCCGGTGACGTCTCCCTTGGCCCGGTAGTGCCGGGCCGCGGTCCGCGCCGCCGCCCGGGCGGGCTCCGGGTCGCCCAGTGCCCGCAGGGTGTGGGCGAGATCCAGCGCGGCCCGGGCGCGGACCAGTGGGGAGTCGGTCGACTCGGCCGCCGCCACCGCGCCCGCCGCCAGCCGGCGCACCAGCGCCTCGTCGCGGGAGCCCGCGGGG
>NZ_WTLH01000254.1 GCF_011421595.1 Streptomyces sp. YIM 98790 | reverse complement strand
GCGCCGCAGTCCGGTGCGCCCCAGCCGCCCGCCCCGGCGGCGCCGGACCCGCGGCTGCGGGACACCTCGCTGCCCGCGCCCGGCACCGTCACCGTGCAGTGCGCCCACTGCGGCGCCGGCCTGGTCGACGGCGACGGCTACTGCGGCGAGTGCGGCCGTGCCCAGCCGGGCGACCGGGACCATGTCGAGCGGGGCCTGGAAGGCGTCGCGGGCGTCAGCGACATCGGGCTGCGGCACCACCGCAACGAGGACGCGTTCACCGTCTCGGCCACCGCGCTGCCGGACGGCTCACCCGCCGTGATCGCGGTGGTGTGCGACGGGGTCTCCTCCTCCAACCGGCCGCACGAGGCGTCCTCCGCCGCCGCCGAGGCGGCCGGCGAGGCCCTGCTGCGCTCCCTGCCCCGGGGCGTCTCCGGCCAGCAGGCCATGCAGGAGGCCCTGCTGCGCGCCGCCGCCGCCGTCGCCGAGCTGGGAGGCAACCAGCCCTCGCTGGCCGGCAACGCCCCGGCCTGCACCATCGTCAGCGCCATCACCATGGGCCGGGAGCTCACCGTCGGCTGGGTCGGCGACAGCCGTGCCTACTGGGTGCCGATGGACGGCCGGGGGCATGCCACCCGGCTCACCGAGGACGACTCCTGGGCCGCCCAGATGGTCAAGGCCGGCCTGCTCACCGAGGAGGAGGCGATGGCCGACCGCCGCGCGCACGCCATCACCGCCTGGCTGGGCGCCGACAACCCGGAACTGGAGCCGCACACCGCCGCGTTCAAGCCGGACCGGCCGGGCGTGGTGATCGTCTGCACCGACGGACTGTGGAACTACGCCGACTCCGCCGACCAGATGGCCGCCGTGGTGCCGGCCGCCGCCCGCCGGCAGCCGCTGGCGAGCGCGCAGCACCTGGTGCGCTACGCCCTGGACTCCGGCGGCCACGACAACGTCACCGTGGCGGTCATCCCGTTCCCCACCGCGGGCATCAGCCTGCAGCCGGAGGAGTCCGAGGCCCACCGGGCGGCCGGGCTCTCGCACACCGCGACGCAGCCCATCACGGCTCCGCCCCCGATGCCCCGCGCCGAGCCGCGCTGAACCGAAGCAGGAGCCGCACGCCATGGCCAAGCCGCCGCAGTTCACGGTCGAGGTCTACCACAACGCATACCTGCCGGAGGACGGCACCGAGGTCAACGCGATCATCACCGTGACCGCTTCCACAGGTTCCACAGGTTCCACAGGTTCCACGGGCGGCGGCGGGCGCGGCGGTGACACCGCGGCACGCCCGGCCGATCCGCGGATCAGTGCCCTCCGGGACCCCTCCGGCACGGCCGGCGGCACCGGCCGGGCCGCCGCGGGGCCGCCGGCCGTCTCCGACGCCGCGGTCCCCGGCGACGGCGGCGGGACGGACGGCCCGGACGCCGCGGTGGTGATCATGGTGGACTGCTCGGGCTCCATGGACTACCCGCCGTCCAAGATGCACCACGCCCGCCGCGCCACCGAGGCCGCCGTGGACACCCTGCGCGACGGCGTGGCGTTCGCCGTGGTGGCCGGCACCCACAAGGCCCGGGAGATCTACCCCGGGGGCGGCCGGCTGGCCGTGGCCGGCGAGTCCACCCGGGCCGAGGCCCGCGAGGCCCTGCGCCGCCTCACCCCCTCCGGCGGCACCGCGATCGGCACCTGGCTGCGGCTCGCCGAGCGCCTGTTCGCCTCCACCACCGCCCGCATCAGGCACGGCATCCTGCTCACCGACGGCCGCAACGAGCACGAGGAGCCCGCCGACCTGCGCCGCACCCTGGACGACTGCGCCGGGACGTTCACCTGCGACGCGCGCGGCGTGGGCACCGACTGGGAGGTGGCCGAGGTCACCGGCATCGCCTCGGCCCTGCTCGGCTCGGCCGACATCGTCGCCCGGCCGGAGGACCTGGCCGCCGACTTCACCGCCATGATGGAGGCCGCCATGGGCAAGGAGGTGGCCGATGTCGGCCTGCGGCTGTGGAACCCGGCGGGTGCCGAGGTGGTCTTCCTCAAGCAGGTGGCGCCGTACATGGAGGATCTGACCGGCCGCCGCACCGAGACCCGGCCGCGCACGGGCGACTACCCCACCGGTTCGTGGGGCGAGGAGTCCCGCGACTACCACCTCTGTGTGCGGGTCCCGGCCGCCGGGGTGGGCCACGAGATGCTGGCCGGCCGGGTCTCCCTGGTGGCCGCCGAACCGGACGGCACCGAGACGGTGCTCTCCCAGGCCCTGATCCGGGCGGTGTGGACCACCGACCTGGCCGCCTCCACCCGGATATCACCGCAGGTGGCGCACTACACCGGACAGGCCGAGCTGGCCGAGGCGATCCAGCAGGGGCTGGATCTGCGCAAGTCCGGGGACGATCCCGGCGCCACCGCGAAACTGGGCAGAGCGGTGCAGCTCGCCCACAGCCTGGGTAATACGGAAACCGCGAAGCTGCTCGCCAAGGTGGTGGACGTGGACGACCCGGCGACCGGTACTGTTCGTTTGAAGGCGAATGTTTCCGACGCCGACGAGATGACACTGGAAACGCGCTCCGTGAAAACAGTCAGGGTGAAGAAGTAGGCGGAGGGGGAGGCAGCGCAGATGCCGACGTGCCCGAACGGCCACCAGTCGATGGCCGTCGACTGGTGCCCTGTATGCGGTCTCCGCATGCCCGCGCCCGGTGGCGCGGTGCCTCCGCCTCCCGGCCCGCCCACCGGCGGCGGCTACCAGACCCAGGGCGGCGGCGAGGCCACCATGGCGGCCGAGACGTGCCCGCAGTGCCGCACTCCGCGGGAGGGCATGGCGCCCTTCTGCGAGGAGTGCCGGTTCAACTTCCTCACCAACTCCCCCACCACCTATCTGCCGCCCACCCCGCAGCACGGCCCGCCGCCCGGCCAGCAGTACGGCCGGGCCACCGGCACCCAGGGCTATCCCGGCCGCCCGGAACCGGCGGGCGGGGCCGGCCAGGAGCAGCAGATGAGCGGCGGGTATCCCGACGTCCGGCACGCCCCGGCGCGCCCGCATCCCGGGCAGTCCGAGCCCAGCGGCGACTGGCTGCTGCCGCCGCCCACCCCGCCGTCCGGCCCGCCGCCCCCCGCCCACGGCGGCCAGGGCACGGGTCCCGGCGGTCCCGGCGGCAGCGGCTACGGCTATCCGCCCGGCCCGGGCCCGGCCACCGGTCCCCTCGGGGGCACCGGAGCCGGACCGGCGGCCCCCGGCGGGCGCCGCGGCGGCTGGGTGGTCAGCATCGGCCCGGACCGCGAATACTTCACCGCGATGATGCGGCGCTCCGGTCCGGAGGCGGCCCAGCTGGTGCTGCCCGCCTACGCTCCCGAGCAGCAGATCCCGCTGACCGGGCCACAGGTCACCATCGGCCGCCGCCGCCACTCCACCGGGGAGATCCCCGACATCGACCTGTCCCGGGCACCGGAGGACCCGGGGGTGTCGCACCAGCACGCGATCCTGGTCGAGCAGCCGGACGGAAGCTGGGCGGTGGTCGACCAGGACTCCACCAACGGCACCACGGTCAACCACGCCGAGGAGCCCATCCAGCCGTTCATCCCGGTGCAGCTGCACGAGGGCGACCGGGTGCACGTGGGCGCCTGGACCACCCTGACCCTGTACCGCGGCTGACGCCGTGCGCCCGCGCCGCGTACCGGAGCGGGCCGGGCGTCACCGGGCCGACCGGGCCGCCGGTGCCGTACGCCCCGGCGACCCGCCGCAGCACGGCGGCGGATGATCCGATTACGATCACGGGCATGACTGCAGCAGCCATCACGGCCGAGGGACTGCGCAAGCGGTACGGGGACGTGCAGGCCGTGGACGGGGTGACCCTGGAGGTCCGCTCCGGCGAGTTCTACGGCATCCTCGGCCCGAACGGCGCCGGAAAGACCACCACCCTGGAGATCATCGAAGGGCTGCGCGAGCCCGATTCCGGCACCGCCCGGATGCTCGGCGAGCCCTCCTGGCCGCGCAACCGCAGACTGCTGCGCCGGATCGGCGTCCAGCTCCAGTCCTCGGCGTTCTTCGAGAAGCTGACCGCCCGTGAGCAGATCCGCTCCTTCGCCTCGCTCTACGGCGTCCCGGCGTCCCGGGCGGACGCCATGCTGGACACGGTCGGCCTGACCGAGAAGGCCGGCGTGCGGGACGNAAGGCCGGCGTGCGGGACGACCAGCTCTCCGGCGGGCAGCAGCAGCGGCTGTCCATCGCCTGCGCACTGGTGCACGATCCCGAGCTGGTGTTCCTGGACGAACCCACCACCGGGCTCGACCCCCAGGCCCGGCGCAATCTGTGGGATCTGCTGCGGGGCATCAACGCCGAGGGCCGCACGGTGGTGCTGACCACGCATTACATGGACGAGGCCGAGGCACTGTGCGACCGGGTGGCGGTGATGGACCACGGGAAGGTCCTGCGGGTCGGTCCGCCCGCGGAGCTGATCCGCGAACTGGGCGTGACCTCCCTGGAGGACGTCTTCCTCCAGCTGACCGGACGGGAGTACCGCGAGTGAGCCCCACCAGCCGGCCGGAGCCCGCCGACCGCCACGGCCCGGGTGCCCGCCCCGTCGTCGACGCCCGCCGGGCACCCGGCCCGACCCGGCCGGGCGTGCTGCTGAGCCTGTCGCGGGTGATGTACCTGGGCATGGTGCGGGACCGCACCGCGGTCTTCTTCATGCTGCTCTTCCCGCTGATGTTCCTGCTGCTGTTCGGCGCCCTGTTCCAGAACGACAGCACCTCCCGCTCCACCATCGCGCAGGTCGGCGAGGTGGAGGTGCTGGACCAGCTGTCCGGGGAGGCGCTGCGGCAGGTCACCCAGGTGCTGGAGATCCGCAAGGCCTCGGACCGGGCACAGGCGCTGGAGGACGTGCGCCAGGGCGACGTGGACGCGGCGATCTGGCAGGGCGAGGACGGGGCCGTGGAGCTGCGCTACTCGGCCGCCGACGCCACCCGCTCCGGCACCGTGGCCGGGGTCGTCGACTCGCTGGTGCAGAACGCCAATGTGGCCGCCACGGGGCAGCCGCCCGCCTATGAGCTGCACACCGCCCGGGTGGAGGACGAATCGGTGAAGCCGATCCAGTTCTTCACCCCCGGCCTGCTGGGCTGGGCCATCGCCATGGGCGCCTCCTTCATGTCCGCGCTGACGCTGGTGAACTGGCGGAAGAAGCGCATCCTGCGGCGGCTGTGGCTGGCACCGGTGGGACCGGGCTCGGTGGTCGGCGCCCGGATCGGGGTGAGCCTGGGGCTGGCCTTCGTGCAGCTGACGCTGTTCCTGGCGGTCGCCACCATCCCGTTCTACGGTCTGCAGCTCACCGGCCACTGGTGGCTGGCCATCCCGCTGGTGGGGTGCGGCACCCTGGCGTTCATGGCCGTGGGGCTGCTGATCGGTGCGCTGGCCAAGAGCGAGGAGGCCGCCAACGGCGCCCTTCAGGTGGTCATCCTGCCGATGGCGTTCCTGTCCGGCTCCTTCTTCCCGACCGAACAGATGCCGGACTGGCTGCGCCTGGTCTCCCATGTGCTGCCGCTGAAGTATCTCAACGAGTCGATGATGTCGGTGCTCTCGCGCGGCGAGAGCTGGGGCGCGGCGCTGCCCACCATGGGCGGGCTGCTGCTGTTCGCGGGGGTGCTGACCGCGGTCGCCGCCCGGCTGTTCCGCTGGGACGCCGCCTGACCGCGCGGCGGCGGGCGGCCCCGGGCGGGCCTCCCCGGCGTTCCCCTCCGGCACGCACCCGCGCACCCGCGCACCCCGTGCCCGGGACCACGGCCGGTGGCGTCTGAGACGATGGAACGGTCTCCCCACCGGGAGGCGGCAGAGCGACCAGTCACAGCGAACGGTGAGTGAACGGTGACCGATATTCCTCGTACCCCGCCCGGCAGTCTGCCGGCCACCACCTTCTACGAGCAGGTGGGCGGCGAGGAGACATTCCGCCGGCTGGTGCGGCGGTTCTACGAGGGGGTGGCCGAGGACCCGGTGCTGCGGCCGATGTATCCGGAGGAGGACCTGGGCCCGGCCGAGGAGCGGCTGCGGCTGTTCCTCATCCAGTACTGGGGCGGCCCGCGCACCTACAGCGAGGAGCGCGGCCACCCGCGGCTGCGGATGCGGCACGCGCCGTTCACGGTGGACCGCGCGGCGCACGACGCCTGGCTGCGCCATATGCGTGATGCCGTGGACAGCCTCGGCCTCGCCCCCGAGCTGGAGCAGCAGCTCTGGAACTACCTGGTCTTCGCCGCCGGCTCCATGATCAACACCCCCGGCTGACCCGAGGCCGCCCGGCGCCGGCCGCCGGGAGTGTCCGCGGACCGGGGCCGGGCCGGGGGACTCAGGGAGCCAGGGGTGTGAGGCTCAGCGGGGCACGGACGGCACGGCGCAGGGCGATGGAGCCGTGCGCCGTGCGCAGCCGGAGCCAGGACCCGGCCGAGAGCACCGCCACCGGCGGGCCGTCCGGGCGCAGGAAGCCCAGGGCGTGCGCGGCGTGCACGGCCCGGAGCGGCAGCGGGGTGGCGGCCAGCGGCCGGGACCACACCTCCTCGGCGAGCCCGTCCAGTGCGGCACGGGTGCGCTGCTTCGGCAGCAGCGCCTCGGTGCGGCTGCGGAACTCGGCGACCACGGCCGCCGCGGCGCCGCGCGCCTCCTCCCCGGGCAGCTCGGCCAGCCGCTGCCAGCCGCCGCGCGGGGGCAGCAG
>NZ_WTLH01000253.1 GCF_011421595.1 Streptomyces sp. YIM 98790 | reverse complement strand
GGCCACCGCGCCGCCGCCCCCGCCACTGCGCCCGCCGCCCGGCCCGGGGCCCGGCCCGGGGCCCGCTGTCGCGGCCGGTGCCGATTTGGCACGATGTCCGCCATGACCGGGCGCTGGGAATTCTGGATCGACCGTGGCGGCACCTTCACCGACGTCGTGGGGCGGCGCCCCGACGGCACCCTGGTGACCGGCAAACTGCTCTCCCACAACCCCGGCCGCTACCGGGACGCCGCGGTCGCCGGAATCCGCCGGATGCTGGGCACCGCCCCCGGCGAGCCGGTGCCCGCCGACCTGATCGCGCAGGTCAAGATGGGCACCACGGTCGCCACCAACGCCCTGCTGGAACGCCGGGGCGAGCCCACCGTGCTGCTCACCACCGCCGGGTTCCGGGACGCGCTGCGCATCGCCTACCAGAACCGCCCCCGTCTCTTCGACCGCCGCATCCTGCTCCCGGAGGCGCTGTACGACCGGGTGATCGAGACCGGCGAACGCGTCTCCGCGCACGGCGAGACGGTCCGTCCGCTGGACCGCGACGCCACCGCCGAGGCGCTGCGCGCCGCCCGCCGGGACGGCTTCCGCTCGGTCGCCGTCGTCTTCCTGCACGGCTACCGCCACCCGGCCCACGAACGGCTCGCCGCGGAACTCGCCGCCGCCGCGGGCTTCACCCAGATCAGCGTCTCGCACGAGGTCAGCCCGCTGATCAAGCTGGTGCCCCGGGGCGACACCACGGTGGTGGACGCCTATCTCTCGCCCGTGCTGCGCCGCTACGTGGACCAAGTCGCCCAGGAACTCAAGGGCGTGCGGCTGATGTTCATGCAGTCCAACGGCGGCCTGCGGGAGGCGGGCGGCTTCCGCGGCAAGGACGCGGTGCTCTCCGGTCCGGCCGGGGGAGTGGTCGGCATGGCCGGGAGCTGCGCCAGGGCCGGCTACCACCGGGTGATCGGCTTCGACATGGGCGGCACCTCCACCGATGTCTCGCACTACGCCGGCGAGCTGGAACGCGTCTTCGACACCGAGGTCGCCGGGGTGCGGATGCGCGCCCCCATGATGGACATCCACACCGTCGCGGCGGGCGGCGGCTCGGTGCTGCGCTTCGACGGCGCCCGCTACCGGGTGGGCCCGGAGTCGGCGGGCGCCGTCCCCGGCCCGGCCTGCTACCGCCGCGGCGGCCCGCTCACCGTCACCGACGCCAATGTGATGCTCGGCCGGATCCGGCCCGGCCACTTCCCGCACGTCTTCGGTCCCGGAGGCGACCAGCCGCTGGACGCGGACACGGTCCGCGAGCAGTTCACCGCCCTGGCCGCCCGGATCACCGCGGCCACCGGCGACACCCGCACCCCGGAGGAGGTCGCGGCCGGCTTCCTGGAGATCGCGGTGCTCAACATGGCCAACGCGGTGCGGAAGATCTCCGTGCAGCGCGGCCACGACATCACCCGCTACGCCCTGGCCAGCTTCGGCGGGGCGGGCGGCCAGCACGCCTGCGCGGTCGCCGACGCCCTGGCCGTCGACACCGTGGTGGTGCCGCCGCTGGCGGGGGTGCTCTCCGCCTACGGCATCGGCATCGCCGAGGCCACCGCGCTGCGCGAACGGTCGGTGGAGACGGAACTGACCGAGCAGGCGATGCCCGCGGTGCGCGAGTTGTGCGAGCGGCTGGCCGGGCTGGCCCGCGAGGAACTGCACGAGGACGGCGTGCCCCCGGCGGCGGTGCGCACCACCGCCCGGGTGCATCTGCGCTACGCCGGGACCGACTCGGTGCTCCCGGTGCCGCTCGCCGGACGCGACGAGATGGCCGCGGCGTTCGCCCGGCTGCACCGTGCCCGCTACGGCTTCGTGATGGACAAGCCGCTGGTGGTGGCCACCGCCGTGGCGGAGGCCACCGGCTCCTCCGCACCGCCGGACGCCCCTGCTCCCGCCCCCGTCGCCGGCGGCCCGGCCGTCTCCGGTGCCCGGCCCGCCGCCGCCCCCGCCGGGCCGCCGGCCGCACCGGCCGGTGAGACCACCGTGTACGCCGCCGGCGGCTGGCAGCGGGCCGCCCTGTACCGGCGTGCGGACCTGCGCCCCGGGGACACCGTCCCCGGCCCGGCGCTGATCACCGAGCCGGACGCCACCACGGTCGTGGAACCGGGCTGGCGGGCGGGCGCGGGCGAGCACGGCCACCTGATCCTCACCCGCGCGGTGCCCCGCCCGCGCACCGCCGCCGTCGGCACCGAGGCCGACCCGGTCAGGCTGGAGGTGTTCAACAACCTCTTCATGGCCATCGCCGAACAGATGGGGCTGCGGCTGGAGAACACCGCCCACTCCGTCAACATCAAGGAGCGGCTCGACTTCTCCTGCGCGCTGTTCGATTCCGAGGGCAATCTGATCGCCAACGCCCCGCACATCCCGGTGCATCTGGGCTCCATGGGGGAGTCCATCAAGGAGGTGCTGCGCCGCAACGCCGGCACCATGCGCCCGGGCGACGTCTACGCCATCAACGACCCCTATCACGGGGGCACCCACCTGCCGGACGTCACGGTGGTCACCCCGGTGTTCGACGGCTCCGGCGGGCCCCGTCCGGAACTGCTGTTCCTGGTCGCCTCCCGCGGGCACCACGCCGAGATCGGCGGCATCACGCCCGGCTCCATGCCCGCGTTCAGCCGCACCGTGCACGAGGAGGGGGTGCTGTTCGACAACTGGCTGCTGGTGCGCGACGGCAGGCTGCGCGAGGCCGAGACCCGGGCCCTGCTGGCCGGGGCCCGGTATCCCTCCCGCAACCCGGACGCCAACCTGGCGGACCTGCGCGCCCAGATCGCCGCCAACGAGAAGGGCATCACCGAACTGCGGGCCATGATCGAGGAGTTCGGGCTGGACGTGGTCCGGGCCTACATGCGGCACGTGCAGGACAACGCCGAGGAGTCGGTGCGCCGCGTCATCACCACCCTGCGGGACGGCAGTTACCGCTACGAGACCGACGCGGGCGCGGTCATCGCGGTATCGGTGTCCGTGGACCGGGCGGCGCGCCGCGCGGTGCTGGACTTCACCGGCACCTCCGCCCAGCTGCCGGGCAACGCCAACGCCCCCAGCTCCGTGGTGATGGCCGCGGTGCTGTACGTGTTCCGCACCCTGATCGCCGACGACATCCCGCTCAACAGCGGCTGTCTGAAGCCCCTGGAGATCCGGATTCCGCCCGGCTGCATGCTGGCCCCGGAGTACCCGGCGGCCACCGTGGCCGGCAATGTGGAGACCTCCCAGGCGGTGACCGGAGCCCTCTACGCCGCGCTCGGTGTGCAGGCCGAGGGCTCGGGCACCATGAACAACGTCACCTTCGGCAACGACCGCTTCCAGTACTACGAGACCGTGGCCAGCGGCTCCGGCGCGGGGGACGGCTTCCCGGGCGCGGACGCGGTGCAGACCCACATGACCAACTCCCGGCTCACCGACCCCGAGGTGCTGGAGTGGCGCTACCCGGTCCGGGTGGAGGACTTCGCGGTGCGCGAGGGCAGCGGCGGCGACGGCCGCTGGCGCGGCGGCAACGGGGTGCGGCGGCGCATCCGCTTCCTGGAGCCGATGACCGTCACCGTGCTGAGCAGCCACCGGCGGGTGCCGCCCTACGGCATGGCGGGCGGCGCGCCCGGCGCGCCGGGCCGCAACGCGGTGGAGCGGGCCGACGGCACCGTGGAGGAGCTGACCGGCTGCGACACCGCCCGGGCCGGGGCGGGCGACGTGCTGCTGGTGGAGACCCCGGGCGGCGGCGGTTACGGCACCGCCCCGCCGGCGGCCGGCTGACGGCCGTCAGCCGGCGTGCGGGACGTACAGGTCGAGCAGCCGGGTGCGGGCGGTCTGCACCCGGTAGGCCAGGATCTCCGCGACCGAGCGCAGCAGCGCATACCCGAAGTCGCATTCCGTGTCGCACTGCCGGCGCACCGCCGCGCCGTCGAACTCCCAGGCCCGCACCGGGGTGAACGCCTCCGCGCCGAAGTCCCAGGTGTAGGGCGGGAAGAGCCAGGACCAGCCGAGCAGATCGCCCGGATCGATGGTGGAGACCCGGGTGGGCCACTCACCGCGCACCCGCACGTCGAGGGCGACCGAGCCGGACCGGACGATCCAGAACCGGTCCGCGGTGCCCCGCTCCTCGAAGATCCGGGTGCCCTGCGGGAAGGACACCTCCCGGGCCAGGGCCATCAGCCGCGCCCGGTGCCGGGGCGGCAGGGACATCAGCAACCGCTGGGGGGCCGTCATGGCCTGCTGCCTCCTCTCGGCCCCGCCCGCGGCGGCACTGCCGCGGGCGGCCGGATACCGACCACTTCATTGCACCATAAATCCGACTATCCGCTGAATGGGTGATGCGGGCTTTTTCCGGCTTCCCCGGCGCCCCCCGGTCCCCGTGGCTCCCCGGCCGCCCCGGCCTCCACCTGCGTCCGCCCCGCCACGGCGGCATCGGGCAGCGGCCACGTGCCCAGGGCAGCGCACACGGCACCGATTCGCCGGTGACCGCGCGCACAGCCGAACTGCAGCGTTGAATGGTGGAACGGAACACCACCGCCGGACGCCGCGCCCGCGCGCCGCCCGGATCCGTCCGCGGGCCGCGAGGAGAAGGGATGACCGCCCAGGAGCCATTGCCGCCGGCCGGTACCCTGCCGCGTGACGCCGCCGCGGCCACCCCGGGCAGCGTGCTCGACCTGCTGCGGGTGGCCACCTTCGTGCTCGATGCCCGGGCCAGCATCGTGCTCTGGAGCCCCGAGGCGGAGCACCTCCTGGGCTACACCCCCGAGGAGGCCCTGGGCCGCAACGCCGGCCGGCTGCTGGTCCAGCCCGAGCACTGGGACCAGGTCACCGAATGGTTCCGGCTGGTCAGGGGAGGAGCCGCGTGGACCGGCGTGTTCCCCGTCCTCCACCGGGACGGCACCGTCGTCCCGATGGACTTCCGCCACATCCGGCTGCACGACATCAACGGCGAGCTCTATGTGCTGGGGCTGGCCGCGGACGCCGAGACCGTCCGCCGGCTCGACACCGACCTGGCCATGTCCCACTCCCTGATCACCCAGTCGCCGGTCGGGCTCGCCCTGTTCGACAAGGACCTGCGCTGGCTGCGGGTCAACCCCGCGCTGGCCCGGATCAACGGCATCCCGGCCGAGAAGATGCTCGGCAGACGCCTGCCGGACGTGCTGACCGGCATCGACACCGAAGCGGTGCGGCGTGCCGTCCACCAGGTGCTGGAGACCGGCGAACCCCTGCTCGACCAGCGCTCCGTCGGCCGCACCGCGGCCGATCCCCACCACGAGCACATCTGGTCGGTCTCCTACTACCGGGTGGACGACGTGGCCGGCCGCCCGATCGGCGTCGCCGCCTCCGCCGTCGACGTCTCCGAGCGGCACCGCGCCTCCGCCGAGGTCGCCGAGGCACGGGAACGGCTGGCGGTGATCGCCGACGCCTCCGCCCGCATCGGCACCACCCTCGACCTGCGCCTGACCGCCCGGGAACTCGCCGAGACCGCGGTGCCCCGGCTGGCCGGCCTGGCCGCCGTGGACGTGCTGGACGCGGTGCTCGACGGCGAGACCCCGCCGCCCGTCGGCCCCGGCGGCTCCGCCCGGTTCCGCGCCCTGGCCGTGGCCTCGGCCCCGGACGCCGAACTCGCCGGCGTCCCCGACACGGTCGGCGAACTCGCCTCCTACGGCCCCAGCCGGGTGATCACCCGGGCGGTCGCCGAACGCACCCCCGTGCTGCTGCCCCGGCTCGGCCACGCCCTGCTGCGCACCGTGGCCAAGGACGACACCGCGGCCCGGCTGCTGCGCGACGCCGGCGCCCACTCCTACCTCGCCGTTCCGCTGATCGCCCGCGGCCGGGTGCTCGGCGCCGTCAGTCTCTACCGCACCCGGCACCATCCGCGCCCCTTCGACGACCAGGACCAGGCCCTCGCCGCCGAACTCGCCTCCCGGGCCGCCATCAGCATCGACAACGCCCGCCTCTACACCCGGGAGCGCAACGCCGCGCTCACCCTCCAGCGCAGCCTGCTGCCGCACCTGCCCACCGGCTACCGCAACATCGAACTGGCCGCCCGCTACCTGCCCGCCACCAGCGAGGTCGAGGTCGGCGGCGACTGGTACGACGTGCTGCCGCTCACCCGCGGCCGGATCGCCCTGGTGGCCGGCGACGTGATGGGCAAGGGGGTGCACGCCGCCGCCATCATGGGCCAGCTGCGTTCCACCATCCGTGCCCTGACCCGGCTCGACCTGCCGCCCGGCGAACTCCTCGGGCATCTGGACGCCACCGCGGAATCCCTGGGCGAGTCCATAGCCACCTGCCTGTACACGGTGTGCGACCCGGACGCCGGCCTGCTGGAGACCGCCTCCGCCGGCCATCCGCCGCCGGTGCTGGTCAGCCCGGGCGGCACCGCGGAACTGCTCCACATCCCCTGCGGCGCACCGCTGGGCGTGGGCACCGGCGCCTTCCCCGGCCAGCGCCGGGACCTGCCGGACGGCGCCATGCTCGCCCTGTTCACCGACGGCCTGGTGGAGAACCGGCGCGACCCGATCGACACCGGGCTGCACGCCCTGCTCCGGCTGCTGCGCGGCGCCGGCGGCCGTCCGCTGGAGGAGGTCTGCGACGCCGTGCTGGACGGGCTGGGCCGGGCCCCGCTGGACGACATCGCGCTGCTGCTGGCCCGGGTGCACCGACGCCCCGGCCGGCGCCGCCGCGACACCCGCGCCTGACCGGCCCGCGCCCGGCCCCGGC
>NZ_WTLH01000252.1 GCF_011421595.1 Streptomyces sp. YIM 98790 | reverse complement strand
GGTCACGCCCCCGGGCCGGGCCGCGGGCCGGGCACCGGCCGTCCGGCCCCGGATCAGGCCGCGATGCGGCCGGCCAGGCGCAGATCGGCCTGCGCCGGGGCGTAGAGATGCTCGACGACGTGGAGCGCCGCCCCGGTGAGCCCGGCCCGGTCGCCGAGCCGGGAGGTGACCACCTCCAGATGGGTGGTGGTGCGCGGCATGGTCAGCTGGTAGAGCAGCTCCCGCACGCCCGTGACGAAGGGCGCGCCGGCCAGGTCCCCGGCGATCATCAGCACCCCGGGATTGACCAGCGTGACCACGGTGGCCAGCACATTGCCGACCCGCCGCCCGGCGCTGCGGGCCAGCCGCAGCGCGTCCGGCTGCCCCACCGAGAGCAGCTCGCGCACGCCCGAGCCGGAGGCGGTGGGGATGCCCATGTCGGTGAGTTGCCGCGCCAGGGCGCGCCCGCTGGCCACCGCGGCCAGGCAGCCGTAGGAGCCGCACATGCACAGCGCCTCCGCGGCGTCGTGCAGCCGGATGTGACCGATGTCACCGGCGCCGCCGTCGATGCCGCGGAAGATCCGGCCGTCCACCACGATCCCGGCACCTATGCCGGTGGAGACCTTGACCAGCAGGAAGGCCGAACAGTCGGGGTAGCCCAGGCGCTGCTCGGCAAAGGCCATCAGATTGGCGTCGTTGTCCACCAGCACCGGCACGGCCGGGTCGCCGCCCAGCTGGTCACGGAAGACCTGGCGCATCCGGTCCGGGATGGGGTAGCCGTCCCAGCCGGGCATGATCGGGGGCTGCACCACGGTGCCGGTGGACGCCTCGACCGGGCCGGGCACCGACAGGCCGATGCCACACACCGCGCCGGCGTCCACGCCCAGCTCCTCCAGCAGGGCGGCGAACCAGTCACCCACCTGGCCGAGCACCTTCTCCGGGCCGACGTCGATGAGCAGGTCCCCGACGTGTTCGGCGAGAATGCCGCCCGCCAGATCGAGCACCGCGGCACGCCCGTGACGGGTCTCCAGCACCGCGGCGAGCACCACGCCGTGCTGGGCGTCGAACTCCAGGTGCATGGCGGGGCGCCCTCCGGTGGAGGGTCCGGCCGCCGCCTCGCGAATCCAGCCGGCGCCGAAGAGCTGGTCCAGCCGGCTGCTCACCGTCGACCGGGCCAGCCCGGTGACGCGCTGCAGCTCGCCGCGCGTGGTCGCCTGCCCGCTCCGAATGAGCTGGAGCAGGTGCCCGGCGCTGGCCTGGCTCACCCACATGGCCCCGGCGTTCCCGTCGTCGCCCATGCTCCTGCGTGCTCTCCCCATACGTCAGTTTCCCGCGCCCGGATTACCCGTGCGTGAGCTGGCGGTGTTGGCCGCGTGTACGTGTTTCCCGCGGCGCCTCTTGCCATCCTCCCCCAGAACCCCTCACTCTGACGGACCAGCGCCAACTTCCGTACATCAAGGATGTATTACGACTCGACTTTTGCATGTTAAGTACGCGTAACCCTAAGGTATCTTCGCCATAAGCGACGACGCTGACCCGCCCCCGGAGGCCCATGTGCACCGCATTGACCGGTTGTTCCTGCATCACCGGATCGTGCCTTCTGTCGGTTTCGGGACTTTCGGCCAGGGCGGACGTCCCGGCCGGATCGCATACAACTCCACACCCATGCACGCCTCACCGGTGACATGCGTCACGCCGGGCGGACACGCGGCGACCGCGGGAGCCGCCCGGTCAGGGGCGGCCGCATGACCACCGCGCTGCAGCGTCCCGCCGCCACCGCGCACCCCGGCTGGACCCCCGCCGGGCTGCTGCGCCGCGCCCGCCGGGTCCTGGACCGCAACTGGACCGGCAGTTCGACCGTGCCCTCCCGTGCCCTCTACCCCCACCAGTGGAGCTGGGACTCCGCGTTCATCGCCATCGGCCTGCGGCACTTCGCGCCCGAGCGTGCCCGCCGCGAACTGGAGACCCTGTTCGCCGCCCAGTGGGCCGACGGCCGGGTGCCGCACATCGTCTTCAACCCCGCCGTCCCGCTGGACGCCTACTTCCCCAGCCCGGACTTCTGGCGCTCCGCCACCGACGGGGCCGCGGCCGGCGCGCCCGCCGCCGTGCAGACCTCCGGCCTGGTGCAGCCCCCGGTCCACGCGCTGGCCGTCTGGCTCACCCATCTGGCCGACCCGGCCGGCTCCCGGCGCACCGGCTTCCTTGAGCGCCTCCACCCGAAGCTCGCCGCCTGGCAGCGCTACCTCACCGGCTCCCGCGACCTGGGCGGGCGCGGGCTGGCCGCGATCGTCCACCCCTGGGAGTCGGGGATGGACAACAGCCCGTGCTGGGACGCGCCGCTGGCCCGGGTGACGCCGGCCGCGCCCGGCTCCTTCCGCCGCTGTGACCTGGACCACGGCGACCCGGGCGACCGGCCCACCGACCTGGACTACCGGCGCTATGTGGCGCTGGCGCGCACCTACCGCGACCACGGGTACCACGACGCCGGCACCCCGCACGCCTTCGCGGTCGAGGACCCGGGCTTCAACGCCCTGCTCATCCTCGCCGAGCACGCCCTGGCCGACATCGCCGCCGCCCTCGGCGCCGACCCCACGGACCACCGGATCCGCGCCGAGCAGCTCACCACCGCCCTGGTCAAGCGGCTCTGGGACGCCCGCACCGGCATGTTCCTCTGCCACGACCTGACCTCCGGCCGGCTGCTGCCGGAGCGCAGCGCCACCGGCCTGCTCCCCCTGATCGTCCCGGGACTCCCCGGGCACATCGCCGACGCGCTGCTGCGCACGCTGGACGGCGAGCACTTCTCCCTCGGTCACGGCGCCCGCCTGGCGCCCAGCTACGACCTGTGCGGCAAGGCGTTCGACGCCTCCCGCTACTGGCGCGGGCCCGCCTGGTTCAACGTCAACTGGCTGATAGAGCGCGGGCTCCGGGAACAGGGCAGGCCCGCCCGGGCCGCCGGGCTGCGCTCCGCGATCCTCGGCGCGGCGGCCGAATCCGACTTCGCCGAGTACCTCGACCCGTACACCGAACAACCGCATGGCGCGCGGAACTTCAGCTGGACGGCCGCGCTGGCCGCCGATCTGCTGGACGCCGGGACCCGGCACCCGGGGGCCGACGGGGGGCTGCCGGAGGCGGCACGGCCCGCCGGGGACGGGCCGGCCCCCCGGCAGCCGGCGGCCACCGCCTCCACCGGCACCGGCACGGCCGGCACCACGGACGCCGCCATCTCCGCCGACGGCACCGGCACCCGGGCCACGGCACCCACGGCACCCGGAACGGCTCCGGCGGCAACGGCCGAGCCGATCCCCTGAGCCAGCCACACCACCCCCCACGCGCCCGGCGCGTGACCGGCGAAAAAGGGAGGGACGCCCCCGATGAACGCCACGCACCACAGACTGCTGGTGCACAACGGCACGTTCGCCGCGATTGGGCCCTCCGGTGACATCACCGGAGCACGCGGCAGCTCGCCCGACGGGCTGTTCGCCTACGATGCCCGCCATCTGAGCCGCTGGCAGCTGACGGTGGACGGTTCCACCCCCACCGTCCTGGTCCCCGCCTCCGAGGGCGGGATGACCGCTAGCTGCGTGCTCATCCCGCCCAGCGGACGCGGCGAACCGCCGGCCCTGACCGTCTTCCGCGAGCAGACCGTCACCTCCGGCACGCTCGTCGAACGGCTCCGGCTGACCAGCAACCGCGCCGAGACCAGCAGCGCATTAGTGGCGCTCACGGTGGACGCCGACTTCACCGACCAGTTCGAACTGCGCTCCGACCACCGCTGGTACGACAAGACCGGCACCCACCGCACCCGCGAAGTCCTCGACGACGGCGTCGAGTTCGGCTACCACCGGCACGAGTGGCACGCCCGCACCGTGATCACCTCGGTGCCCGCGCCCGACCAGGTGGAGGAGACCGGCAGCGGCGCCCGCCGGCTGGTCTGGCGGATCACCCTGGAACCGCACGGCACGGTCGAGCTGATCCTGCGCGCCGCCGCCCACCCCTACGGCGCCCCCGAACCCGCCGAGGGCCCCGACGACTTCCTCACCGCCGCCCCGCTGCCGTGGGAGGGCTCCGACTGGCCCGACCTGGCCCGGACCTGCGCCCGCGGTCTGGCCGACCTGGCCGGCCTGCGCATCCCGGCGTCCGGCCCGGACGGCGAGATGCTGCGGGTCCCCGCCGCCGGGGTGCCCTGGTTCCTCACCCTGCTCGCCCGGCACGCCCTGTTCACCTCGCTGTTCACCCTGCCGTACCGGCCGGAGCTGGCCGCGGCCACGCTGCCCGCCCTGGCCGCCGTGCAGGCCGCCGAGGAGGACACCGCGCGGGTCGCCCAGCCAGGGAAGATCGTGCACGAGGTGCGCCGCGGCGAGCTGGCCTACTTCGAACAGGTGCCCTTCGGCCGCTACTACGGCTCGGTGGACTCCACCCCGCTGTTCCTGGTGCTGCTCGGCGCCTACACCGAGCGCACCGGGGACGACAAACCGGCCCAGCGGCTGGAGCGGCACGNCGCGCGGGTCGCCCAGCCAGGGAAGATCGTGCACGAGGTGCGCCGCGGCGAGCTGGCCTACTTCGAACAGGTGCCCTTCGGCCGCTACTACGGCTCGGTGGACTCCACCCCGCTGTTCCTGGTGCTGCTCGGCGCCTACACCGAGCGCACCGGGGACGACAAACCGGCCCAGCGGCTGGAGCGGCACGCCCGCGCCGCCGTGGACTGGATGTTCGCCCACGGCGGGCTGGACGACTGCGGCTATCTGGCCTACCACCCCGACGAGGGCGGCCTGGCCAACCAGTCCTGGAAGGACTCCCCCGGCGCCATCTGCTTCGCCGACGGCTCACCGGTCAAGGGCGTGGTGCGGGCCGCCGCCCCGCAGGGCTACGCCTACGACGCGCTGCGCCGCACCGCCTGGCTGGCCCGGATGTTCTGGCACGACACCGCCTACGCGGCCCGCCTGGAACAGGCCGCGGCCGAGCTGCGGGCCCGCTTCGCCCGGGACTTCTGGATGCCCGGACGGCGCTTCCCGGCCCTGGCGCTGGACGAGTCGGGACGCCATGCCGACGCCCTCGCCTCGGACGCCGGGCATCTCCTCTGGTCCGGGATACTCGACTCCGAACGCGCCACCGCGGTCGGGCGGCGGCTGCTGGAGGCGGACTTCTTCTCCGGCTGGGGCGTGCGCACCCTGGCCGCCGGGCAGGGCGCCTACCATCCGCTGTCCTACCACTGCGGAAGCGTCTGGCCGCACGACAACGCCGTGATCGCCCTGGGGCTGGCACGCTACGGGCTGCGCGAGGAGACCCGGGCGGTGGCCCGCGGTCTGGTGCGGATCGCCGCCGCCCACGACTTCCAGCTGCCCGAGGTGATCGCCGGCTACTCCGCCGAGGACGCCGCCCGGCCGGTGCCCTACCCGCACGCCTGCACCCCGCAGGCATGGGCGGCGGCGGCACCGTTCGCGCTGCTCAGCGCGGTGGCGGCGGCCCGGGGGCCGTCGGGCGGCCATGCCGCCGGGCCGCGGCGCGGCGCCGCGTCCGACCCGTCGGGGATTCCCGTCAGCCTCCGGAGGTGTCAAGCTCCGCGTCCGCACTGACCACCATGGGGGAGCAGGCGAACGGGTCGTCCAGCCAGCCTTCGGGCAGGACGACCCGTTCGCGTCCCGACGTCCGGCCGCGCGGGCCCTCGGCACCGTGCGCGGGCCAGGGCTGGTCCAGGTCCAGGCCGTCCAGCAGTGCCGCCAGCTCGCCCGCGGAACCGGCCACGGCCAGCGCCCTGCGGGCCTCGGAACCTATGGAGAAACCCTTGGTGTACCAGGCGACATGCTTGCGGAAGTCGATCACGCCGCGCTGCTCGTCGCCCAGCCACTCGCCCAGCAGCCGGGCGTGACGCAGCATCACGGCGGCCACCTCGCGCAGCGAGGGGCGGGCGTAGCCGGCCGGGCCGCGGCCGTCGAAGGCGGCCACCAGATCGCCGAACAGCCAGGGGCGGCCCAGGCAGCCGCGGCCGACCACCACGCCGTCGCAGCCGGTGCGGCGCATCATGCGCAGCGCGTCGTCGGCCGACCAGATGTCGCCGTTGCCCAGCACCGGAATCTCCGGGACGGCCTCCTTCAGCCGGGCGATGGCCTCCCAGTCGGCGGTGCCGCCGTAGTGCTGGGCGGCGGTGCGGCCGTGCAGCGCGATGGCCGTCACCCCCTCCTCCACCGCGATCCGCCCGGCGTCCAGATAGGTCAGGTGCCGGTCGTCGATCCCCTTGCGCATCTTCATGGTGACCGGCAGCGGACCGGCCCCGGCGACCGCCTCGCGGAGGATGGCGCGCAGCAGGTTGCGCTTGTAGGGCAGGGCGGAGCCGCCGCCCTTGCGGGTGACCTTGGGCACCGGGCAGCCGAAGTTGAGGTCGATGTGGTCGGCCAGGTCCTCGTCCCGGATCATCCGGGCCGCCCGGCCCACGGTGGCCGGGTCCACGCCGTAGAGCTGGAGGGAACGCGGCTTCTCGGCGGCGTCGAAGTGCACCAGCTGCATCGTCTTGGCATTGCGCTCGACCAGCGCCCGGCTGGTGATCATCTCGCTGACGAACAGGCCCGTGCCGCCGCTGAACTCCCGGCACAGGGTGCGGAACGGCGCGTTGGTGATGCCCGCCATGGGGGCGAGCACGACCGGCGGCCACACGCTGTGCGGCCCCAGCCGCAGCGGCTCCGCGGCGGCGGCAGCGGCCCGCGGCACCTCGCCGCTGCCGCGGGGGGCACCCGCGGACGG
>NZ_WTLH01000251.1 GCF_011421595.1 Streptomyces sp. YIM 98790 | reverse complement strand
GACCCGGCGGGCTCGGCGGGCGGTGGTGTCGGGCGCGCCGCGGCCGGGCGGGGCCGGGCGCGCACCAGCAGGCCGCGGTGGAGGAGGGCTTCGGCGGCGCGTTCCGCGTCGCCGCGCACGTCCGCCGCCGGGGCCCCGGGGAAACGGCGGACCAGTGCCGTGATCGCCGTGTCCAGGTCGCCCGTCCGGCCGCATTCCACCCACAGCCGGTGGGCGGTGCCGTTGAGCAGGTGCCACTGCCCGGTTCTCGTGTTGAGCAGGGCCGTGCCGCCCTGGGGGGTCCGCCCGCTGTGCACATGTGCGGGGACGTGCAGAGCCGTCATCGGCTGCGCCTCCTCACTCGTCGCGTTCGTCGTCGTGCGGGGTGTCCGGGGCGCGCAGGCCGGCCTCGACGGCCAGCAGCCGGGTGAGGGCCGGGAAGACGGTCCGCACGCCCAGTGCGCCCCGCTCCAGCGCGTCCAGGACGGCGCCGGGTTCGAGCACGCCCAGGTCCGCCAGCCGGGAGGACTCCGGCAGGGCACGCATCGCGGCCGAGGCGGCGCGGGCACCGGCCTGGTCCTCGAAGCCGTAGTCGCCCTTGGTGCGGCGGGCCAGCACCTCGGGCGGCACCGCACCGGCCAGGGCCGCGGCCAGCAAGGGCTTGGGCGCCGGCGGCCGGGCCCGCAGGGGGGCGGGGAGAGCGAGCGCGGCCCGCACCACGCCGTGGTCCAGGAACGGGGCCTGCGGCCAGACCCCGTAGGCCCGGGCGTGGTCGGAGAGGTGGCGCTGGACGGCGGCCGACGCCCGCAGTCCGCACCGGGCGCGGTGCTCGGCCGGTGACAGCGGCGGCGCCTCCTGCCGTGCCGCCGCCTCGGCCGCCCGCCGCCGGGCCAGTCCGGCCAGGTGCCGCCGGGCGGACGGGGTGAACCATGCGGTCTCCGTGCCCGGTTCCGTCCACCAGGAGAGGGTGCCGAGCCAGGTCGCGGGCGCTCCGCCGGGGTGTTCCAGCCGCCCGGCGAGCCGGTGCAGCGCGGCGGCCGGGTCCGTCCGGGACAGCCGGGCCGCCCGGGCCAGCACGGCCGCGGGGGCCGTGTGGTGCCGACGGGCCAGCAGCCAGCCGTCGCCGCGGAGCCGGCGCAGCGCGCCGGGCCGGACCAGGTCGGCGAGGTAGGCGGCGGAGACCGAGAAGAGGGCGTCGCCGCCCTCGCCCCCGAGGTGGATGTCCGCGCCCGCTGCCGCGAGGCGGCTCAGCCGCAGCCGGGTGCGGGCCAGCGAGGCCGCGGCCGGATCGGGCTCGAAGGCCGGGCCGTGGCGCCCGTGACGTTCGTGATGTCCGTCGGGCGGGGGTCCGGGAAGGCCGAGATGCCCGAGGCCCTGGAAGCTGAGGGTCTGCGCGTTCCCGGTGACCGTCTCCAGCCGCAGGCGGTGGTCCAGGGCGGCGTAGCGCCGGGCGTACGGCAGGTCGTCGCACGGGGAGCCGGGCTGGTGGTAGCAGAACGCGGGCAGGCCGCCGGGCCGGTGGTCCAGCGCGAGGAAGGCGAGCGAGGTGGAATCGAGGCCCCCGCTGAAGTCGGTGGTCAGCCGCGCGGCCCGCTCGGCGCGCACGCGTACCGCCGTGCGGAGTGCCTCCCCCACGGCCTCGGCGGCCTCGGCGGCGGCCGTGGCGCCGGCGGCCGGGGACGGGCCGGACACGAGCAGGGGCTCGTGCGCCCAGCGCCGCGGGGCGCCGTGGAGCCCGGCGCGCAGGGCATGGCCGGCCCCGAGCCGCAGCACGCCCTCGACCGGTGACCCGCCCCCGGTGAGGCCGGGCACCTCCGGGCACAGCACCCACGCGGCCAGCACTCCCGCATCCGGGCGCGGTTCGCGGCCCGCCGCCCGGGAGACCGCCGCGGGCCGGTCGCCGAACCACAGCCGTCCGCCGGCGTGGCGGTAGTAGAGCGGATACTGGCCGGCCACGTCCTCCAGCAGCGTGACGTCCGTACCGCGCAGCACCAGGCAGGCGTAGGCGCCGGGCCACCGGGTCAGTGCGGAGCAGTCCCCGGTGCGCAGCGCCAGGGCCGCGCCGTGCCGCAACTGCGCGGCGGTGGCGAAACACTGGCCGATGGTCACCACCGTGCCCGAGGGCAGGTCGACCGGGCGGATTTCGCCGGGCCGCCACTCCCCCCGGAAGCGGACCGTGGTGCCGGACGGGCCGAGCACACCGACCAGCTCGGGGACCGCGTGGCCGCCGGCCGGGAGGAAGACGAGGCGTCCGCCGGCCGGCGGACGCGGGCCCGGAGCGGGCCTACCAGTAGTACTGGGAGTTGGCATCGGCCGTACCGCTGCCGGAACTTCCGAGAGTCACCTCGCGGACCCGCCCCAGATCGAGCACCAGGGGCGGCTCGTAGGTCTCGCACTCCGCCCCGGGGGCAGGGTGCGCGGCGGGGTGCGCGGCGCGGTTCGCGGGCGTTGCCGCCGCCCGGCCGTCCGGAGCCTGTTCCGTGCTGGGAAAGTCCATGTTTCCCCCAAACCTGAATGCGGCGCACACGGCGCACCGGGGTAATGCCCGTTCCGGCGGCGTCGGCGTAACCGGGCCTCTCGACTTTACCGGACGGCACGGCACTTGCGCAGACCGGGTCTCCGCAGCCGGTACGCATTTCCGGTGGCGGCGCGCCGTGCGGTCCGGGTGCGGATTTCCAATCTGAAAGGGAAAGCCTTGTCCGCGGCGCTGTCCTGTTCAATTCGATGCCCCGGCGGCCGGATACGGGGTTCCGGTCTTCATTCCGCGCCGGGGGGCGGCTGTGTTCGGTGAGCGGCGCGTGGTGAGTGGTGCGCGGTACGCGTCGCCGCCCGGGGCTAGCCGCGGGTCGCGTACCGGCTCAGCCCCAGCACCAGGGCGCCCTGTGCCTCCGCCAGCCGGTCCAGGGCACTGGGCTTCAGCCGGAAGCCGTCCGGCACCGCGCCGGGCAGTGCGTGCCGCCGCATGGACCGCAGGCAGGGATCGAGCACCGACTCCCCGGCGGCGGCGAGCTGGCCGCCCAGCACGATCAGGTTGGGGTTGAGGAAGTTGCACACCTGCGCCAGCACGAAACCCAGCGTGTGGCCGGCGTCGGTGAGCACCCGCCGGCAGACGGCGTCCCCGGCCCTCGCCATGGTGATCAGGGACAGCAGGTCGCGCGGGTAGTCGGCGGAGCGGCTGGGGCGGGATTCGCGCACCTCGCGGAGCAGGACATTGCTGCCGATGACGGTGTTGAGGCAGCCGCGGCCGCCGCAGAAGCACACGTCCCCCTGGGGCCGCACGGTGAGGTGCCCGATCTCCCCGGCCATGCCGCGCTCGCCGCGGATCAGCCGGCTCCCGACCACCACCCCGGCTCCGACGCCGGTGGACGCCTTGACGAAGACCAGCGTCTCGTCGTGCTCCTGGGTCTCGTAGGTGTGCTCGGCCAGCGCGGCGAGATTGGCGTCGTTGTCCTGCACCACGGGTACCGTGACCCCGGTAGCCCGGTGCAGCCACTTCTGGAGTTCCGCGGCCGGATCGTCACCCTCCTGCCACAGCGGCAGCACCGGGGTGGCGAACTGGTTGGTCCGCGGGTCCAGCATCCCGGGGACGGCCACGCCGAGCGATACCACGTCCGCCAGGCGCCCTCCGGTGTCGGCCACCACGGCCTCGATCATCTCCTGGACGGCGGGCAGCAGTTCCTCCAGCCCGCGGCCGGCTCCGCTGTCGATCCGCTGCTCGGACACGTCGTGGTGGTCGCGGTCGGCCTGGCGGGCCACCGCCACCGCCTGGTTGAAGCCGATGTAGACGCCCACCGCGACGCCGGCGGCCGGCCGCAGCCGGACCGTCGCCCCGCGCTTGCCGCCGCCGCGCGGTGCTCCCGGGTCGGTGCGGACGATGTTCTCCCGCTGGAACGCGGAGACGATGGTCGACACCGTGCCCCCCGACAGGCCGGTGCGGTCGGCGAGCCGGGTCTGGGTGTCCGCTTTGATCAGGAGAGCGACCAGCACCTGCCGGCGGTGGAACTCCCGGGTGCCGTGCACCGGGCCGAGAAGGTCTCGTAACGGAAGCATCGCTCCCCCCATCGGGACGTATCGGTGTTCAGTTTATGGTCGGCCGGTCCTTCCGGGCGGGCATGAGCGCACATTGGTCCCGGTCCGGGGTCCGGGGTGGGTCCGGGCTCCGGGGTCCGGTGCCGGGGGGCGGAGGTCGGGGGTCCCGGCGGTGCCCCGTGGCGGGACGGCCGCAGCGCCGTCTCCCGGGGGCGCGCCCGGCGCCGGTGCCCCGGTGAGCTGGTTCGGGCGGACGCGTGCCGGGACCCGGTCCGAAAATCCTCCGTGAATCCCTAGGGAAATCTTTAGTCACCTGATATTTCCCCATGCGGTGTCGCGGGAGTTCTCGCACGGGCGACCTCCCGCTTGACTGGCCGCTGCCGGAGGGATACAGATGGGAGCCGCTCAGGAGCCCGGACACCACGGAAAACCGTTCCCGAGAAAGACGATTGGAGAATCGTTCAGTCGCACTGGCGCGTTCTTTTCCGGGCTTCCGTTGCCGGGGCAGGTCTTCCGGCCCCGCTCGCGACCGTCTTCCGGCTGGAAATCACACCATGCACAATGCGCAGGAATACACCGTGCCCTACGGGTTCGCGTTCGGCACGGGGATTCGTCCGGAGCCCGGGGCCGGCGCCGGGCTCCCGGAGCCGGGCGAGATGACGCTCGGCTACGGCACGATCGGGCCCTCGCCGCTCGATTGCGCCGTCCCTCCGGCCGGCCACGGCGGCACCGAACACCCGGCGGGCCCGGTCGACGCCGGGCCGGTGGCGGGGGAGCACCGGAACCGGCACCGCAGGACGCGGCGGCCTTCCCCGTCCGCCGGGCGGCCCGGCCAGTCCGGCCTGGACGGGGTCGGCCGGGGGCTGGCCGCCGCGGTGGCCACCGTGGCCGCCGCGGTCAGCCTGCTGAGCGCCATGGCGGCGCACGGCCCGCTGCGCGAACTGGCCGAATCCGGGGACGCGACCGGCCTGGTGAACTGGTGGCCCGCGCTGATCTACGGGCCGTGGCTGGTCGCCTCGCTGTCCATCGTCCGTGCCGCCCTGCACCACCGGCGGGCTCCGCACGCGTGGGGCATCGTGCTGCTGTTCTCCGTGCTGGCGGCCGTCTTCTGCGTCGCCGAGGCGCCCAGGACACCGATCGGCGCGGCCATGGCCGGGCTGCCGGTGGCCGCCGCGCTGTCCTGCTTCCACCAACTGGTGCGGCAGATCACCCTCACCCGCCCGCCCCGCCGCCCGGTCTCGCCGCGCCCGCCCTCCGCCCCCCGCTGAGCGGGCGGGCCGGCGGCTCGGGGCCCGGAACGGAGCGGTCCTCAACCGGCCCGCGGCTCCCCGCTCTCCGCCGGAAGGCCGCCGGGTTCCGCCCCCGCCCCCGCCCCCGCCCCTGGCTCCGGCCTCCGGTCCGGTGCCGGCCGCATGCCGTCCCGTTTCCGTCCGGTCAGTGCCTCCGACAGCGCCTCCATCGCGGGCGCGGCCCGGAGCAGCGTCCCGGCCTGCTCCCCGGGCAGTTCCCGGAGCACCTCGGCGAGCAGCCGGGCGCGGTTCTCCTCCACCTGGCGCAGCCCCTCCCGGGCGCGCTCGGTGGGGTGGAGGAGCGCCGCGCGGCGGTCCTCGGGAGCGGGCTCGCGGCGCACCCAGCCGCGGTCGAGCAGGGGCCGGAGGGTGGCGCTGAGGTTGCTGGGCTTCAGGCGGAGCACCTCGGCGAGGCGGCTCACCCCGATCCCGGGGTGGCGGGTGACGACCCGGACCACGTCCAGTTCGGCGGGCGACAGATCGTCGTGCCCTGCGGGCGGTGCGGAGAGACGGCGCAGCATGCGGGCGGTCCGGTGCAGGGCGGAGGCGAAGACGCGGAGGGCCTCCGGATCGAGCGGCGCGGAGGAAGACATGCCCTCATCATAATTTATGTATGCTAGATATAACTAAAAGCCGAGTGCTCGACGCCTCCGGAGGCACCCATGGCCCCGGGGGTGGCCGGAGCCGCCCCGCCCGCCCGGGAGCGGTCAGCCGAGCGGCGTGGGGATCAGCGGCCGGCCGCCGAACAGCACCGACAGCAGGCCCAGCACCACGGACAGTGCCAGGACGAGCAGCACCACGATGAGGAAGGCCGACAGCGGGCGGGACGATTCCTGCAGGGCGCCGCGCAGCGCGCCGCGGTGCGCGCGCCGCGGCAGGCGCCGGCTCAGGCGGCGCTGCCAGTGCAGCAGGCGGTAGCGGTAATAGCCCCTGCCCATCGTGCTCGCCCTTCCTCGCATGGTGGCCGCTTCCTCCCTCCATGCTGGCACGGTTGTTCGAGGAACGGGACGGCCGGTCCTGCCCGGAGGTCCAGTGGGGCAGATGTGTCTGTAGTGTGAAATCTGATGGGTGGTCACATTACGGTCACTACCTGCCGGTACGGTTCCGGCGGCTGCTGACCCCGCCGCTAGCGTGGGCGCCCCGCATCCGCAGGGACTCAGGAGGGGACACGTGAAACCACAGCACATACGTGCGGCACGAGGCGTGGCGGTGCTGGCCGGGCTGGGCCTGGCCGTCGCCCCGGCCACGGCACTCGCCCACCACGGCCAGGAGTTCGAGAACTGCCCGGCCGCATACGAGGCCGGATACGCCCACATCGCCGTAGGCGACCCGCACTACGGGGAACACCTGGACAGGGACGACGACGGCGTCGGCTGCGAGAGCCCGCCGAGCGGCTTCGTCCCGGCCGAGGACGGGGACGACGGCAGCGGCGGCGGCGCCCAGGACGACTCCGCCGCCGACGACAGCGCCGACGACAGCGCCGACGACAACGGCACCCCAGCCGAGGAGAGCGGCGAGGGGGAGGGCACCGCGCTGGCGGAGACCGGCGGCGGCAGCACCGCGCTCTGGCTGGGCGCCGGCGCCGCCGGCCTGCTCGCCGTCGGCGGCGCGCTGGCGCT
>NZ_WTLH01000250.1 GCF_011421595.1 Streptomyces sp. YIM 98790 | reverse complement strand
CCGGCACGCCGGTGCGCTCCCACGCCGCGGCGGGCGGCATCCCGCGCCGGTGCCGGGCCCGCCCGCCGGCCGCGCTAGCCGTCCGCCTGCTGCAGGACCAGTCTGCCACCCTGCCGGCGGGCCTCGACCCGGCCCGGCAGGTTCAGCGGGCGCTGGCCGCGCCAGGCGGTGATCAGCCGGTCGGTCTCCTCGATGTGCCGGGCGAACAGCGAGCCGGCCGGCGCACCGGCGGCGATCGCGGCGCTGCGCAGCACCCGGCGGCGCACGGCGGGCGGCAGTTCGCGCAGGGCCGCGACGTCCAGCGTGCCGTCCGGGCGGGTGACCTCGCGCTGCGCCCGCTGCGCCCAGGCGTCCAGGGCGTCGGCGTCGTCCCGGGAGAGCCGGGCGGTGCGGGCCAGGGCCTCCACCACGCCGCGGCCGAGGGCCTTCTCCAGCACGGGCAGGGCTTCGTGGCGCACCCGGGAGCGGGCGTAGGCGGGGTCGGTGTTGTGCGGGTCGTCCCAGACCGGCAGGCCCTGTTCGGCGCAGGCGGTGCGGGTGGTCCGGCGGTCGAGCCGGAGGAACGGCCGCCGGTAGCGGCGCGCCGCCGCGCCGGGCGGGAGACCCGGTCCGGCACCGGGTCCGGCACCGGGTGCGGGAGCCGGGACGGCCGGGGCGGGCGGGCCGGCGGTGCCGGCAGGGGCGGCGGAGACGGCGGGGGCGGCGGACGCGGCCGGGCTGGCGGAGACGGCCGGCATGCCGGCCAGCGAGCGGATGCCCGAGCCCCGGGCCAGGCCCAGCAGCACCGTCTCCGCCTGGTCGTCGCGGGTGTGGCCGAGCAGCACCGCGACCGCGCCGTGGCGCTCCGCGGCCCGGTCCAGGGCGGCGTAGCGGGCGGTGCGGGCGGCGGCCTCGGGCCCTCCGGCGCGGCCCACCGTCACGGCGGCGATGCCGACCGGGTCCAGGCCCATGGCGGTCATCCGGTCGGCCACTTCGCGGGCCCGTTCCGCCGAGCCGTCCTGCAGGCCGTGGTCGACGGTGATGCCGCCGGCGCGCAGGCCGAGGCGGGGGGCTTCGAAGGCGAGGGCGGAGGCGAGGGCCATGGAATCCGCGCCGCCCGAGCAGGCGGCCAGGATCAGCGGGGAAGGCGCCGGGGGCAGGGCCCGCGGAGTGCCGGAGGCCGGGTCACCGGCGGCCGGGGCGGCGGCGGGAGGCCGCAGGTCGTCGAGGATCTCGTGCAGAACGCGGCGGACGGCCAGGCGTATTGCCGCGACCGTGGGGTGGGGACCCATGTCCGATCACTTCCTAGGACACTCGGGGGATCACTCTGGGTGATCTGAGGGGAACTCTGGAGCCACCGTCACGCGGACCAGCGGAGTCGCGTCACGCTGAGTGCGTTCATGGTGACAGAGGCGGGCTGCTCCCCGAGCATTGCACGCCCTGCGAGGCTTGATGGTCCCTCGTAAGAGTGATGATGAGGCGTTGGGCGTGCCCGGCGAAAGGGTTCGCGCCAGGATTCGCCGCTAGCCGGCGGCGGGCCGCACCCGTGCGACCCATGCAGCGGGTTTGGCGATCTCCTCCTTGGTGGGGAGGGTGTTGGGCGAGGTCCAGACCTTGTTGAAACCGGACATGCCCGCCTCCTCCACCACGGCGCGGACGAACCGCTCCCCCTCCTGGTACTGGCGCAGCTTGGCGTCCATGCCCAGGACGCGGCGCAGCGCCCGGTCCAGGCGGCCGGCACCGGTCTGACGGCGGCGGGTGAACTTCTCGCGGATCTCCGCCACGGTGGGCACCACCTGCGGGCCGACGCCGTCCATGACGTAGTCGGCGTGGCCCTCCAGCAGGGACATCACGGCCGTGAGGCGGTCCAGGATCTCGCGCTGGCGGGGCGTCTGCACCAGGTCCACCAGGGAGCTCCGGCCGGCCGGGGCGGGCGGCGGCTGTTCCGTGCCGTTGCGCTGCTCGTCGCGGCCGGAGAGGGACTGCACGGCCTGCCGGAACCGCTCCATCAGGGTGGCCGGGTCGACGTCCGCCTCGGCCAGGAACGCCTGGATCTCGCCCTCCAGGTGGTCGCGCAGCCAGGGCACGGCGGCGAACTGGGTGCGGTGGGTCTCCTCGTGCAGGCAGACCCACAGCCGGAAGTCGTGCGGGTCGACGTCGAGCTCCCGCTCCACGTGGACGATGTTGGGGGCGACCAGCAGCAGCCGGCCGCCGCCGTCCGGGGCGCCGGGCAGGGCGGGGGTGGCCGGGGCGAAGGTCTCGTACTGGCCGAGCACCCGGGAGGAGAGGAAGGACATCAGCATCCCGACCTCGACGCCGGTGACCTTGCTGCCGACCAGGCCGAGCGCGGTGCCGCCGGGCGTGGCGGCGCGCCGCTCGCGGGCCTTGCGCAGCATGGGGCGCAGCAGCTCGCGGAAGCCGGCCACATTGGCCTTGATCCAGCCGGGGCGGTCCACCACCAGCACCGGGGTGTCCGGGCCGGTGGAGTGCATCGTGGTGAATTCGCGCACGTGCTCCTGGGATGCCGCGGCGTGCCGCCGCAGCTCGGCCACCACGTCCCGTGCCTGGTCCCGGGTGACCTCGGGGCCGGGCCGGGTGATGCGGGCCGCGGTGGACACCGCGAGATTCCAGTCGACCAGCTCCGTACCACCGAGTCGCGTCATGCTCTCCACGGTACGTGCCCGGCGGCAGAACCGGATAGGCCGGCCTTTCCCGCGCCCCGCGCCCGGGGCCGCCGCCCGGCCGCCGCCCGCCCGCCGGGGCGGCGCGGGCGGACCGCCGGGGGTCAGGGGCAGCCGCAGGTGAGGAGGGTGCCGGCGGTGGTGTCGAGGGCGGCCTCGGCGGCGCTGGGGGAGGCCGTGCCGTGCGCCAGGAAGGCGAAGGCCAGGACCCGGCCGTCGGCGTCCACCGTGGTGCCGGCGAGCGCGTTGACGCCGGTCAGGGTGCCGGTCTTGGCGCGGATCAGGCCGCCGCCGTGCTCGTCGTAGCGGTGGCGCAGGGTGCCGTTGAAGCCGGCGACCGGCATGCCGGTGAGCACCGGGCGCAGTTCCGGACGGTCCGGAGCGGCGGCCAGCGCCAGCAGCCGGGCGAGCAGCCCCGTGGTGAGCCGCCCGTTGCGGTCCAGCCCGCTGGCGTCGGCGATCCGCAGCCCCTCGGTGGGCAGGCCCAGCCCGGCGAGCCGGCCGGTCAGCGCCCGGGACACCCCGGCCAGGTCCAGCGGGAGGCCGTCGGCCGCCGCGACCTGGCGGCCGAGGGATTCGGCGAGGTCGTTGTCGCTGTGCGTCAGGGCCCGCTCGACCAGGACCGCGACCGGCTCGGAGCGGTGCACGGCGAGCTCCGGCGCGCCGTCCGGCGCGGTGCGCGGCGCGGCGGAGGAGCCCTTGACCGTGATGCCCGCGTCGGTGAGCGCGGCCACGAACTCCCCTCCGGCCTCGGCCGCCGGGTCGGCCGCGCGCGGTGCCGGCCCGTGCGTGGAGCCGTCCAGCCGACCGCCGTTCACGGTGAGGGAGGTGAGCGGGGAGATGTTGTCGTTGACCCCGATGGGGTGGTGGGTCTCGGGGCCGCTGAACCGGCCCGCGTCGTAGCCGACGCCGACCGCGCCGATGCCGCGGCCGGCCAGCGCGCGGGCGGTGGCCCGGGCCAGAGCGGCGAGGTCCTCGGAGCCGAGGGTGGTGTCGCCGCCGCCGACCAGCACGACCCGGTTGTTCGGCTCGTCGTACACCACCCGGGTGGTGAGCCGGTGCTCCGGGCCGAGGGCGGTCAGCGCGGCGGCTCCGGTGACCAGCTTCATGGTGGAGGCGGGCGGCGCGGCGCCGGTCCCGGTGGTGAAGAGTTCGCGGCCGGTGGCCACGTCGAGCACGGTGGCCGCCACGCCGGTGCCGAGCGCGGGGTCGTCGAGCAGCGGCTGGAGCAGGCCGGCGAGTGCGGCCGAGGGGCCGGCGGCGGGCTCCGGGCCGGAGCCGCCGGAGTCCGCCGGGCCGTCCTCGGGCAGCGGGGTCAGTACGGGGCCGGCCATCGGTTCCGGGATGCCGCCCGCGGCGGCCTCCCGGTCGCCCTTGGCGTCGGCGGTGGTGCCGGCCGTGCCGCCGGCCGCCCCGGCGGCGGTGGTGCCGTGGCGTTCTGCGGTCAGCTCGGCGGCCCGGGTGTGTTCCGCGGTGCGGCGGCCGGACTCCCACGGCCCGGCCAGGCCGATCGTCACCACCGAGATCAGCAGCCCGGCCAGGGTGGCGTACAGGGTGATCCGCCACACCCCGGCATGGCGGCGCAGCGAGCCGGCGGCCGGCGCCACCACGGCCCGGTGCAGGCGGCGGGCGTGCGGGCGGAGGAAGCGGGCGGCGGGCCGGACGGCGGGCTGTACGGCGCTCCGGTGGGCGGCCCGGGCGAAGCGGGCGGAGCGGCGGAGCAGCCGGGCGGCGGGCGGCACCGCCCGTTCCCGGACCCGGCGCACGGCCGGATGGCGGGCCGCCCGCCGCCAGACCCCCCGGGACCGCCGAAGCATCCGCGTCACCGCCTCGCGCACCTGAACACCAGCCCCTTTCGCGAGCACACCCCTGCGTAGGGGACACTTAATCACCCTGTCCCTGGTCCCTACGCCTGAGGAGCCTCCCGTGGAGTTCGACGTCACCATCGAGATCCCGAAGGGGTCGCGGAACAAGTACGAGGTGGATCACAAGACCGGACGTATCCGCCTGGACCGCCACCTGTTCACGTCCACGGTGTACCCGGCCGACTACGGTTATGTGGACGACACCCTGGGCGAGGACGGCGACCCGCTGGACGCGCTGGTGCTGCTGGACGAGCCGACCTTCCCCGGCTGCATCATCAAGTGCCGGGTGCTCGGCATGTTCCGGATGCGGGACGAGGCCGGCGGCGACGACAAGCTGCTGTGCGTGCCCGCCTCCGATCCCCGCATGGAGCACCTGCGCGACATCCACCATGTGAGCGAGTTCGACCGGCTGGAGATCCAGCACTTCTTCGAGGTGTACAAGGACCTGGAGCCCGGCAAGTCGGTGGAGGGCGCCAACTGGGTCGGCCGGGTGGAGGCCGAGGCCGAGATCGAGCGTTCCATCAAGCGTCTCGCCGACGCGGGCGGCAACCACCACTGAGCCCGGCCGGTACCGGTGCCGGTGCCGGTACCGCGTCCGCCGCGGGCCCTGCGGCCCGGTCCCCGCACGGCCGTCCCGCTCCGCCGCGTCCCGCGCGGAGCGGGGGGCATGACCCGCGTGCGGCGGGGGCGGCTCAGAAGCCGCGGGTGCGCTTGGCGCCGCGGCGCGGGGCGGCGGTCTCCAGCCGGCCGGGCGCGCCGATGAACAGCCGGGCCAGTTCACTGCCGAGGTTGACGCCGACCGCGATGGCCAGGGCCAGGGTGGCGGCGCGCAGCAGATTCTGGACGCCGGTGTCCACATCGCCCTGGGCCAGCCCCAGCAGGCCGAAGTAGAACGCGCCGCCGGGCAGCAGCGGCCCGATGGCGGCCGTGATGTAGGGCAGGGAGGACGTCAGCCGGTAGCGGGCCAGCAACTGGCCGAACAGGCCGACCAGGCCCGCTCCCACCGCGGTCGCCGCGAACGGCGACAGGTTCCCCACGTCGACCATGGCGCCGTACACCACCCAGGCCACGCCGCCGTTCAGACTGGCCACCAGTACGGTGTGACGTTCCTGCTGGAGCAGCACGCAGAAGGACAGCGACAGCACCACGGCCGCGGCGAGCTGGATCAGCGGCCTGGTCCGCACGTCGATCGCCTCGGGATTGAGCGAGACCCCGGACAGCTCCCCGAAGTAGAGGACGGCCAGCACCCCGGTGGTGATCCCGGTCATGAGGTAGAAGACCTCCAGCAGCCGGGCGGAGGCGGTGATGTAGAAGCCGGTGAGCCCGTCCTGCACGGCGGCCACCAGCGCCCGGCCGGGGAACAGCGCGAACAGCCCGCCGGTGATCACCGCGGCGGCGCGCACCAGTTCGTTGCGGTCCGGCTCGCCGGTGGCGGCCAGCAGCACCCCGGTCACGGCCGGGCAGGTGGCGGCGGCCAGCAGCTGGTAGAACTCGGGCAGTCCGCGTCCGGACAGCGCCCAGGCCAGCCGGTCACCGGCCAGCGCGCCCAGCACCGCCAGCAGGAACACCTCCCAGCGGCCCCCGACCAGCACGCTGGCCGCGCCGGCCAGCAGCCCGGAGGCGGCCGAGAGCTGCCAGGTGGCATAGGGGTGGCGGTTGCGGCGGATCTCCGCCAGCCGCCCGTAGGACTCCTCCAGCGTGACCCGGCCGGCGGTGATGTCGTCGACCAGCCGGAAGACCCCGGCCAGCCGGGTGTAGTCGGTGCCGCGGCGCCGCACGATCCGGCTCAGCGACACCGGGTCGTCCACCAGGGACGGCTGGTGGGTGATGGAGATCAGGGTGAAGGTGACGGTCGCCTCGCAGCGGTCCAGGCCGTGCGCGTGGGCGATGGCGAACATCGCGGTCTCCACGTCCTCCGCGCCCTCCCCGCTGGCGAGCAGCAGCTCGCCGATCCGCAGGGTGAGGTCCAGGATTCGGGGCACGGGGACCGTGTACTCGCCCTCGGAGCCGCGCGCCCTGGTCTCCGGGGCGGGGCGCTCGCCGACGGGCAGCCGCACCATGCTGCGCATCCGGTCCTGCCAGGGCAGCCGCTTGTTGAGCACCACGGCGGGTATGCCCTCGGGCGGGGTGAAACCGGCGCCGCGGGGGTCGGCGGCCGGGCCGGGGGAGGCCGCGGCGGCCGGGCCGGGCGGCTGCGGCGCGGGCGGGGTGACGCCCTCGGGCACGGCGAAGCCGGAGTGCGCCTCCTCCCCGGGCCCGGGCAGGGGTCCGGTGCCGGCCGCGGCGGGCGGCGGCACGGACAGGCCCTCGGGCACGACGAAGCCGGGTCCGGGTTCACCGGCGGCGGTCCCGGACGGCCCGGACAGCCCGGACGGCCCGGACGGCCCGGACGGCTCCTGCGGTTCCGGCGGGGTGCCGGGCACGGCGAAGCGGGAGCCGGGGGGCGGCGGCGTCTCCCGGCCGCGCCGGCGG
>NZ_WTLH01000025.1:44527-46574 GCF_011421595.1 Streptomyces sp. YIM 98790 | reverse complement strand
GCCGCCGCTCCCGCCGCTGCCGCCGCTGCCGCCGCTCGCGCCGCCCTCGCCGTGGTCTCTGCGGTGGCTCCCGCCGCCGTCCCGGCTGCCCCCGCCGTCGGGCCGGGGCCGGTCCTCGGCACCGCGGCCGGGTCCGCCTCCGGCGCCGCCCCGCTCCGCCACGGCCAGCCGGGCGGCACGGATGCGCACCGCGGCGATCCGGGCGGCGTCGTAGTGCCGGGACAGCGGCGGCACCCCCTCCAGCGCCTCGGCCGCCTCCGCCCGCCGCCCGTGCGCCAGCCAGATCCGGGCCAGGCCGAAGGCCGCGCTGCTCTGCTGCGGGTTGCGCCGCCACACCGCCCGGTACAGCGGCAGCGCCTCGGCGTACCTGCCGTGGTACTCGGCGCAGTAGGCCAGGGCCAGCTTGGGCGGGTACTCGCCGGGCAGGGCATTCCCGACCAGGGCGAAGTAGGTCTCCGCCGCGGCCGTCTCGCCCCGGGCCAGCCGCACCAGGCCGTGATGCCAGGCCAGCCGCCAGTCGGTGCGGGCCAGTTCCGGGCCGTACGGGCGCCGCCCCCGGCGGCGGGCCAGGGTCTGCTCGGCCTCGTGCAGCCGCCCCTCGGCGCGGGCCAGTTCGGCCGCCCGGTCCTCCTTCTGGGCGGCCGGGAGCTCGTGCCGGACCCGCAGATGGGCCCGGCACAGACCCAGCAGCACCTCGACACCGGCCGGGCGGCGGCCCGCGCCCGGCTCCGGTTCCAGGAAGCGTTCGAGCTGGCGCACCACACCGCGCGGCGCCTCGGGTGCGGGCAGCCGGAGCTGCACGATGGCCGGGTCGGACGGGTCGGGGAACGGCACCGGCAGGCCCACCGCCACCTGGGAAGGGGTGGGCCTGCCCGGGTCCAGCGCCGGGCTGCGCACCCGGGAGCGGCGGTAGTCCCGCACCCTGCGGTGGCGCCAGTGCGCGGTGCCGGGCACCGCACCCAGGCCGGCGTCGAGCAGAGCGTGGCTGGGGGCGAACACCACCGAGGGCTTGGTGGCCGGACGGCCGGTCCGCAGCGAGATCAGCTCGCGCAGCACGCCCTCAAGCTGCTCGGCCATCTCGGCGGCGCCGGCGAACCGGGCCGCGGGGTCGGGCTGCCGGGCGCGGTCGAGAACCCGGTGGAAGGAGCGCACCCCCACGTCCTCGGGGTCCGGTCCCTCCTCGACGGCTTCGGCGAGTTCGTCCAGGGTCTGGCCGACGGTGTAGATGTCGTGGGCGACGGTGGGCGGGCTCTGGCCGGAGACCGTCTCCGGGGCGGCGTACCGCTCGGTCGTCACCGGGGTGCGCGAGGTGTCGTCGGGCGCCTGGACGCCGCCGAGGTCGATCAGCACGACGCGGGTGCCGCGGTGGATGACGTTGTCCGGCTTCATGTCGGAGTAGACCAGCCCGCGGTGGTGCAGCACCTGCAGGCCGTGCAGGATCTGGCAGCCGTAGCGGGCCACCTGCTCCAGGGTGAGCGGGGTGTGCGGGCCGAGCGGGCGCAGGCCCTGCCGGGCCTCGTCCAGGACGGTGCGCAGCGATTTGCCGCCGATGAACTCCATCACGATGTAGTCCACCGGCTCGCCCTGCCGGGGGCGGTGCGAGACGTAGTCGTAGATGCGGACGATGGCCGGGTCGCCGATGGCGACCATCCGGTCGCGCTCCTCCAGCATGGCCGCGCGGGCCTTGGGGTCGTGCGGATTGAGCACGCCCTTGAGCGCGATGGGGCGGTCGTTCAGGCGGGTGTCGCGGGCCAGGTAGACCCAGCCGAGGCCGCCCTTGGCCAGGCAGCCGCGGACGGTGTAGCGCCCGCCGTCCAGGGTCTCGCCGGGGCGGAGCTGCGGCAGCAGCGAGTAGCGGGTGCCGCAGCGGCGGCAGTAGCCCTCGGGCCGGGCGGGCAGCCCGGCCAGCGGTGCGCCGACGGTCCGGCGGCAGGCGGGGTTGCCGCACGGCCGGCCGTGGGCCGGCGGCACCGGATTCGGGTCGAGCAGCGATTCCGGCTCCGGCGGGGGCAGTTCGGGCAGCGCGAGCAGCCCGCCGGGTGCGACG
>NZ_WTLH01000025.1:0-44513 GCF_011421595.1 Streptomyces sp. YIM 98790 | reverse complement strand
GGCGGCAGGCGGGGTTGCCGCACGGCCGGCCGTGGGCCGGCGGCACCGGATTCGGGTCGAGCAGCGATTCCGGCTCCGGCGGGGGCAGTTCGGGCAGCGCGAGCAGCCCGCCGGGTGCGACGGCCGCGTCTCCCTCGCTCCCCGCGGCGACCCCCGCTCCGGTCGCGGCACCGCCGGTCGCGGCTCCGCCCGTACGGCCCGCGCCGGGCCGTACGGCGCCGGGGTCCGGCCCGTCGGACCCGGCCGCCGGGGTGGCGTCCGGGCCGGGAGCGGTGTTGCCGGGCTCGGGCACCGGGCTCATGGGGCCTCCTCCGCCGGGGGCCAGCCGAGGGCCCGGCGGACCGCGGCGGTGTACCGGGCCACCGCCTCGGCCGCCGCTCCCGCGGTGTCCGGGCCGAGCGGCGGGCCGTAGAGCGCCTCGCGGGCCGCCTCGTACAGCGGGTGCAGGCCGATGTGTTCGGCGTGCAGCAGCCCGGCCGCGAGCTGCCGGTAGGTGTCCAGCTCCCGGCGCAGCTCGGCGCGGCGGGCGCGCAGCCGCCCCGCCGTGTCCTGCGCGGCGCGGATGCGTTCCTCCAGCGCGCCGATGCGTCCGCTGAGCCGGTCCAGCGCGCGGTGGAGCTGTGCCACCGGAGGCCGGCCGCCCGCCGTGCGGTGCGCCCCGTGGTACGCGGCCAGGTCCACCCACAGCTGTGCGGCGACCGCCCGGGGCGCGGTGTCCGGCGGATCGGCCGCGGCCGGCGGCGGCAGGTGCTCGATCCGGGTGTCCAGCTCGCGCAGCCGTGCCGTGATCCGCCCGATGCGGTGGCGCAGCCGCACCGACTCCCGGGCCGCGCGCCGGGCGGCGGTGCTGCCGCCGTCCCACACCAGCAGCAGGCGGCAGTCGCGTTCCGCCAGCTCCCCGCACAGCTCGACCAGTTCCGCCGGGGTGGCGGCCCGGTTCATGCCCAGCACGGCCACGGTCAGCGACAGCCGCAGTCCGCGCAGCAGCTCCCGTGCGCCCGCCGCGGGGCCGTTGCCGCCGCTCCCGCGGCTCCCGTCGCCGCCGCCCTCGCCGTCCGGCCGGTCCGGCGTCCGGTCCGGCGGGCCGTCCTCCTCCGGTGCCCGCAGCCGGACCCGTTCGGCTATCCGCCGGGCCACCTCCTCGGCGGTCCGCCCGGCCGCGTGCACGGCCAGATCCAGGCTGCCCACCGGCGGGATCGTCTCCGGCGGGGCGGAGGAGACCACCACCGGCCGGTCCGGGGAGAGTTCGCGGTCGGCGAGCGCCAGCGCCCGCTGCACCGTCCGCTCGCGCACCGAGCCGGGCGTGATCTCGGTGGCGTAGACGGGGGCCGGGTCCCGGCCGCTCAGCCAGCGGGCCAGGCGGGCGGCGTAGTCGGCGTCCACCCGTTGCGTGGCCGAGGCCGTGGTGGCCAGGCCGGGTTCCACCCCGTGGCGCCCGCGGGCCCAGCGCTTCACCTCGGGCAGGTACCGGATCACCGTGTCCACCGGGATCATGTGCGCGAGCATCAGCGGTGCCGCGCCCGCCCGGTCCAGATAGGCGGTGACGGTGATCCCCAGCACCCCGGTCGGGCGGCCCATGTCCAGCACCGGCCCGCCGCTGAAGCCGTGCCGCGGCAGATGGGCCTGGGCCGGATTGAGCTGCACCCGCTCGCCGAACGTGCGGCTCACCGTGGCCCCGAACGCGGCGCCCCGGCCCTGCATCACCGCCTCGGAGTAGCCGCACAGCTCCACGGACAGCCCGGCCGCGGGCGCGGCCCGCACCAGCGGCGCCGAGGGCCGTCCGGGCGGCGGGCTGTGCACGGTGAGCAGGGCAAGATCGGCGCGGTCCTCCCGGGCCGGGTGCCAGCAGCCCTCCCGGACGGTCGCCGGGGAGCCGGCCGCGCCTTCGATCTCCGGGAACTCGACGGTGACCGGCGCGTCCCGGCCGGGTAAGACGTGCGCGCAGGTGAGCACGGTGTCGCCGCCGAGCAGCACACCGGAGCCGATGACCTCCCCGGATCTGGGGGAGCGGATGCGGACCCGCCAGGGGTCCCGCGCCGCGGGCATCTCGCCGCTGCTGCCGCGTCCGCGGCCCCGGCGGTCCCCGGCGCCGCGGCCGGCGCCGCCGCTTCTGCCGCTTCTGCCGCTTCTGCCGCTTCCCCGGTCCATGCGGGGTGCGTTGCCCCGGCCGCTTCCGTCACCCGTGCCGCCGCCGTCGTCCCCGAGCCCCGTACCGATCTGCCTCATCGCGTGACCGAACCCTCCCCATCGAAAGCAGGATAAACACGACCGACTCCCCGCTGTAACCTCTCGTACAGAAGCGGTGGTTGACGGGCGCGCGGGCGCGGACGGCGGGAGGGACATCCGGTGGCTCAGGAGGAGAAGCAGGCGGCGGACAGCGAGATCGGTCTGGCGGACGTGATCCGGCAGGTGCGCCGGGATCTGGAGGCCGCGCAGCGGGAAGCCCTCCGGGACGGGCACGAACTGCGCTTCGCCGTGGACCGGGTGAGCCTGGAGATCACCGTGCAGGTGCGCCGGGAGGGCTCGGGCCGCACCGGGCTGCGGATCGGGGTGGTCACCGCCGATCTGGGCGGGAGCGTCGCCAAGGACACCACCCACCGCATCCAGGTGGATCTGCTGCCGCGGGGCGGGCAGCAGGGCTCCTTCGAGGTCGGCGGGGAGCGGCTCGGCGGTTCCTGAGGCGGGAGTCCGCCGGGGGCGGCACCGGCCCCGGGGCCGGTGCCCACGGTGCGGCCGGCCGCGGGCCCCGAATCCCCCGGCCCCGAATCCCCCGGGCGCCGGACCTTCCGGGCGCCGGGCGGCCGCGTCCGCCGGTGCTCACAGGGCGGCGCGGGCGCGCTCCACCAGGTGCCGGGACTCCTCCGGGGTGGCCGCCTCCACCACCAGGTGGCTGAGCAGCTCCGCGTAGGGGTCGGTGTCGGCGGGCCGGTCGAAGTAGACGGCGGAGCTGAGCTGCTCCAGGTAGGCGATGTCCGGCAGTTCCCCGCCGGGCAGCCGCAGCAGGGTGACCGGGGCGGCGCCGGTGGCGCAGCCGCCGTTGCGCAGCGGCAGCACCTGCACGGTGACGTGCGGCAGTTCGCACATGGCGAGCAGGTGGGAGAGCTGGGCACGCATGGTCCGGGGCCCGCCGACCGCGCGGTGCAGCACCGCCTCGTCGATCACCGTCCACAGCTGCGGGGGAGCGGACGCGGCCCGGTGCAGGATCTGCTGGCGCAGCAGCCGCACCTCGGCGCGGCGGGCCAGGATCTCCGGCGGGTCGGCCCGGTGCGCCAGCCGGATCACGGCGTCCGCGTACTCCGGCGTCTGGAGCAGCTCCGGCACGGCCTGCACGTCATAGGTGCGGATGACCGCGGCGGCCTGCTCGAAGCCGAGGAAGTCCTGGTACCAGTCCGGGACCACGTCGCAGTACGGCTGCCACCATCCCGGGGTGTTGGCCTGCCCGGCCAGGGTGAGCAGGTCGGCGCGCTCGGCCTCGTCCGTGACGCCGTACAGGCCGAGCAGCCCGGTCAGGTCGCGCGGCTTGCAGCCGGTGCGGCCCAGTTCCAGGCGGCTGATCTTGGAGGTGGAGGAGCCGATCCGGGCCGCGGCGGACTCCCGGGAGATGCCCAGGTCCAGGCGGAGCCGTCGCAGGCGGCTGCCCAGGATCAGACGCGGGACCGTCGGCCCCGGCTGGTCGGCGGGCCCGGTCCGTTCTCCGGGCCGTGGTCCGGTGGTCTCGCTGATGCCCATGCGTGCTCCCGTGTTCCGGCGGTAGCGCGGCTACCCCAAGCAGCGGAGCCCAGCGTCTCATTTCCGCACGGGTGCGCACAGCGGGCGGGACAAAAGGGATTCACCGCACGCCTTGGGCCGCCCCTTCGGCCGCCGCTTCGGCCGCCCTTTCGTCCGTTCGGCCGCCCGTCGGCCGGGCGTTGCGCGGAACGGCACCGCTCAGGCCGGGTCGGCCGCCCGTGCCGTGCCGTCCGGGCGGCACAGCACCCGGCCGGTGACGATTTCCGGCTCGATGCGGAGGAAGACCTCGTCCCCGATCGCGGCCCAGGCCGGCATGGCGGCGTTCCGCAGCCGGGCGGTCTCCGACGGGTCGGTGACCAGCGAGGCCCGGCCGGTGACCACCACGCTCCAGCCGTCCTGCCGCCCCGGGTCGAACTCGTCCACCTCGAAGGCGGCCACCCCGCCCGCCACGGACCGCGCGATGCGGGAGGAGGCCGAGGTGCGCAGGACGATCGTCCCGTCCCGGTCCAGCCAGAAGTTGACCGGCCGGATGGCGGGCAGTGCGTCCTCGGTGTAGACGACGCGGCCGACCGGCACCCGGGCCATCAGCCGCAGGCACTCGGCGCGGTCGAGATCACGGAAGCCGCCGGAGAGATACACGCACCCCAGCATCCACCCTGGCCCCCATCCCCCGCCCAGGGCCGACCGGCCCTGTCCCCGTCCCCGTCCGGCCCCTCCCGTCCCCGTCCGGCCTCTCCCGTCCCCGTCCGTTTCCTCCCGGCCCTGCCGACCGACGCGGATCTCCGGGGACGGCCGCGCACCGAGGAGGGTGCGCTCCGGCTCCGGAAAACCGGGTGCCCGGTGCCCGGCCCGGCGGCGATGCTGGGGGGATGCGGGTCCGGGAGACGCAGAAAGCGCGGAGTTTCGCCGCGCTGGCGGAGTGGGTGCGGGGGCGTCCGGCGCGGTGCGGGCCGGTGCGACTGGTGGCGGTGGACGGGCCGGGCGGCGCCGGGAAGTCCACCTTCGCGGCGCGGCTGGCCGTGGCGCTGGGCACGGCGCCCGGCGCGCAGGGGCAGGCCGTGCCGGTGGTGCACACCGACGACTTCGCCTCCTGGGACAACACCCTCGACTGGTGGCCCCGGCTGGAGCAGCAGGTGCTGCGGCCGCTGGGCGCGGGCCGCCCCGGCCGCTTCCAGCGGTATGACTGGGAGCGCCGGGCGCCGGCCGAGTGGCACGAGGTCCCGGTGGCCGGGGCGGTGGTGCTGGAAGGGGTCTCCTCCGCGCGCCGGGCCGTGGCCTCGCGCCTGAGCTGCGCCGTCTGGATCGAGACCGGCCGCGGCGTGCGGCTGCGCCGCGGGCTGGAGCGTGACGGTGAGCAGGCGCGTCCCCTGTGGGATGCCTGGATGGCCGATGAGGACCGGCACTTCGCGGACGACGGCACGGCGCTGCGGGCCGATGTGCGGGTGGCCGGCGATCCCGGTCCCGGTGCGCCGCCGCACGATCCGGACGCCGCCTTCGTCCGCCTGTCGCCCCCCTGACGGTCCGTCGCCCCGTGCCCGTCCCGGCCGGAGCCGTCCGCCGCACGCCCTCCCGGCCGGGGGCCCCCGCGCGCCCGGGCCGCCACCGCCCGGGGCATCCCGCCCCGGCCACCGGTACCGTCGTGGGCGCGACGGCGACCACGGGGAGGCGCACATGACAGCATCGGACACAGCACCGCACGCGGCGCGCATACCGCGCATACCGGGCTTCGCGGACTGGCCTCCCGCCGAGCCCCCGTCCGCGGCCGGCAAGGCGCGGCGCGACGCCGTGCCCCTGGCCTCGCACGCCGGACTGCGCCCGTACCCCGGCCGCCCGGACCCCGTCGACGCCGTCATCGCCTCCAACGAGGGCCGCCTGTCCGAGCTGGTCCCGATCCGGGTCGGCCGGATGGCCGCCTCCCCCTTCGCGTTCCTGCGCGGCACGGCCGGGCTGATGGCCCACGACCTGGCCCGCGCCACCCCCGCCACCGGCATCACCGCGCAGATCTGCGGCGACGCGCACGCCGCGAACTTCGGCCTCTACGCCGACGCCCGCGGCGCCCTCGTCATGGACCTCAACGACTTCGACGAGACCGCCCCCGGGCCCTGGGAATGGGATCTCAAGCGACTGGCCGCCTCCCTGGTGCTGGCCGGCCGGGAGGCCGGGGCCGGCGAGGACACCTGCCGCACCGCCGCCCGCGACGCGGCGGGCGCCTACCGCCGCACCATGCTGCTGCTGGCCGAGATGCCCGCCGCGGCCTCCTGGAGCGCCATCCCGGACGAGGAGCTCGTCTCGCACGCCGACGCCCACGACCTGGAGGGCATCCTCGAGCGGGTCGGCAAGAAGGCCCACCGCAACACCAGTGCCCGCTTCGCGGCCAAGTCCACCGAGCGCCTTCCCGACGGCGGGCGCCGCTTCGTGGACTCCCCGCCCGTGCTGCGCCGCGTCCCGGACGCCGAGGCCGCGGCCGTCGCCGGCTCCCTCTCCGCCTACCTCGGCACTCTCCCCGACGACCGCCTGCCGCTTCTGGCCCGCTACGCCGTCCAGGACGTGGCCTTCCGGATCGTCGGTACCGGCAGCGTGGGCACCCGCTCCTATGTGGTGCTGCTCCAGGACCACCGCGGCAAGCCCCTCGTCCTGCAGGTCAAGGAGGCCCGCCCCTCGGTGCTCCGGCCCCACCTGGCCGCGGCCGGCTTTCCGCTCCCGGCGCCGGAGCACGAGGGGCGCCGCGTCGTCCTGGGCCAGAAGCGCATGCAGGTGGTCTCCGACATCCTGCTGGGCTGGATCACCGTGGAGGAACGCCCGTACCAGGTCCGTCAGTTCCGCAACCGCAAGGGCAGCGTGGACGCCACCGCGCTGAAGCCCGGCCGCCTCGACGACTACGCCCGGATGACGGGCGCGCTGATGGCCCGCGCGCACTCCCACACCGCCGACCCCCGCGCCATCGCCGCCTACTGCGGGGAGACCGACGAACTGGACGAGGCCGTCGCCGCGTTCGCGGTCGCCTGCGCCGACCGCACCGAGGCCGACCACGCCCTCCTCACCCGGGCCGTCCGCGCCGGGCGCCTCCCCGCCGTCTCCGGCGCCTGACGCCGCCGTCTTCCCGCCCCGCGCCGCGACCGCCGGGGCCGCCGGGCCGCCGGGCCGCCGGGCAGGGACGACGGGACGACGGGAACGCCCCGCCGGGAGCGGCTGGCAACCGGCGGGGCGTGAGGGGCCGTGCCCCCGGGCCGATGTGGCGGCTCCGCGGCTCTGCGGCTCAGCTCGGTCCGGGGGCGACGGTGGTGCGGTGTGACGGGGTGGTGCGGTGGCTCAGCGGAAGTTCACGTCGCTGCAGATGTAGTACGTCTGGTCCATGTGCGAGGCCTTCCAGATGGTGAAGACCACGTGGTGACCGCTGCGGCCGGGGGCGCTGACATCGAAGGAGATGTTCTGGGCGGGGGCGTAGCGGCCGGTTTCCCGGACCAGCTGGAGGTCGCTCCAGCGCAGCCTCTGCGTCTCCGGGTTGAAGCCCTGACGGGTCACGTAGACGCGGAAGTAGTCGGCGCCGTGGCTGGCCTGGTCGTACAGGTGCATGGTGAAGTTGCTGCCGACGGTGGTGGTCTTCCACGGTCCCGGGGTGTCGAGCGAACGGTACCGGCCGCTCTCGGCGAGGCCGCCGCTGCACAGCTGGCCGTCCGGGACATGGGCCTGGTGGTTGCCGCCGACGTTGTTCTTGTAGAGCCCGTTCCAGTTCCACATGGCGTTGGGGTTGTCCTGCCATNCAGTTCCACATGGCGTTGGGGTTGTCCTGCCATGCCTGCCAGCACATCGGGTCCTGCTGCTGCATGTTGGGGTTGAGGTGGTCACTGCCCCAGCGCTGCCAGCAGCTGTAGTTCCGGGATGCCGGGTCGACGATGGACCCGTGCGCGGAAGCGGAGTCGGCCCAGGGGATCAGACCGACCATCGCCACCGTGAACAGGGCCAGGACGCGCAGCGCCCAGCTCCTGCCTTCGACGCGCTCATGACAATGCATTTGTCGAGTTCTCCATTTTCCGGTGTGGGGGTGTCCGGGAAGTGGGAGCGCTCCCAGATCGCGGATTACCCGGCGTCACTCACGCGAAACGCAGGCCGCGCGAGCTCTCACACCACCGACATATAGGCAAACCGGAGACGAACATTCCGTGGCGGTCGGTGTGCATCCGCTCACCGGATACCCTCGCGTTCCATGGCCGGTTCCGGACGGGCGGAGACGACACGACGGGCACGGCCGGCCGCGCGGGACTGGAGCCAGGCACCCGCCAGTGCGGCCAGCACCAGCGCGGAGCCCAGCCATGCGGTGGCGGTGTAGCCGAGCCCCGCGCTGATCACCATGCCCCCGGCCCACGGCCCCACGGTGTTCCCGGTGTTGAACGCCGAGGTGGCGGTGGCGCCGGCCAGCGTCGGCGCGGTGGCCCCCGCCACCTGGAAGATCCGCGCGTTCAGGCCCGGTGCGCAGAGGAACGAGGCGACCCCGAGCAGCCCGGCCAGCACCACGGGCGCCCACCGCGCCTCGGCCAGGACGGCGACCAGCACCAGCACCGCGCTCGCCGAGCCCAGCCCCGCGTACATCGTGCCGAACATATGGGCATCCGCGATCCGGCCGCCCACCACCGTGCCGGTCAGCGCACCCGCCCCGTACAGCACCAGGGTGACCGGCACCCAGCGCTCGTCCAGCCCGGCCACATCGGTGAGCAGCGGCGCGAGATACGAGAAGAAACAGAAGGTGCCCGCCGCGAACAGGGCGATGGTGGAGACGGCGAGCCAGACCTGCGGGTCACGGTAGACGCGCAGTTCGGCGCGGATCCGCGGCCGGTCCCCGGCATGGTCCCCGCGCGGCGGAGCGGTGCGCGGCACCAGCGCCAGGACCCCCGCCAGGCCGAGCGCCGTCACCAGGGCGACCGCCCAGAACGCCGAGCGCCAGCCGAAGGCCTGCCCGAGCAGCGCCCCGCCGGGCACTCCGGCGATGGTGGCGACGCTCAGCCCGCCGATCATCACCGCCAGCGCCCTGGCCCGCAGCTCGGGCGCGGTCAGCGAGACGGCCACCGCCGCGCCCACCGCCCAGAACCCGGCACAGGCCAGCGCGCTGACCACCCGGCAGACGAACAGCACCGCATAGGCGGGGGCGAGTGCCCCGACGACATGGCCGAGGCCGAAGACGATCAGCAGGCCGATCAGCGTGGCACGCCGGGGCAGCCGGTGGGTGGCGGCGGCCAGGACCGGCGCGCCGACCACCATGCCGATGGCGAAGGCCGAAATCAGCAGCCCGGCGGTCGGGATGGTGACGTCCAGGTCCTCGGCCACCTCGGGCAGCAGCCCGGAGAGCATGAATTCCGAGGTGCCGAGCGCGAAGACCGCCCCGCCGAGCACCAGGACCGCGGCCGGCAGCCGGGGCGGGTCCGGCTCCGTGGCCGGAAGCCCTGCCGGGCGGGGGCCGGGGCGTGAGCCGGTACCGGTGTCGTCGGGGTCGGGGTCGGGGTCGGGGTCGGGGTGGGCGTCGGGCTCCGGGGCGGGGCGGGAATCGGCGGTCGGCACACCGCCGACAACGCCGCCCGTCACGGCGCCATTCCCGTTCCTTCCCGTTTCCCTCCTGCTCCTTCCGGTCGCCTCCTGCTCCTTTCCGTTCCGGTGCGGACTCCCGCCCCTGGCGGGCCGGTCCGCCCGTCCGCCCCCGTACTGGCCCGTACCGGCGGCCGGCGGCCGGGTGCGGGGCGGCGCGGAGCTACAGAAGTCGTGGTTCCGGGCCGGCGCTGTCGTCCGGAAGTCTGCTTCTGCCCGCACGGCCGGTCCCGGCGGCCCGTGCGGCAGTAGATTCCGGGCCATGCGGCGCACCTCCCGGGACTGGGCGGCCGACACCGGCGTGGTGCTGGTGGCGGCGGCCTTCTGCCTGCTCGTCGCCCCGGACTCGGTCCGCGCGGCCGGCCTGTCCGGCACCGTCCTGCTGGTGGACTCGGCCGTGGCCGGGGCGGCCTGCGCCGCGCTGTACCTGCGCCGCCGGTGGCCGGTGCTGCTGGCCCTGGCCACGCTGGCCGCGGGGCTCTTCACCCACCTGTCCACCGGTGCCACCCTGGCCGCGCTGTTCTCGGTGGCAGCGCTGCGCCGCCCGCGCACCACCGCCTGGGTGACCGGCATCGCGCTCGCCCCGCTGGTGCTGGTGCTGGTCCTCACGCCGAAGGCGGACGGCGTGGACACCGAGGACACCGCCGGCCTGCTCGCCTACTTCGCGCTGATCGTGGGGTCGGTCGGCTGGGGCCTGTTCCACCGTTCGCGGCGGCAGGTCCTCGCCTCGCTGCGGGAGCGGGCGGAGCGCGCGGCCGTGGAGGCCCGGCGCCGCGCCCGGGAGGACGTGGCCCGGGAGATGCACGATGTGCTGGCGCACCGGCTGTCGCTGCTGAGCGTGCACGCCGGGGCGCTGGAGTTCAACCCCGGGGCCTCCCCGGAGGAGGTCCGGCGGGCGGCCGGGGTGATCCGGGACAGCGCTCACCAGGCCCTGCAGGATCTGCGCGAGGTCATCGGGGTGCTGCGGGCGCCGGAGGAGGACGGGGCGGTCCGGCCGCAGCCCTCGCTGGGCGACCTGACGCGCCTGGCCGGGGAGTCCCGGGCCGCCGGTATGGACATCACCCTGCGGCTGTCGGCGGAGCAGCGGCAGGGGGTGCCGGGGGCGGTCGGCCGGGCGGTGTACCGGATCGTCCAGGAAGGGCTGACCAACGCCCGCAAGCACGCGCCCGGCGCGGCGGTCACGGTCAGCGTGCGTGGCGGCCCGGGGGAGGGGCTGACCGTGGAGGTGCGCAATCCGCTGTCCGCGTCACCGGCGGCACGCGACGTGTCCGGGCCGGGCCGGAGCGCACGGCGGCTGCGGGGCGGTGCGGCCGGAGCCGCGGCGGAGGACGGGACGACGGACGGGGATGGTGCGGCGGCGGCTCCGGCGGACGTGATCAGCACCGTTCCCTCCGCCCTCCCCGCCCTCCCCGCTTCCGCAGCGGCCTCCGCCGCCGCCTCCTCCACCACCTCCGCCTTCCCCGCCCCCGCCTCGGCCTCGTCCGTCACCGCCGCCGGGGCCGCCGCGTCCGCCACCGGAACGGGAACGACCACGGCCGCCGCCACCGCCGCCACCGGGTCGATACCGGGCGCCGGGCAGGGCCTTCCCGGGCTCGCCGAGCGGGCCAGACTGGCCGGCGGCAGGCTGGAGCACGGCCGGGAGGGGGACGACTTCCGGCTCGTCGCCTGGCTACCGTGGGATGCATGATCCGGGTGCTCTTGGTGGACGACGATGCGCTGGTCCGTTCCGGGCTCCGGCTGATGCTCGGCGGCGCGCCGGACATCGAGGTGGCCGGGGAGGCGGCCGACGGCACCGAGGTGTCCCGGCTGGTCCGGGACCTGCTGCCGGACGTGGTGCTGATGGACATCCGGATGCCCGGCAGGGACGGGCTGGCCGCCACCGAGGAGCTGCGCGCCGGTCCCCGGCCGCCCGAGGTGATCATCCTGACCACGTTCGACACCGATGAGCATGTCCTGCGTGCGCTGCGCGCCGGGGCCGCGGGCTTCGTGCTCAAGGACACCCCACCGGGGGAGATCGTGGCGGCGGTGCGCAGGGTGGCGGCGGGCGAGCCGGTGCTCTCACCGGGCGTGATCCGGCGGCTGATCGGCCATGTGGCCGGCCGGGACGGGGCCGGTCCGCGCCCGGCGCGCCAGGCGCGTGCCGCACGGGCACGGGCCCTGCTGGCGGGTCTCGGCGAGCGGGAGCGGGAGGTCGCGGTGGCCGTGGGGGAGGGCAAGTCCAACGCCGAGATCGCGGCCCAGCTCTACATGAGCGTGCCGACGGTCAAGACGCACGTGTCGCGCATCCTGGCCAAGCTGTCGCTGAACAACCGGGTGCAGATCGCCCTCGTCGTCCACGACGCCGACCGCGCCTGAGCTGCGACGGCACGGCACCGGGCGGTGCGGTCCGGCGCGGTCCGGGCGGGCCTGTCCGTGGGCGGATCAGGGCTGCTGCGGCTCCAGTGTCTGCTCGGTCCAGATGGTCTTGCCGGTGGGGGTGTAGCGGCTGCCCCAGCGGTGGGCGAGCTGGGCGACCAGGAACAGGCCGCGTCCGCCCTCGTCGGAGAGGCGGGCGCGCCGCAGGTGGGGCTGGGTCTGGCTGGGGTCGGAGACCTCGCAGATCAGCCGCTGGTCCTTGATCAGGCGGATGCCGACCGGTCCGCCGGCGTAGCGGATGGCGTTGGTGACCAGTTCGCTGACGATCAGCTCGGTGGCGAACGCCTGCTCGGCGCAGCCCCACGCGTCGAGCTGGGCGGAGACGCGGGAGCGGATGTCGGCCACCAGGCTGGGATCGGCGGGCAGCTCCCAGGCGGCCGTTGCCCGCTCCGGCACCTCCTGTACCCGGGCCAGCAGCAGCGCCAGATCGTCCCGGCGGGGCTCGCGGCGGAGACCGGCCAGCACCCGGCGGCCGACCGCGGCCAGCGGCTCGCTGCCGTCGGCCGCCGCCCGGGCGCCGGTGCTCAGCGCGGCGAGGTCGCGTTCGGGGGTGGCGCTTCCGCTGTGGAAGGCGAGCACATCGCCGGGTTCCAGGCGCAGTTCCAGCGGCTCGAAGGGCTCCCCGCCGACGCCCAGCGGGGCGCCCGGGACCACGTCGACCGCCCGCGAGATGCCGTCGGCGCGCCGGGTCAGCACGGGGGAGGGGTGTCCGGCGCTGGCGATCAGGCACTGCCGGGTCACCGGGTCGTAGACGGCGTAGAGGCAGGTGGCGCCGAGCAGGGTGCTGGAGTCGGACGGCGGTACGGTGCCGCGTCGGCCCCAGAACGGCCGGCCGCCCGTTCCGTCGCCCTCGTCTCCTCCCCCACCCCCGACACCGTTGTCACTGCCGCTTCCGCTGCCGCCGCCGTCCTCGGAGGCGTCCGGTGACCGTTCGTGCTCGCTGAACCGCACCACCAGGTCGTCCAGGTGGGTGAGGAGTTCGTCGGGCGGCGAGTCCAGGTCGGCAAGGGTCTGCACGGCCGACCGCAGCCGTCCGGTGGCGCCCGCCGCGTTCACCCCGTGCCCGGCCACCCGTCCGACCACGAACGCGACCCGGGTGGAGGAGAGGGCGATCACGTCGTACCAGCTCCCGCCGATCCCGGCCACGGTGGAGGCCGGGGCGTACACGCCCGAGGTCTCGGCGGCGGTGATGGTGACGACCGGCCGGGGCAGCAGGCTGCGCTGCAGGGCCTCGGCGGTGCGCCGTTCCCGGGTGTAGCGGCGGGCGTTGTCCATGCTGAGCGCCAGCCGGGAGCCGATCTCCTCGGCCAGGGTGGCGTCCGCCGGTTCGAACGCGGGGCGGCCGCCGGTCCGCCACAGCGCCACCGTGCCCAGGACGGCGCCGCGTGCCCGGAGCGGCAGCACCAGGAGGGATGTGGCGCCCGGGGGCAGCATCAGCCGGGCCTGCTCGTCGTGGCGCCCGACCGTTTCGTGCAGTTCGGTGAGGTCGGGCAGGACTCCGGCCGGGCCGCTGCGGATGTGCTCGCTCTCGGCCTCGCCCAGCCGGATGGTGGCGTCCAACGGGTAGACCTCGGGCGGCCATTCGCCGTCGGCGGCGGCAACGGCGATGCGCCGCATGGGTGTCCCGGCCAGGAAGTAGCCGGGTTCCTCGCCCACCAGCACGGTTTCGGTGATGTCCACGGCGCCCAGGTCGGCGAAGGCGGGGACCAGGACGTCTGCCGCCTCCTCGGCGTTGCCGGTGACGTCCAGCGAGTTGCCGATGCGCAGCGCGGCGGCGTGCAGCAGGTCCAGCCGGTGCTGTGCGTGCGGATTCGGCGGCGGCGCAGAGCCGTCCGGGGAGAGCAGCGGAGGCGGCGTCCGGTCGGGCACCGTGCCGTGCGCGTCCGCGGCGGAGGACCGCCCGGCGGACGGCCGCGACGGCCGACTGTGGTCGCTCATATGCGCCTCACTGCGGCGGTGCCGGTCAGGACCGGGGCCCGCCCCTGGTTCCTGCGTCTGCGTCCTCTTCATTAAAACGTTCCCGCCCGGCCACCGCTCGGCAGCCGGGAACGGTTCGGGCCACCCAGGCAGCAGTGCACGGCGCTGCACGGCAGCAGACGGCGGCGGACGGCGGCGGACGGCGGTGCGCGGCCGTGCACCTTCGGTGCAGCGAGGCGCGCTGAAGGGCGGAATTTACCCTTTGCCTGGTTTGAGATGCGATGAGGTGGTCACGTGTGGGGTCGTTGTCCACTGCACCGAACTCGGCCACCGATCAGGGAGTACATGTGGATCAGCCCAACCGCATCAAGGCCGCCGTACAGAAGGTCGCCGACACCGTCTCCGGCGACTCCGGCGACACCGACGACTCCGGCAAGACGGGTACAGCCGGCATGTCCGGAAACGACCGCCGGGAGGCCGAACTGCCCGGCGCCCCGGCCGCCCGCCCGGCACCGCTGGAGGAGCCGACCGAGCCGCACGACCCGTGGCCGCCCAAGCCGGACCAGCACGGCCCGGCCACCGTCAGCCCCACCGGACAGCCCACCGGCGCCGACGAGGCGGCCATGGCACAGGCCGGGGCGTACCACACCACCGCCCAGGGCCTGCGGCTGCCCGACACCGACCACTCGCTCAAGGCCGGCCCGCGCGGCCCCGTCCTGCTCCAGGACCACCACCTGCGGGAGAAGATCACCCACTTCGACCACGAGCGCATTCCCGAGCGGGTGGTGCACGCGCGGGGCGCCGGCGCGCACGGCGTCTTCCGCAGCTACGGCACGGCCGTTCAGGTGACCAAGGCGGCCTTCCTCGCCAAGGACGCGGAGACCCCGGTCTTCGTGCGCTTCTCCACCGTGCTCGGCTCACGCGGCTCGGCCGACACGGTCCGCGACACGCGCGGATTCGCCACCAAGTTCTACACCAGCGAGGGCGTCTTCGACCTGGTCGGCAACAACATCCCGGTGTTCTTCATCCAGGACGCCATCAAGTTCCCGGACGTCATCCACGCCGGCAAGCCGCAGCCGGACCGGGAGATCCCGCAGGCGCAGTCCGCGCACGACACCTTCTGGGACTTCGTCTCGCTGCACACCGAGGCCACCCACCACACCCTGTGGAACATGTCCGACCGGGGCATCGCACGCTCCTTCCGGACCATGGAGGGCTTCGGCGTCCACACCTTCCGGCTGGTCAACGCCGAGGGCGGCACCACCCTGGTCAAGTGGCACTGGAAGCCCAAGCAGGGCGTGCACTCCATGGTGTGGGAGGAGGCGCAGATCGCCGCCGGGATGGACCCCGACTTCCACCGCCGGGACCTGGCCGACGCCATCGAGGCGGGCGCATACCCCGAGTGGGAGCTGGGCATCCAGACCTTCCCGGACACCCCTGAGCAGATGTTCGAGGGCATCGACCTGCTCGACCCGACCAAGATCGTGCCCGAGGAGATCGCCCCCGTGCAGCCGGTCGGGCTGCTCACCCTCAACGCCAACCCGTCCAACTTCTTCGCCGAGACCGAGCAGATCGCCTTCCACCCCGGGCACCTGGTGCCGGGCATCGACATCACCGACGACCCGCTGCTGGCCGGGCGCCTCTTCTCCTACATCGACACCCAGATCATGCGGCTGGGCGGGCCCAACTTCGCGCAGATCCCGATCAACCGGCCGCACGCCCCGGTCAACGACATGCAGCGGGACTCCTTCCACCAGACCGCGGTGCACCGTGGCGTCGCCCCCTACCGGCCCAACTCACTCGACGGCGGCTGCCCCTTCGCCGCCGGTGCGGCCGAGGGCGGCTACGTCGAGGTCCCGGTGCCGCTGGCCGAGTCGAAGAAGGTGCGCGAGGCCCCCGCCACCTTCGAGGACCACTTCAGCCACCCGCGCCGCTTCTGGCTCTCCATGTCCCCGGTGGAGAAGGAGCACATCATCAACGCCTACACCTTCGAGCTCAGCAAGTGCTGGGAACGCTCCATCCAGGAGCGGCAGCTCCGGGTCCTGGCCCACATCGACCCGTACCTGTGCGAGCAGGTCGCGAACGGCCTCGGCCTGCCCGCGCCCGCCGCCTCCGGACCGCTCGCCGACGTCCAGCCCAGCCCGGCCCTCTCCCAGGTCGGGAAGGAATGGCCGGTCACCGGCCGCATCCTCGGCATCGTCACCGGCGGCACCGGCGACCTCTCCGACGTGGCCGCCGTCCGCCGGTCCGCCCTGGACGCCGGCATGGTCCCGCTGGTCATCGCCCCCACCCTGGGCGGCGACACCGTGCACGCGCAGCGCACCTTCGCCAACGCCCGCTCCATCGAGTTCGACGCCCTGGTGCTGGCGGGGACCCCGGCCCCGGGCGCGGACGCGCTCGGCGCCCGCGACGCCAAGGCGGGCGAGGGCGCCGCGGCCGGGCCGGTCACCGACCCGCGCGTCATGCTCCTGATCGACGAGACCTACCGGCACGCCAAGCCGCTCGGCGGCTGGGGCGACGTCCAGCGCACCTGGGAGGTCCTCAACATCGCCCCCGACGCCCCGGGCGTCATCACCTCCGACGACCCGGCCGCCGTCTTCGACGGCATCGTCACCCGCCTGCGCTACCACCGCGTCTGGGACCGCTTCCCCGCGCAGGCACCGGCCACCTACTGACAGCACTGACAGCATCCCGTCCCGCCCTCGGGGGCCGGTCCGCGGCGCCAAGCCCGGCCCGGCCCCCTCCCGGCTGCGCCACAGAGGTGTGCTCTACCCGCACCTCACGGTGCGGCCGGCGCGTCGTCGGCCCTCGTGGCGGGCCGTTCCGCGCCGTGGTCGACGATCTCCATGGCGACCCGCACCACGTCCGCCCGGGAGCACCGGCGCGGGATGCCGTCGGTCCATCCCCCGTCCGGCGCGGCCTCACAGGTGCGCACCCGGCAGCCCGCGCCGGAGACCTCCACCCTGACCACGCGGCACCCTTCCCGGGACAGCACCCGGGCGGAGTGCTCGAACGTCGTCAGGCTGACGTCCAGCCGTCTGCCGATGGCGGCGGTGAACCGCCGCCACGCGTCCCGGACCAGTTCTTCCTCCCCGGTGAGGAGAATGGCGGCTGCCAGGTCGCCCAGTATCACCCTCGGCTCGCAGGAGAAACGGGCACTATCGTCCTGCACTGTCGGTCTGCCTCCATCGGAATCGGATCGGCCCTGCCCCGGGACCGTGGCGTCGGCCGCCGGGGCGCCTTCGTGTTCTCGGGGCACGAACCCCTGCCATGCGGCAGCGCGGTAGATCAGCGCCCCGCAGCTCTCGCAATGCCGGTCACCGGACACCCCGCACGTGACCAGCCGCCCGGTATGCCGGCAGGGCATCTCAGTCGCCCCCGGACGATCGGCTGCTCATGTCCCTCCTTTCGGGTGGATCGGCCCCGTGCACAGCGGGATCTGCTCTTTGAACATCCGTAACCGAGGGCTGGTCGACACGGGCTCACGCCATACAGAACCGGTTTGCTATGGGACGCCCGTGCGAGAAGGGCGGGCTGCGTGGCCGACGCGCAGCATGTGGACGGCAGCAGGTTCGGGCCGGACGAGATGATCGCCAAGCGACTCCGGCAGCAGCGGGAGGGCCGTGGACTCAGCCAGTCCTACCAGCAGCGTGATTCCCGGGCTCCTGCAGACCGAGGACTACGCACGGGCGCTGACCCGCGTCGGCCTGCCGCGGGATACGGACGCCGAGGTCGAGAAGAAGGTCGCCTTCCGGATGAGGCGGCAGCGGGTGCTCACCGCGCCGACCGCCCGCCGCTGTATCGCGCGATCATCGACGAGGCTGCGCTCGCGCGGCCCGTAGGAGGAGCCAAGGTGATGGCGGCGCAACTGCGTGGACTGCTGAACTGTGCTGGTCTCCCCAACGTACGTGTGCAGTTGCTTCCCTGCGCTGTCCAGGAACACGGCATGCAGGGGGGAGCCTGGTCCTGCTGGATCTTGAGGCCGGAGGCGTCGTCGCCCTGGTGGAGAGCTTCCGCACCGGCCAGGCGATGGAATCTCCTCGGGAAGTGGTCGAGTACCAGGAGCTGTACGAGGCCGCTCAGGTCAAAGCGCTGCCGGTGCACGAATCGAGTGCTGCCATCGCGCGATACATGAAGGACTACGAAGATGCAGAGGACTGAAGCGCTGTGGCGCCGGAGCAGCTACAGCGGGTCCGAGAACGGTGCATGTCTCGAAGTCCGGGACGGCATACCCGGTGCCGTGCCGGTCCGGGACAGCAAGGTCCCGGACGCGGCACGGCTGCTGATACCCGGTGCCGCCTGGCGCGCCTTTGTCCGCATGGTGCGGTGAGAGGGGGGACGGTTCCGTATCGCGCCTCGATCCGGCCGGGGCTGCCCCCGACCCCGGCCCGCAGCTCTGAGAAGGCGGTGCCGTGGCGCTCAGTGCCGGGTGCCGCCGTCCGCCGGGGTCTTCCGCTGGGTGCGGGAGGCGCGCAGGCTGGTGAGGGTGGTGACCAGCAGGACGGTGCAGATCACGGCCAGGGAGACGGGGATGGAGATCTCCGGGACGTGCACCCCGTACTCGTGCAGGGCGTGCAGCAGCAGCTTCACGCCGATGAAGCCGAGGATGACGGACAGCCCGTAGGAGAGGTGCACCAGGCGCTGGAGCAGGCCGCCGATCAGGAAGTACAGCTGCCGCAGGCCCATCAGCGCGAAGGCGTTGGCCGTGAAGACGATGTACGGGTCCTGGGTCAGGCCGAAGATCGCCGGGATGGAGTCCAGCGCGAACAGCAGGTCGGTGGAGCCGATGGCCAGCATCACCAGCATCATCGGGGTGATCAGCCGCTTGCCGTTGCGCATGATGGTCAGCCTGGTGCCGTGGTACTCGGGGGTGGAGGGCACGCGGCGCTCGATGAGCTTGAGCAGGCGGTTCTCCTCGTACGCCTCCCTCTCGTGGCCGGTCGCCTCGGCGTGCGCCTCGCGCACCAGCTTCCAGGCGGTCCAGATCAGGAAGCCGCCGAAGATGAAGAACACCCAGGTGAAGTGGGCGATGATCGTGGCGCCCGCGGCGATGAAGAGACCCCGGAGGACGAGCGCGATCAGGACGCCGATCATCAGAACCCGGGCCTGGTAGGCGGGCGGGACGGCGAACTTCGCCATGATGAGGACGAAGACGAAGAGGTTGTCCACGCTCAGGGACTTCTCGGTGATGTATCCGGCGAAGAACTCACCGGCCGGCTGACCGCCGCCGAAGAGCCAGAGGCCGATGCCGAAGAGCACGGCGAGGATCACCCAGATGACTGTCCAGGTGCCGGCCTCGCGCAGGGTGACCTCGTGCGGCTTGCGGCCGAAGAAGAAGTCGACGGCGATCAGGGCGCACAGACCGACAACGGTCAGCACCCACACGGTCAGCGAGATGTCCACAGAGCAACCTCCGGCGGGGGATGGCGCATGCCAGGGCAGGGCAAGGCAGCGCGTCTGCCGGAGGTCTCTTCCACCCGGGCCGGCACAGGCTGCGCCGCTCGGGCCGGTGCCCCGGGACCGGCGCGGACCGGTCCGTACTGACGGGAACACCGCGGGGGAATACTCCCCTCCACTGCCAGGAGAGCCTACGGCACGCACCAAGAAACGGTAAAGGGCGCATCATGTAACGCTCCGCACATCGGGGGGCGTGGCGGGTGGAGGGATGGCGGGCGGAGGGCGGATGAGACGCGGATCATTGTGCAACTAGTTGCACAATGCTTTCCTGCCGGTCATGGAGACGAGCGCTGCGTACCCGCACCTGTTCCGCCCGCTGGAGCTGGGCGGCGGCATCACCCTGCCGAACCGGATCGTCATGGGGTCCATGCACACGGGCCTGGAGGAGTCCCCCGGCGGCTTCGGCCGGCTGGCGGCGTTCTACGCCGAACGCGCCCGCGGCGGCGCCGGACTGATCATCACCGGCGGCATAGCCCCCAACGAGGCCGGGCGGCCCGGGGCCGGCGGCGCCAAGCTGACCACCGAGGAAGAGGCCGTACGGCACCGGCGGATCACCGCCGCCGTGCACCGCGAGGGCGGCCGGATCGCCCTCCAGATCCTGCACTTCGGCCGGTACGCCTACCACGAGGACCTGGTCGCGCCCAGCGCGCTCAAGGCACCGATCAGCCCGTTCACACCCCGCGCGCTGGACGACACGGAGGTGGCGGCGACCGTCGAGGACTTCGTCCGGGCGGCGGAGCTGGCCCGGCACGCGGGCTACGACGGCGTGGAGATCATGGGCTCCGAGGGCTACCTGATCAACGAGTTCCTCGCCGCCGCGACCAACCACCGCACCGACCGCTGGGGCGGGCCGTACGAGAACCGCATCCGCTTCCCGGTCGAGATCGTCCGCCGGACCCGGCAACGGCTCGGCCCCGGCTTCCTCATCGTCTACCGGCTCTCCATGCTGGACCTGGTGCCGGGCGGGTCGTCCCCGGACGAGGTCACCGCGCTGGCCAAGGAGATCGAGGCGGCCGGCGCCACCATGATCACCACCGGGATCGGCTGGCACGAGGCCCGCATCCCCACCATCGCCACCTCCGTGCCGCGCGGCGCCTACGGCTGGGTGACCAAGCGGCTCATGGGGGCGGTCTCCCTCCCCCTGGCCGCCGCCAACCGCATCAACACCCCCGAGGTCGCGGAAGGACTGCTCGCGGACGGTGCCGCCGACCTGGTGGCGCTGGCCCGGCCGTTCCTGGCCGACCCGGAATTCGTGGCCAAGGCCCGGCGCGGGCGGGCGGACACCATCAACACCTGCATCGGCTGCAACCAGGCATGCCTGGACCACACCTTCAGCGGCGAGATCAGCTCCTGCCTGGTCAACCCGCGCGCCTGCCACGAGACCGAACTCGTGCTGGAGCCCGTCCGGTCCGGCGCGGGCAAGCGGCTGGCCGTGGTCGGCGCCGGACCGGCCGGCCTGGCCTGCGCCGTGGCCGCCGCCGAGCGCGGCCACCGGGTCACCCTCTTCGAGGCCGAGGACCGGATCGGCGGCCAGCTCAGCCTGGCCCGCCGCGTCCCGGGCAAGGAGGAGTTCGACGAGACGCTGCGCTACTTCGCGCACCGCCTGGACGCCAGCGGCGTCGACGTCCGGCCCGGCACCCCGGCCGACGCCGGGACACTGCTCACCGGCGGCTACGACGCGGTGGTGCTGGCGACCGGCGTGACCCCGAGGACGCCGGACATCCCCGGCGTCGGCCACCGCAGCGTGGTCGGCTACCGGGACGTGCTCGCGGGCGATGCGCTGGTGGGGGAGCGGGTGGCCATCCTGGGCGCCGGAGGCATCGGCTTCGACGTGGCCGAGTACCTGACCGAGGACGCCGGGGGCGCCGAGGACACCGGGGGTGCCGGAGAAGCGGTGGACGCCGAGGAGTTCTTCCGGCGGTGGGGCGTGGACACCGGATACCGGGAGCGCGGCGGGCTGACGGAACCCCGGCGCCACCGGCCGCGCCGCACGGTCCACCTGCTCCAGCGCAAGACCGGCAAGGTCGGCGCCGGGCTGGGCCGCACCACGGGCTGGATCCACCGCGCCGAGCTCAGGCACCGGGGCGTGCACATGCTGCCCGGTGTCACCTACCACCGGATCGACGACGAAGGGCTGCACCTGTCCGTGGACGGCGGCGCGCCGCGGGTGCTGGCCGTGGACACCGTCGTGCTGTGCACCGGGCAGGAGCCCCGCCGCGAACTCCACGGTGCGCTGCGCGACGCCGGGCAGACGGTCCACCTCATCGGCGGAGCCGACATCGCGGCCGAACTCGACGCCAAGCGGGCCATCGACCAGGGCACCCGGCTGGCCGCCGGGCTGTAGACGCGCCCCGTGCCGGGCCGTTCCCAGGATGGCCCGGCACCGCCCGCACCGCCCCGCACCGCCCGCCCTGCCCGCACCCCACGCACCGCACTCCCGCCGCCCGGAGGTACCGGCGTCATGTCGCTGCCGCACGCGATCCTCACCGCCCTGCTGGAGAAGCCCTCCTCCGGACTGGAGCTGACCCGCCGGTTCGACAAGTCCATCGGCTACTTCTGGCCGGCCACCCACCAGCAGATCTACCGCGAGCTGGGCAGGCTGGAACGGGAGGGCCTGGTGCGGGCCCTGCCGTCCGAACAGCCCGCCCGGGGCCGGAAGAAGGAGTACGAGGTGCTGCCCGCCGGGCGGTCCGAGCTGGCCGCCTGGGCGGCGGGCCGCCACGAACCCCGGCCCGTCCGGGACGCCCTGCTGCTGCGGCTGCGCGCCGCCGCGGTCATCGGCACCGAAGGGCTGGAGGAGGAGCTGACGCGCCATCTCGCCCTGCACCGTCGGCAGCTCGCGGAATACCTGGAGATCGAACAGCGGGACTTCACCGGCCCCCGGGGCGACGACGGCAGTGGTGGGCAGCGGCTGCGGCACCTGGTGCTGCGGGCGGGGATCGGGCTGGAGACCTTCTGGCTCGACTGGCTCACCGAGGCGCTGGCGGGCATCCGCGAAACCGGTGCCGCTGCCGGTGCCGCTGCCGGTGCGGGTACCGGTGCCGGTCCCGAGGCCGAGGCCGGTGCCGGAGCGGAAGCGGGAACAGCGGCGGAACCAGCGGCGGAACCAGCGGCGGACACAGCGGCGGACACAGCGGCGCAGCGGACGGGCGGCGCCCGCCCCCGCCCCGCCGGGCCGCACGGGGTGGCGCACGAGGTCCGTCCGGAACTCTGACAGCGCCCACACAAGCGGAACGTGCGAAACACCCGGAAGGTATGAAAAGCAGCCCGGAGACGAGTCGGCGTCCGGTGGCGGCCAAGAATGCCTCTAGCGCGGGGGCGCACCGTGGGATCTCCCGGTGTCGCGCGAGAGGAGACGGACATGCTGCTGAGCGAGGTGCGCCCGCGACAGCCGGCGGTGGACCAGTGGGCGGCGGTCCGCCGCCGGATCACCGCGGTGGACCAGGCATTCGGCGATCCGTGGGACGAGAACAACCCGCTGGGCTTCTCCGAGATCCTGTCCGCCGACGAGCGGGAGAGCTGTCTGCCGGCGGCCCTGGAGACCTACGACGCGCAGCTGCTGAACGCCGAATTCGTACCCGCTGCGCTGGGCGGGCGGCTGGTGGGCATGGACACCGCCGGCGCCCTCCTGCGCCCGGTGTTCCGCCGGGACGCCCGCCTGGGCGCCATCGGCTGCATCTCCTCCCTGCTGGCGGCCTCCGTGGTGTGGGCGGCCGGCAGCGAGGCCCAGCGCCGCCGCACGGCCGACGCCCTGCTCGGCGGCGGCCGGCTGGCCATCGCCTGTCACCAGCTGGAGCACGCCAACATCTTCTTCCAGGAGGAGTTCCGGGCCAGACCGGCCGGCGGCGGCTACCTGCTGTCCGGCCGCAAACCGGCCATCAACAACCTGGACCGCGCCGAGCTGATCCTCGCCTTCGCTTCCGGACCGGACGGCCACTCCCTCTTCCTGCTGGACCGCGAACGCCTGCCCGGCCCCTGGATGAAGCGGCTCGGCGGCGCGCCCACGGGCTGGGGCGGCATGGGCCTGGGCGGCCTGGAACTGCTGGAGTGCCCCGTCCCGGCCTCCGCCCTGGTGGGCGGCTGGGGCCGCGGCGTGGAGGTGGGCGCCTCGGCCTACCCGCTGATGAACGCCACCATCGCCGCCATGCTCATCGGCCTGGGGGACACCGCCCTCCGCGTCACCCTGCGGTTCGCCGCCGAACGCTCCGGCTCCGGTTCCGACTGCGGTTCCGGTCCCGGTTCTCGTTCTGGTTCCGGCCTGGCCCGGTCCACCCCCGCCCAGGTGCGCACCGCCGTCAACGGCGCCTTCGTCGACCTCCTGATCGCGGACTGCCTGACACTGACCGCGACCCGCTCCCTGCACCTGGTGCCGGAGCAGTGCGACGTATTGACTGCTGCCGCCAAGTACCTGGTGCCGAAGGTGCTGAGCGAGTCCATGCACCACCTGTCCACCATCCTGGGCGACGGTTTCCACACCACCGCCGGACCGTCCGCCCTGGTGCGCAAGCACCTGCGGGACATCGACACGATCAGCTTCGGCCACGTGGGCAGCGCGGTGTGCCAGACCGCGATCGTGCCGTTCCTGCCGCTGCTGGCCCGTGACTCGGACGCCCGCTCGGCACAGCCGGAGCCCGCGCTGTTCCGGCCCGGCACCACGGTGCCCGCCCTGGACCCGGACCGGCTGGCACAGTTCGGCGGCGGCGACCGGCTGTGGGGCTACCTGTCCCGTGCCGTGGAGAGCGGCGAACTCGGCCCGGCCGGAACGGCCGACGAACTCGGCGACGAGTTCGCGGTGCGCGCCACCGCATTCGCCGCCGAACTGGCCGACGTCATGGAGACCGCCACCGACCTGGGCTTCGACACCGGCGACCCGGTGGACGACCCGCGGGCCATCCCGCTCAGCGAGCGCTACACCCTGCTGCTGGCCGCCGCCTCCTGCCTGGGCGTCTGGCGGGAGGCCGCCGCCGCCCCGGCCGACGACCCGGGCGCGGCCTTCCTGGCCGACCCGGCCTGGCTGCTGCTGGCCCTGGACCGGCTGCTGCGCCGGCTTGGCCGCCCGGTGCCGGCGGTGCCGGCCGAGGCGATGGCCCGGGTCCACGACGAACTGCGGCGGCGGGCAGACGGCGCCCGCGCCTTCGACCTCTACGCCGCGGAGCTGGCGGGATGAGCGCCGAACGGAAACCCGCACTCCCCCCGGTGCGCATGGTCGGTGCGCCCTGGGGGGTGTGGGACACGGTGTCCAGGGACATCCGCACCACCGGGGTGGCGCTGGCCGCCACCACACTGGGCCGCTGGGAGAGCGACCGTCCGGTCGAGCCCCGGGTGCGCACCCTGCTGGGCCGGGACCTGCCCCGGTACACGGCCATGGAGGAGGGCATCGTCCGGGAGCGGTTCGCCGCCTCCCGGGTGCTGCTGCGCTGCGTGGTGGCCGCCGCCATCGGGGTGCCGCCGGGCGGCGTGGACATCGGCTACCACCTCAGCGGCCGGCCGTACGCCCGGGGCTACGACCAGGTGGACATCTCGCTCAGCCACACCGGCGACATCATCCTCGTCGGGGTGACCTCCCGGGGCCGCATCGGGGTGGACGTGGAGCCGGCCGGGCGCGCCAAGGAGGTCGCCGAGCTGGACCGGCACATCTGCACCCCCCACGAGCTGGGGGCGGTGAACGAGGGCCCGGCCGGGGAGCGCGCGGCCCGGCTGCTGCGCACCTGGATGCTGAAGGAGGCGTACAGCAAGGCCCTGGGACAGGGCCTGCGGTTCTCCTTCACCGAGTTCGGCTTCGCCCCGGCCCCGCCGGGACGGGGCGCACGCGGGGTGCGCGCGGCCCGCACCCCGCTGGGCGGCACGGTGACCGCGGGCCCCGGGCCGGCCCTGCTGTGCGGCCGGGACGGCGCCCCGGTGGACGCCCCGACCTGGCGTTTCCACAGCCTGGACCTGGAGGGCGGAATGCTGGCCGCGGTCGCCCTGCAGTACCTGCCGATCGGCTCCTCGGACGACATCCGCGGCGGCACCGCGGTGGACCGCCGCACCGTCCGCGCCATCTGGGGCCGCACCGCCGCCGGCTGAGTCCCCGGTACCCAGCCCTCCGTGCAGGAGGCGAGCCGGGTCCGAGCCGGGTCCGAGCCGAGCCGAGCCCGAGCCGAGCGGGGTGGGGCACGAAGGAGCCGGGCGGGTCCGGGCCGGGGCCGGTCCGGTCCGGGCACGAGGCCCCGGCCGGGCGTCGTGGCGGGCGGGCCCGCCGTGGAGACCCACCGGCCGCACCGGTTGGCCGCTCCCGCCGGCTGCTCCCGCACATCGTGACGCCGCGTCAGAGTTACCGAGCGTATAGGAATCCGTCACGCATGCGCTCAAGGGCGGCTCCACCGCACTGACCCACGCTGAAGCCAGCCGATGAGGCGACCTACAAGAGGAGGACCGACGTGGCAGCCAAGAAGGGCATTGCCGCTGCAATCGGTGGGTGGAGCGCGCAGCACCGGAAAACAGCCGTCTTCGGCTGGCTGCTGTTCGTTGTGCTCGCCTCGATGGGCGGCTCGTTGGGCACGGTGCTGTCCGACGACGTGGACAACGGCGTGGGCGAGTCCGGCCGGGCGGCGCAGATCCTCGCCGACGCGGGCGTCAAGTCGCCCGCCCAGGAACTTGTGCTCATCACCGGTACGGACGTGACGGCCGACGACACCGCGTTCCGGGCGGCCGTCGACGACGTGGTCTCCGCGGTGGGGGCTTCCGAGCACGTCACGGACGTGGACTCGCCCTACGAGACCGGCACCATCTCCGAGGACCGCACGGCCGCACTGGTCGGCTACACCATGACCGAGGGCCGCATCGACGCCTCCAAGGACATCGGCGGGGTGCTGGACGCCATCGAGGAGGCCGTCGCGGCCCACCCGGAGGTGTCCGCGGAACTCTTCGGCGAGGCCACCGCCCAGAAGGCGCTGGACGACACCTTCGCCGAGGACCTCGTCTTCGCGGAGTACGCCGTGGTCCCGCTCGCCATCGGCATCCTGCTGGTGGCCTTCGGCGCGCTGGTCGCCAGCGTGCTGCCGGTGGTGCTGGCGCTGACCGCCACCGCCGCCGCCTACGGCCTGCTCGTCGTGAGCAGCCACGCGGTGCCGACAGACCTGAACGCCAGCGTGGTGCTGACCCTGGTCGGCCTGGCCGTCGGCGTCGACTACAGCCTGTTCTACCTGCGCCGCGCACGTGAGGAACGGGCGGCCGGCCGGGACAACGCCACCGCCCTGCGGATCGCCGCGGCCACCTCCGGCCGGGCGGTCGTGGTCTCCGGCCTGACCGTCATCGTCGCCATGGCCGGCATGTTCCTCACCGGCATCGCCACCTTCGCCGCCATGGGCGTGGCCGCCATCGCCGCCGTGGCGGTGGCCGTGCTCGGCTCGGTCACCGTGCTGCCCGCCATGCTGGCGATGCTCGGCGACAAGGTGGAGAAGGGCCGGCTGCCGTTCCTGCGCCGTGACCGCAAGGGCGGCGACTCCCGCTTCTGGCGGGTGCTGACCGACCGGGTGCTGCGCCGGCCCGCGCTGTCCGCCGCGGTGGCCGTCGGCGCGCTCGTGGCGCTGGCCCTGCCGGTGCTGAACATGCAGACCGCCATGCCCAGCGCGGCCCAGGACATGGACCCGGACACGCCCATCGTCCAGGCCATGGAGGCGATCGACGAATCGTTCCCGGGCAGCGCCACACTCGCCACCGTGGTGGTGGCGGCCGGAGACGCCGACCCGGCCGAACTGGACGCGGCCGTGGCGGCGTTCCGCGCCGAGGCGGTGGCCACCGGGCAGCTCTTCGAGCCGATCGAGGTGACCGAGCACGCCGGCGGCTCGGTGCTGGCCATCGAGGTGCCGATGGCGGGCGAGGGCAGCGACGACACCAGCGTGGCCGCCCTGGAGGCGCTGCGCGGCGACGTCCTGCCCGGCACCCTGGGCGCGGTCGAGGGCGCGGAGACCGCCGTCAACGGCGTCACCGCCGGCTCGGTCGACTTCAACGAGCAGCTCGGCGATGCGGTGGCGCCGGTGCTGGCCTTCGTGCTGCTGCTCACCCTGGTGCTGATGCTGGCCTCGTTCCGCTCGCTGACCATCGCGCTCACCGCGATCGTGCTCAACCTGCTCTCCGCCGGCGCCGCCTACGGGGTGCTCACCCTGGTCTTCCAGGAGGGTGTGGGGATCGGGCTGACCGGCGCGCACACGGCCGGGCCGATCGCCTCCTGGCTGCCGCTGTTCCTGTTCGTGATCCTGTTCGGGCTGAGCATGGACTACCACGTGTTCGTGGTGTCCCGCATCCGTGAGGCGCGGCTGCGCGGCGCGGACACCCGGACCGCGATCGTGCGGGGCCTGCGCTCCACGGCGTCGGTGATCACCGCGGCGGCGCTGATCATGGTGGCGGTCTTCCTGGTCTTCGCCACGGTGTCCGCCACCTCGGTCAAGCAGATGGGCGTGGGCCTGGCGGTGGCGGTGCTGCTGGACGCCACCATCATCCGGGCGGTGCTGCTGCCCGCGGTGATGGCGATGCTCGGGGAGGCCAACTGGTACCTGCCGAGCTGGCTGCGCTGGCTGCCGGACCTGTCGGAGCGCGAGCCCGACGACACCGATGCCGGTGCCCACGCCGGGGCCGGTGGTCGTGCCGGTGCCGGTGGAGGCGCCGAGGGCGCGGACGATGCCGATGCCGATGCGGTCCCGGCCGCGGCCGGCGGCGGCCGCCCCGAGGAGCACCTCGTACGGCAGTGACCGGGCTCGACCGGGCTCCGGTGCGCGGGCCGGGCGAGCGTGGCCCGCGCACCGGACGCCGCACACGGCACGCGACGGCAACCGGCGTACGGGCCCGGGCATCCGGCCCGTACGCCGGCAACCCCCACCCGGCGCCGGCGGGACACCCCGCCGGCGCCGCTTCGCGAATGCGCGGAACGTGCGTGCTGCGCGTGCTGCGCGTTCAGCTCGGAAGGGTGATCCATTCCGACGGGCCGGGGCCGGGGCCGGAGCCGGGACCGGGGCCGGGACCGCGGGTGCCGGTTCCGGCCTCCCGCGCGTCGGTCAGCGGGGCCTCGGCGGTGAGACGGAAGCGGCCCGCCCCGTCCGGGCCGGCGGTCAGCGAGCCGCCGGTCTGCACCATGCGGACCGCCAGATCCGCCAGCCCGCCGCCCTCCTTCACGGCCTGCTCCTCGGCCGGCAGGGACCCGTCGTTGACAACGGTGAGCCGCACCATGCCATCCGTCTGCACCACCACGATCTGCACCCGGCGGGCCCGGGAGTGGCGCAGGATATTGGTCACCGCCTCCCGCAGCACCGCCGCCAGTACGGTGCCCGTCCGGGGCGGCACCGTGCCCACCGACACCGCCACGTCGACCTCCACGTCGGCGGCCAGGAGCACCGAGCGTGCCGAGTCGGCCTCCGCCTCCAGCGACATCTCCCGGTAGCCGCGGGCCACCGAGCGCACATCGGCCAGCGCCTGCCGGGACACCGCCAGCGCCTCCCCGACCTGCTCCCGCGCCCGGTCGGGGTCGGACGGCAGCAGCCGGTGCACCAGCTCCGATTTCACGGTGATGGCGGAGAGGCTGTAGCCGAGCAGGTCGTGCAGCTCGCGGGCGACCCGCAGCCGTTCCCGGGCGACCGCCAGCCGGGCCAGCTCGCCCCGGCTGCGCCGCACCTCCACCACGGCCACCGAGAGCCGGCTCAGGCCGTACACGGTCAGGCCGCTGATCACCGCGTTCAGCGCCACATAGCCGGAGTCCACCCAGTTCATGCCCGCGTCCCTGGCGATGACCAGCATGGAGGCCACGATCATGCCGAACAGCGGCCAGCGGAACCGCCCCGAGGACACCACCAGCAGCACCGAGCCGGCAAGGAAGCCGGAGATCGCGCACCACGGCCAGCCGAACCAGACCAGCGGCAGGTAGGTGGCCACACCCTGCACGGCCAGGGTGGCCAGACGCATCCGGCCCAGCCGTTCGGCCGGACCGGTCAGGGAGTGCGCAAGCTGGCAGGCGAGGATCACCGCGATCCAGAACGCCAGCGCGGCGGGATCGGCGCCGGGCCAGAGCTGGAGGACGTTGAGCACGGCCAGCACCACATAGCCGGTGAACACCACCAGGGCGACCACGAGCGCCAGCCGGGGCGCGGTGAGGTCGGTGAGCTCGGTATCGGCCGCGCCGCCGCCCGGGCCGGCGCCGTCCACGGCGCCGTCCACGGCCGCGTCCGCGACCGTGGCCCGCACGGCTGCGGGCACATCCTCGTCCGCTGCCGGAACCGCCGCCATTGCTGCTGCCGCCGCGGCTGCTGTCACGGTCGCCGAGGCCATGCCGGGCGGTGCCGCCCCGGCGGCCGGCCGGCCCTCGCCGCCGGTCCGGGGAACAGCGACCGTGACACGGAACCGTCCTTGCCCGTCCGGACCGGCGCTCAGCGTGCCGCCCGCCTGCTTCACCCGCTCGGTGAGATTCCCCAGACCGCTGCCGCCCGGCCCGGCGTCGCGCTCGCCCTCGCGCTCGCCCTCGCGCTCACCCTTGCCCGCCCCCTCGCCGAGGGCATCCGCCCCGGCCGGCAGCGGCCCGTCGTTGACCACGGTCAGGCCGACGGCGCCGGAGGTCTCGGTGACCCGGATCTCGACCCTGCTGGCGCGGGAGTGGCGCAGCACATTGGTGACCGCCTCGCGCAGCACGGTCGCCAGCAGGGTGTCCACCTCAGCCGGCAGGCAGCGGGCGGTGACGGCCAGATCGACGTCGATGTCGGCGGCGGCCAGCACCGAGCGGGCCGAGTCGGCCTCCGCCTTCAGAGACATCTCCCGGTAGCCGCTGGCCACCGAGCGCACGTCCGCCAGGGCCTGCCGGGACACCGCGAGCGCCTCGCCGACCTGTTCCCGGGCCCTGCCCGGGGCCTGCGGCAGCAGCCGGTGCGCCAGTTCGGACTTGAGGGTGATGGCGGAGAGGCTGTAGCCGAGCAGGTCGTGCAGGTCGCGGGCGACGCGCAGCCGTTCCCGGATCACCGCCAGCCGGGCCAGCTCGCCGCGGGTGCGCCGCACCTCCAGCACGGAGGCGGACAGCCGGCTCAGGCCGTAGACGGCGAGCCCGCTGTTGACCGCGGCCAGCGCCAGATAGACGCGCCACAGGGTGTCGCCGCCGGAGGCCACGCTCAGGGCCAGCACGGCGGCCACGGCACCGCCGAAGCAGACCCACCGTATCCAGCCGGGGAGCAGCAGGAGCAGCGAGCCGACCAGGAACGCGGTCATGCTGCCCCAGGGCTGGCCCAGCCAGAGCAGCGGAAGGAAGCTGATGGCCGCCTGCAGCGTCAGCGTGAGCAGCCGTAACCGGGCGGGCCAGCGCCGGGCCGCGGCCAGGTGGAGGAGGTGGAGGGCGAAGGCCGCCGCCGCGCATCCCGCGAAGGCGATCATCCCCGGTGCCCCGGGACGCAGCGAGGCGACATTGAGCAGCGTCACCACGTAGTAGCCGCCGAAGACCCCGAGCGCGGCCGGGTGAGCCACCCTCCTCGCCTGACCGCCGGCCATGCCTGCTCCTTCTGTTCGCTGTGGGCACACCAACGCCGCACCTCGGTGGAAGGACTGGTCAGATGGTATGTGTGACGGACATCAAAAACCAGAAGCCGCCCGTGATATGACGAAGCGTCACCATGCCGTCGCGCGCCCGCCCGCCGCGCGCCCCGCGTGTCCCCGCCCGGGCCGCCGTTACCGCCGTCGCCGCTGCCCCTGCCGTCGCTGCCGCTGCCGTCATGCCGTCATGCCGTCATGCCGTCATCGCCACCAGCGCCATCACCGCTGTCTCCCGGCCGGCGGGCCGCCGAGCAGGGCCCGCGCGCGGGCCGCCCACTCCGGGTCGTTGGCGGCCCGCCGCCCGCCCCCGTCGTCCCGCCCTGCCTCCCGGGACGGCTCGGACTCGGGCCCGCGGGGGCCGACCACGATCTCCCCGACGCTGGACTCCTCGCGCCAGTCCGTGCCCAGCACCCGGGCCGAGGCTTCCACATCGCCACTGGCCACCGCGCACGCCGACAGCCCCATGGCCTCGCACACCAGGTAGACGTTCTGCATCAGCACGCCCACATGCTTCAGGGTGAGGGCGTAACGCAGACCCCAGGACACCCCGGCCAGCCGGCGGAACCGGGCGGTCATGGTGATCAGCACCGGCGGCCGGTGCGGCCCCTCGGCGGCGGCCGGCCCGGCGGCGGTGGCGGGCGCGGCGCAGCGCAGCAGCCGTTCGGGGGTGTCGGTGCGCAGCCGCTCCAGCCGGTGGCCCAGCGGGTCGTAGTGGTAGACGCCGGCCGGGATGCCGTCGCAGTCGCTGACCGTCAGATACAGCTCCAGCTCGTGCAGCGAGCCGAAGCTCGGATACGGCCGGTCACTGGTTCCGGCGCCGGTCGGGCCGGTGCCCGGGCCGGTCAGCGCCCGCACCCGCGCGGACCGGTAGAGCAGCTCGCCGAGCTGGTCCGCGGTCAGCCGGCCGTGGTGCCAGAGCCGCCGGGACCGGCGGCCCTCCACGGCCGCGGTGAGCGGGGGATCGGCGGCCAGCACGTCCTCCCAGCGGGGGCGGGGCAGCGGGAGGGCGGGGCCGCCGCGAGGCGGCTTGACCACCGGCTCGGGAGGCGCGGAGAAGCCTGCCGCCTCCTCCACGGTGCCGAAGTCGCTGTCGTGCAGGCCGGGCCGGCTGCGGGTGTGGAACAGCAGCTCCAGCGGGGCCCAGGCGGCAAGCACCGGGTCGTCGTCCTCGCCGAACACCGGCCGCCCGCCGTCCCCGCAACCGTCGCCGTCCCCGTCCCCGTCGCCGTCGCCGTCACTGTGCCGTTCCTCCCCCGTGCCCGTCCCCGCCCCGGCCTGCACCAGCATGCCCGCCGACAGCAGATACGACAGCACGGCGTGCGCCACCTCCGGCGGCTGCCCCGATGCCGAGGCCACCTCCTCCGGCGGTGTGGCCGCGCCGATGGCGCCGATCACGCCCAGCGCCTCGGGCCGGCCGAACTCCACCCGGTGCAGCGACAGCGGCGACTCCATGCGCATGGTGCCGCCGTCCGCCCGCAGCATGGCGAACCGGGACACCCGCAGCGGCCGGCCGGGACGCGGGGCATGCAGCCGGAGCCCCGCCTCCGGCGTGAGGGGCACCACGGACAGCAGCGGGCGGGCGGCGTCCGCGCCCAGCGAGCGCACGGTCAGCGGATGCAGCGGGCGCAGCTCCCGGAGCAGGACGGTCAGCGCCCGCTCGCGGTGGCCGCCGTCCCCGGACGTCACGTTCTCCAGCCGGATCGGGCCCAGGCTCATCCGGTGCAGGGCCTGGCGCAGCAGTGGCTGCGGCCGGTCCAGCACGGTCTCGCCCCAGCGGCAGAGCAGCGTCAGCCGCCCCCCGCCGGTCCCCCGCCCGCCCCGCCCACCCTCCTCGGCTCCGTCCTCGGCTCCGTTCTCGTTCTCGTCCTCGATCCGCACATCCTCGCGAAGGGACCACAGCGGGAACACCGAGGCGCCATGAACGTCGTCCTTGTGCGCGGGATCCTGTGCTGACACGGGAACTCCAGACGGTGCGGAATCGGTGCGGAAACGGCACGGCGCGCCGGACGGCGAGGGCCGTCCGGCGTCGCCGGAATCGGGGCGGGCGGTGCGGCGGTTCAGGCGTCGGACGAGCTGAAGCAGGGGATGGCGCTGCCCAGGTCACCGGTGTAGTCGAGGGGCTCGATGACCAGGTCGCCGGCCGCGGCGGCGGTGCCCTGGGCGATGATGGCGCCGGTCTCGGGAGTGGCGGCGGAGAGGAGCTCACTGATCGGCATGGTTCCCCCTGAGGATCCGTCGGCGTTGAGGACGGCACTCAGCATCCAGGCTCCGGACCGGCCACCGGTAGTGAAAATCTCATGCCCCGGGCGTGGACTATTCATGGCCGGGTTCATGAGCGCATAACTGGGCCCGGAGCGCGCTTCGTTCCAGACTCAAGCGGTATCCGGCCCGTTCTCGGACGGGGGGCCGGGAATCACCGGCGCTAAAGGAGCGACGTGTCATGCAGATCAAACTCCTGGGACATCTGTCAGCGCGCCTCAACCACCGGTCGGTCGTGCCGAGCGCGGCGAAGCAGCGGCAGATCCTCGCCCTGCTGGCCCTCACTCCCGGCCAGGTGGTCACGGTCGCCCGGCTGTTCGAGGAGTTGTGGGGAGACCATCCGCCGCGCAGCGCGCCGACGACGCTGCAGACGTACATCCTGCAACTCCGCGGCAAACTGACCAAGGCCCTGGCCGAGGGGGACGAGGACGGCCGGACCGCCAAGGACATTCTCGTCACCCGGCACGGCGGGTATTCACTGGCCGTCGAGCCGGAATGCGTCGACGTCCACGAATTCCGCCGGCTCGCCCGCGCCGGACGGACCGCCTTCGACGCCGGTGACGACCGGGCCGCCTCCGCCTACTTCGGCCGCGCCCTGGAACTCTGGCACGGCGAGGCCCTGATGGACCTGCCGCTGGGCCGGGTGCTGGAGCTGGAGGCCAACTCGCTGGAGCAGACCCGGCTGGGCCTGCTCGGCCGCCGCATCGACGCCGACCTGCGGCTGGGCCGCCACACCGAACTGCTCGGCGAGCTGCTGACCCTGGTGGCCCGCAACCCGATGCACGAGAGCCTGAGCGCGCAGCTGATGACCGCGCTGTACCGCTCCGGCCACACCGCCCGGGCCCTGGAGACCTTCCAGCAGCTCCGCTCGACCCTGATCTCCGCCCTGGGTGTGGAGCCCGCGCCGTGGGTGCGGCGGCTGCACCAGGCGATCCTGGTCGGCGACCCGGCACTCGACCCGCCGGTCGCCCGGCGCGGCGGCGTCCAGGACGGGCAGCAGCCCGTGCCCGCGGGCACGTCCCGCACCGGCCGGGAACTCGCCGGCTACCTCGCCGCCTGAACCCGGCGCCCGCTCCCCGACCCCTCACCCCGGCCGGGGAGCGGGCGCCGCGCCAAGGGCAGTCATCCCAGGGCGAGTTTGGTGTCCCAGTTGACGTTCATGATCTTTGTCCAGCTTCCGGCCGAGGTGCGGGTGGCGTGGTAGACGCGGAGGGAGCCGTCCGAGACCGTGGTCCAGATGTCGGGGACGGAATCGCCGTTGGCGTCGGGGATGCCCATGATCATCGGGTGGCCGGTGGCGGTCCAGCCGGTGCCGTACACGGCGTCGGTGCCGGTGGCGGAGTCCACGGCGCGGCCCAGTGAGGTGAGATCCACCCCGGTCCCGTCGGCGCCGGGCTTGCCCAGGCGCAGCAGGAGCTCGCCGTTGCTGCGGTTGCGGTAGAGCAGGTCGGCGATGCCGTCACCGGAGATGTCGGTGACATTGACGATGTCACGGTTGCCCCAGGCGCCATTGAGCAGCAGCACGGCCCGGTCGAAGGCGCCGCCGGTGTAGCCGGTGAGGGCCCACAGCTGATCTTCGGCGATGGCGAACATGTCCGGCCGTCCGTCGCCGGTGATGTCACCGGCCGCCTTGATCTCGGTCAGCGCGGCGGGGTCCGGCGCGTTCGGGGGCAGCAGCACCTCGATGCGTCTGCTGATGTCGACGCTGCCGTAGCCGTCGCCGGGATAGAGGTAGAGCCGGTCGTCGGGGACGGGCATGCGGGCGAGGACGTCGGCTATGCCATCGCCGGGCAGGAAGTCACCGTTGTGGGTGATCAGGGCGGGGTTGCCCGCGGCGTCCTTCCAGTATCCGGCCGGGGGCGGGTCGCCGCTGTCGTGGGCACCGCCGATGGAGCGGTGGAGGTCGCCGGCGTCGTCACCGGGCAGGGAGCGCAGACTGCCGTCGGGGTTGATGACGAACATGTCCGGGTAGCCGTCGCCCCCGGTGTCCCCTGGTGCGTCGGGCGTGTTGCGGGGCCTGACGTAGAAGACGTAAGGGGTGCCTGCCGAGACGTTGCCGGCGGTGTCCACCGCCCGCACGTACACCACGTTCGGGCCGGCGTGCGGGGGCCGGAAGTCGGTGATCTCCGCGGTGCCGTCGGTACCGGGAGTGGCCTCCTTGTTGTAGGCATGGCCGTTGAAGGAGTAGTCGTAGCGGACGACACCGTCGTTCTCGTCGCCGGGCGCGAAAGTGATGACGCCGGATTCGCCGAACTTCTTCAGACTCCATTCGTTGTCCGGGCTTTCCGCGGGGAAGTCCGTGGAGGAGACGAACGGAGAGCTGGGGGCGGTGCTGTCGTAGACGAAGCCGCAGTTGTCCGAGCCGGGCGGGGCGTAGGTGGAGGCGGCGCCGGTGGAGTCGATGGCCCGCACCCGCCACCAGTACCGCACCCCGTTGCGCAGCGGGTGGGGCTGCTCCTCGGTGGCGGTGGTGGAGACACCGGTCCAGGCGTGGCCGGTGGAGTCCACCGTGACCTTGCGGTCGAGGATCTTGATGTCGCTCCAGCCCTCGCGCCACAACTGGAAGTGCAGATACTTCAGGTTGTGGTCCAGGTCGGAGGAAGTGGCCGCGAAGTTGATGGTGCCCTGCTTGCCGATGGAGATCTGCCCGCCGGTGTCACACCCGTGCCCGCCGCTCATCTTCAGCTTGGTGGGTTCGTTGGGCTTGCGGTTGTAGGTGGCCTTCAGGCGCGGCGCATCCGAGCCGTTGGCCGTGAACTTCTTCCAGGCGTGGTCGTCCGCCTCGTTCGTCGCCTGCAGGCCGACGGTGATGAGGGACCAGCCGGAGTCGGCGGCGGTCTGGGCCAGGGACGTGGCGGTGAACTTGACGAACTCGTCCGGGCAGGAGCTGCTGTAGCCGTGCGCGACGTTCTTGGAATCCACCACGTCGTGCCAGTCCGGCTGGCTGTACCAGGTGGTCGTTGAGCTGATCGGGCCGGTGCGCCACAGCTCCACGCTGCGCGGAGAGCACGACCAGGCGTAGGTCTCCTTGGCGTAGAAGTACGCCGAGGAGATGTGCGCGCCACGGAGTTTTCTGTCCCACTGGAGCTGGAACAGCGAGCGGGAGAGCCCCCCCGTCGTCGATTCGTATCCGACCCGGGCGCTGTTGGTGCCGTCGTTGAAGTTCTGACCGTTCCAGAAGCTGGTGGATTTGTGCTTGGCGTAGACGGTGGTCCAGTTGTTCGTGCCGGCGGTGAACGACGGGTCGATGAACACCGGGAACTGTGTCCGGTCGTCGGCCAGCAGGCCGGTGTCCGGCGAGAGGGTGAGGGTTCCGTCGGCGGCCAGGGAGATCCCCGCCACCGCGTCATGGGTGCCCGGCTGCGGACCGGCAAGCCCCGGAAGCTCGAGCATCTGGCCCGCATCCGCCGCCGTCGGCGCGGCCCGTGGGGACCGGCCGCGGTCAGCACGGTCCTCGTCCAGCGGGTTCGGGACGTAGCTGTCGTCGATGGTGTCTTCGGGCTCCTCGGGTGGGTCGATGCTCTCGTCCGCCTCCGGTACCGGCTCCTCCTGCGGGGGGTCCGGCTGCGGATCGTCCCCCTGGGTCATCGCCGGCTTCCCGGCGGAGTCCCACATGTAGGGGGAGGGCGAGACGGCGACCTCCTTGCCGCTGGCGTCCTTGGCGGACACCACACCGGTGACGGGGTCCAGTGTGAAGGTCAGGTCCGGTGAGGTCAGCCGGTAGCGGACCTGCTCGACCACCCCGTCGGCCGCGGGCTGGCGGGTCTTGACGATCAGTACGTTGGAGAATCCGGAGTCGCGGGCGGTGAGCAGCAGGTCCACCCCGGGCAGGACCTCCTGGTACAGCGCCCGAGGCCCCTCGATCACCGGCTGGGGCAGAACCCCGGGCCAGGACAGGGTCATCTGGCGACCGTCGACGGTGAAGGTCACCAGCTCCGACCATTCCCGGCCTTCTGCCGTGCTCTCGTCCCGGGTGAACTCGGCCGGGCGGGCACCGGCCCGGTCCGCCCTCCCGGACGCTGCGGTCCCGGATGCGGTTCCGCCGGAGAACACCATGGGACGGGTCACCGCGGCCGGTGACCAGCCGCCCTCTCCGTCCGGTTCCAGGGCGGTGTCGATCTCCCGCCACTCGCCGTCCACCAGGGCCCGCACGGGCGCCACATGTGCCTCGTACTCGAAGGAGCCGTCGGGCAGTGCCCAGGTGGTGCTGTAGGCGTCGCGCAGCTCCGTAGCCTCCACCCGCTCACCGCGGGCCCTGGCCACCTGCTGTGCCTCCGACTCGTCCCACGGCCCCTCGGGCAGCGCACCGTTGTCGTCCTCGGTCCCGGTGCCGGTCTTCGCCCGGCCGGACTCGTCGGCGCCGGTCAGTCCCCACAGGCCGAGCCCGGCGACGGCGACAGCCGTCGCGGTCACCACGGCCAGCATCCCCGTCCGTCGTCTGTTCGCCGCCGGCGGCCGCAGTCCTTGCCCGTTCACCGGAAGGTCCCTCCCCTGCTCACGCGTCCGCCCCGTCTCACCGGCCGGCCGCCACCACCGGACACCGAAGTGAGGAGCCCCGGAATTCCCTGTGTCGGCAAGCGGTGGTCCTCGTGCGCGGTCGCCCTCAGCGCGGGGGAAGACACCCTGGCGCAGGACGGAAAAGCGCGAGCAGATCATGCCCCATATGCGTCATCGGCGCCAGGTCTGCCACGTGAAACGTGGTTCTGAACACCGGCCGACGAGGCTGCTTCCGCATTTCCGGAGCACACGGGGCTTCACACTACCCCCTCGATTGCCCGGCGAAACCTGTGGCATCAAGCCTGGTGGCAAGGCTGCTTTGCGTGGATCTGCGCCTGAATTTCACTTTTCCTTCATGCATGAGAAGAAAGGTTCTGGAACTGCCCAAATCGCGATTGCTCCGCCTCCCTTGTCGCTCACGGAATCCTTCGGATCGCGGTCGGTCCCCTCGTGTGAATCCGGTCACACCGCCATTGTCGATTGTTGACGCAGGAATGCGCATTGCCGAGGATGCGGCAGTTCTCTTGTCGCAATTTCCGGGGTGGTCTGCTTCTTCGGGGGTTTTCCGCTGCGCTCGTTGGGGGTTGTTCCGGTGCCTGTGCCGTCGTCGTGGGCCGTCCGTGGTGTGCGGTGGGTGCGGGCCTCAGTGCTCGCCGTCCTGGCCTTGGTGCTGCTGGTGGGTGTCATGCCGCGGCAGGTGTGGGCGGTGCCGCCGTCGGACGGTGACCGGACGGGGGTGGACTTGCCGGAGTTGCCGCAGGAGACACCGACGGCGGACGCGGATACCGGTGTGCTGGCGGACCTGGCCGGTGAGGGTGCGGATCCGGTGGTGGAGTACGAGCCGTCGAAGACGGCGGCGCCGGTGTCGGGAACGGATGCGGCGGAGCTGAGCGCGCCTGCAGCGGGTGACCGGGTCCCGGCCGGTGAGTTGCCGGTGCTGGTGGGGGTGCCGCAGGACGCGACCGCGGCGGAGGCCGCGGCGCTGGAGGGGGACTGGCAGGTCGCTCTGGGCACACCGGAGGAGGCGGCTTCCCCGACGCCGGAGCAGGCGGTGGCCGATGAGATCGAGGCGCTGGTGCTGAGTGTCACGCCGCCGTCGGAGTCGGCCGGTGAGGTCGATGTGGTGCTGGACTACTCCGATTTCGAGCAGTTGTACTCGGCGGACTGGGCGGACCGGATGGAGTTCGTGCTCTATCCGGAGTGCTTCCTGACCTCCCCGGAGGTGGAGGCCTGTAACGAGGCGAGGACGCTGCCGACCGAGAACGACGACACCACCGGGCAGATCACCGCGACGGTGGACATGGCGGCCGCGGCCGACGCGTCGGCGCAGGCCGCCACCGTGGCCGCGGCCTCGGCCGGCCAGGCCGCGCAGACGTCCGCGGGGGGAGAAGGCTCCACCGTCCAGGCCGCGTTCACCGCCTCCTCCTCGGGCGGTGGTGCGGCGGTGCTGGCGGCGACGGATTCGGGTTCGGGCGCGAAGGGGGATTACACCGCGACGCCGATCGCGGCGGCGGGGACGTGGTCGGCCGGGGGGTCCTCGGGGGCGTTCAGCTGGTCGGAGCCGATTGCGGTGCCGCCGGTGCCGGCCGGCCCGAGCCCGAACATCTCCTTGTCCTACAACTCCCAGGTGGTGGACGGGCGGACCTCGGTCACGAACAACCAGGCCTCCTGGATCGGGGACGGCTGGGACTACCACCCCGGCTACATCGAGCGCACCTACCGGAACTGTGAGGACGACGCCACGGGAGGGGCGAACAACACCTCACGCAAAACCTCGGACCTGTGCTGGGCGTCGTGGAACGCGGTGATGCACCTGGGCGGGTCCACCGTCGAACTCGTACGCGATGACACCACCGGCACCTGGGTGACCGCCAACGGAGACGGCAGCAGGATCCAGCGCGTCACCGACACCGCCACCTCCAACGGGGACGCCGACGGGGAGTACTGGAAGATCACCTCCCGGGACGGCACGCAGTACTTCTTCGGCCGGCACAAGCTGCCCGGCTGGGCAAGCGGTGACCCGGTGACCGACTCGGTGTTCACCGTGCCGGTCGCGGGCAACCACCCGGGCGAGCCCTGCTACGACACCGCCTTCACCTCCTCCTTCTGCACCCAGGCCTGGCGCTGGAACCTGGACTACGTGGTGGACGTGCACGGCAACGCCATGTCGCTGTGGTGGAACAAGGAGACCAACCACTACGCCAAGAACGAGAAATACACCTCACCGGTGCCCTACGTGCGCGGCGGCCACCTGAAGACCATCAAGTACGGCCAGCGCTCCGGCACCCTGTTCTCCGCGGCTCCGGTCGCCGAAGTGGTCTTCACCGTGGCCGAGCGGTGCTTCGCCGAGCAGGAACTGCAGTGCACCGAAGAGGCCTTCACCTCCCGCGACTTCGGCCGCTACCGCATCTGGTACGACACCCCGGTCAACCTGCACTGCCCCGGCACCACCGGCAAACGCTGCCCCGTCTCCGCTCCCACCTTCTGGTCACGCAAGCTGCTGGACAAGATCACCACCCGCGCCCAGCGCACCCCCGGCTCCACCACCCTGTCCGCCGTGGACTCCTGGGACCTGGCGCAGTCCTTCCCCCGCACCCTGACCGACACCGCACCCCCGCTGTGGCTGGAGTCGATCACCCGCACCGGCTATGCCCCCGGCGGGGTCTCGCAGCGGATGAACCCGGTGGAGTTCTCCCACAACAACGACCCCATGCCCAACCGCGTCGTCGCCGGCGCCTCCGACCCGCGCCCGGCGTTCGACCGGCTGCGGATCCGCCGGGTGATCACCGAGATCGGCGGCGAGATCGCCGTCACCTACAGCACCCCCAACGGCCACTGCGCCACCGGCACCGGACACCCCGCCCCGCAGGACAACACCTCCCTGTGCTACCCGGTCTACTGGCACCCGGACCCGGAAGAAGAATCCATCGACTGGTTCAACAAGTACCTCGTCACCAAGGTCGAGCAGAAACCCCGCATCGACGGCGTGCCGGATGTGGTCACCCAGTACCAGTACTCCGGCGGCGCCGGCTGGGCCAGGAACCAGGGCGAATTCACCAGGAAGACCACCAGAACCTACGACCAGTGGCGCGGCTACGCGCAGGTCAGTGTGGTCAGCGGCGTCACCGACGCGGCCGTGGGCACGGTGCAGGGCAAGACCACCACCCGCTACTTCCGCGGCCTGCACGGCGACCCGCTGCCCGGCGGCGCCTCCCGCTCGGTCACCCTCACCGACTCCACCGGCGCCACCATCGCCACCGACCACCCCGCCTTCCAGGGCATGGCCGCCGAAACGATCACCTACAGCCGCTCCGGCGGCGCGGTCGTCTCCCGCACCGTGACCACACCCTCCCGTCACCTGCTGGCCACCCGCGCCCGCGACGGCGTCCCCGATCTGAAGGCCTACCGGGTCCAGACCGACGAGACCTTCACCGAAACCGATTCCTCCGGCACCAACCCCGACGACCCCCGCACCACCCGCACCGTCACCACCCGCACCTGGTACGACACCACCTACGGCCTGCCCACCCAGGTCGAGACCTCGGGCGAGACGGGTTCCCCAGATCCCCGGACCTGCACCCTGCTCTCCCACGTCCACAACACCGGAGCCCACCTCATCGGCCTGCCCAGCGAGGTCAAGACCACCGCCGGCACCTGCGATGATGCCGCCACCGCCACCGGCGACGACATCATCGCCGCGGCCCGGACCGCCCATGACGGCGGTGCCTTCGGCTCCACCCCCACCAAGGGCATGGCCACCACCCAGTGGGAGATCAACGGCGCGGGCACCGGCTGGATCCGCGTGGCCGTCAACACCTTCGACAGCTACGGCCGGCTCACCTCCGTCACCGACACCGCCGGCCACACCACGACCACCGCATACAGCCCGGCCACCGGACAGACCTTCACCACCGTCACGGCCAACGCGCTCGGCCACACCGCCACGGTGGACGTCGAGCCCGGCCGCGGCACCGCGGTCGTCACCACGGACACCAACGGCCGCGAGGTGACCCAGTCCTACGACGCGCTCGGCCGCCTGACCTCCGTGCGCACCCCGGAGCAGGCCGCGTCCGAGCCACCGCGGCACGCCTTCGCCTACCAGGTCACCCTCGGCAAACCGCTGGCGGTCACCAGGTCCAGCCTGCGGGACGACGGCACCTACGCCGTCAGCACCGTTCTCTACGACGGGCTGGGGCGGGAGCGCCAGAGCCAGACCGAAGCCGCCGGCGGCGGGAGGCTGATCACCGACACCCTCTACAACGCCAACGGCTCCGTCCGCCAGACCAACGACGCCTATCTGGGCAAGGGTGAGCCGGGCACCACGCTGTTCGAGCTGCGCTCGGAGACGGAAGTGCCCCATGCGACCCGCTACACCTACGACGGCCTGGGCCGTCCGCTGACCGTCACACCCGTCCACTCCAGCTTCCCGCAGGACGGCGCCACCGTCGTCGACGACACAGTCCAGCCCGACCGCCGCACCCGCTACACCTACGACCACGACGTCACCACCGTCATCCCGCCCAAGGGCGCGGTCGCCACCCGGACCTTCACCGATGCCGTGGGCCGCCCGGTAAGGCTGGACCACTTCACCAACGCGGCACGCACCACCCATCGCTCCACCACCTACACCTACGACGCACGCGGCAACCGCACCGAGGTGAAGGACACCGAGGGCAACGTCTGGAGCTGGACCTACGACGCGCGCGGACGCGTCACCCGGGCCGTCGACCCGGACACCGGCACCTCCACCACCACGTACAACGACCTCGACCAGATCGTCACCACCACCGACGCCCGCGGCATCACCGTCTGGAACGGCTACGACATCATCGGCCGCCGGACCGAACAGCGCCTGGACGGTTCCACGGGCGAACTCCTCACGGAGCAGACCTACGACACTCTGCCCGGCGCCCATGGCCTCCCCGTGGCCTCCACCCGCTACACCGACGGTCTGCCCATCACCACCGAGATCACCGGCTACAACGCCGAGTACCAGCCCACCGGCGAGAAGATCACCATCCCGCTGGGCCCGGCAGGCGGCCCCACCACCGGCCTGGCCGGCACCTACGAGTACACCTACCGCTACACCCGCACCGGCAAGCCGCTGTCCACCACCGTGCCCGCCGTCGGAGACCTCGGCCGCGAAGAGATCATCACCCGCTACAACGCCGACGGGCTGCCGGTGACCACCTCCGGGTTCGACTGGTACACCGCGGACGTCACCTACAACCCCTGGGGACAGGTGCAGCGCAGCGTCACCGGCGCCCAGCCGCACCGGGTATGGACCACCAACCTGTTCGACGAGAACACCAAGCAGCTCATCGAGTCCATCACCGACCGCGAGACCGCCACCCCCCGCATCAACGCACGGGTCTACGCCTACGATCCGGCCGGCAACGCCACCTCCATCACCGACACCACCGGCTCCACCGTGGACCGGCAGTGCTTCACCTATGACGCACTCGCCCAGCTCACCGAGGCCTGGACCTCCCCGCACTCCGGTTGCACAGCACCCCGAAAGTCCACCGCCGAGCCGGTCTACGGCGACGGCACCGTCAACGTCACCGCCACCAACGACGGCTACTGGCACACCTACACCTACGACACCCTCGGGAACCGCACCCGGCTGGTCCAGCACGACCCGGACGTCACCCTCACCTCCGGCCAGGTCGACACCAGCGGTGACACCGTCACCGACTACACCTACGGTGACGCAACCGGCGCCCAGCCCCACACCCTCACCCGGCTGACCACGGACACCCCCCAGGTGGACTCCCTGGCCACCTGGGCCTACGACGACTCGGGCAACACCGTCTCCCGCACCCAGGGCGGAGACACCCAGACGCTGTCCTGGACATGGGACGGGCTGGCCGAGACCGTCACCGGCTTCGGCGCCGAGGGGCGCGGCGAGCTGCTCGGTCCGGACGGCAAATGCCTCGCCCTCCAGGGCAGCGACCCGGGGGCCGGGAGCCCGCTGGAGATCCGCACCTGCACAGGGGACCGCACCCAGCTCGCCCACATCGACGCGGCCGGAACCGACCCCTCCACCGGTGAGCTGAAGATTCTCGACCACTGCGCCGCCCCCGCCGCCTCCGGCTCCGGTGTCGTCCTGGTCCCCTGCGACGGCGGCTCCGGCCAGCAGTGGCGCTCCCACCTCGACGGCGACCTGGAACACCTCGGCACCGGCCGGTGCCTGACCGTCCCCGGCGGGGACACCACCGATGGCACGAACCTCACCCTGTCCGCGTGCACCGGCACCAGCCCGGAGCAGCAGTGGTCCTTCGCCGACGAGACCACCTACCTCTACGACGCGGGCGGCAACCGCGTCATCGCCTCGACCGCCGGCTCCCACACGCTCTACCTGGGCGGTCAGGAGCTGTCCACGGACGGCGCCGGCGGTTTCTCCTCCGCCCGGCGCTACTACGCCCACCCCGGCGCGCCCACGGTGATGCGCCACATCTCCGCCGGGCAGTCCGACTCCACGCTCACCACTCTGCTCACCGACCACCACGGCACCCCGGTGGCCACCGTCGAACTCGACGGCGACCAGCGGGTGCTGCGGGAGAAGTACGACCCGTACGGGGCACCGCGCGGCGCACGCCACGCCGACTGGCTGCCCGACCGCGGCTTCCTCGGCGGCACCCAGGACGACTCCACCGGCCTGACCCACCTCGGCGCCCGCGAATACGACCCGGCCACCGGCCGTTTCCTCTCCGCGGACCCGCTTCTGGATCTCACCGAACCCCTGCGGATGAACGGCTACACCTACAGCCGCAACAACCCCGTCACCTTCGCCGACCCCTCCGGACTGTCCGACTGCGCGTCCCTGCCCTCGGCGGGCCAGAGCGCCTGCTACGCGGCGAAGGACCACAACGCCGGCCCGGCCATCGCGCACTGCAACACTCTGCCCTCAGCCGGACAGGGCCCCTGCCAGGCCGGCGTGACCGGACGCCCGCCCTGGAGCACCGCCGGCGGAAGCCGGGGCGCCAATCCTTACCACGACGCCCTGGTCGACATCGCCGTCCAGGCAGCCCCCAGGCAGTCCTCCAACGCGGTCGTCAGCTTCCTCAAAGGCGCGGCAAAGCCCTTTGTGGAAACCTATGACTTCGCCAAGGACCACATCGCCC
>NZ_WTLH01000249.1 GCF_011421595.1 Streptomyces sp. YIM 98790 | reverse complement strand
CGGGCGCGGCCGGGCGCGCGGTCCGGGCCAGCCGCCGCTGGGCCGCGATGTCGCGCAGCAGCCCGGTGGCGGCCACCGCGAACCCCACCCCCATCAGCATCGACACGGCATATGCAGCCGGGGGAAAGGGTTCGGAGCCCACGAACATGGGGATGAAGGTGATCAGCGTGGCGACCGCTCCGACGGCGAAGATCACTCCGCCGATCCGGACCAGCAGGTCTCCACTCCGGCTCTCTGACTCAGGTGTACCGCTCACCCCACCAGGGTAGGCGGCGCTCCCGGGGCAGCCGCGGGGTGCGGTCCTCCCGTGGGACGAGGTCGTACCGTGATCGTCGGCGTGCCACCGGCGACCGAGTGCGACTAGCCTGGAGTGTGTGGCGGGTCCTGCGGCCCGCCGCACTGTCATGTGCTGGGACGCTGGCCGGTGGGCGGCCAGGATGACTGCGACGAGGACGAGGACAAGTGCCTACCGGCAAGGTCAAGTGGTTCAACAGCGAGAAGGGCTTCGGCTTTCTCTCCCGTGACGACGGCGGCGATGTCTTCGTGCACCAGTCGGCGCTGCCCGATGGGGTGACCACCCTCAAGCCGGGGCAGCGGGTGGAATTCGGCGTGGTGGCCGGGCAGCGCGGTGAGCAGGCGCTGTCGGTGGCCCTGCTCGACCCGGCGCCCTCGGTGGTCGCGGCCCGGCGCCGCAAGCCGGACGAGCTCGTCTCCATCGTCCAGGACCTGTCCACGCTGCTCGACGGCGTCGCCCAGCAGCTGGAGCGCGGGCGCTACCCGGAGAAGCAGGCCGGCCGCAAGATCGCCAGCATGCTCCGCGCCGTCGCCGACGAACTCGACGTGTGAGCCTCGGCGTGTGAGCCGGTGTCCTCGCCTGGACCACCGGCTCGCCGCAGGGGTCGCGCGATCGGCTCAGGGCAGGCGGAGCAGGGCGGGATCGACGGGCGGTACGAGACCCTGCGCGGCGGCCCGGTCCAGCAGGGTGCGGACGGCCGCCAGCCCGGCCTCGCCCAGGTCGGCGGTGAAGTCGTTGACATACAGACCGATGTGCCGGTCCGCCACGTCCGGGTCCATCTCCTGGGCGTGGCGCAGCACATAGGCCCGTGACGCGCCGGGATCGTCCCAGGCCATCCGCACCGAGCGGCGGATCGTGCCGGCCAGCGCGCGCAGCCGGTCCGCGCCCAGCGAGCGCTTGGCGACGATGGCGCCCAGCGGGATCGGGTGACCGGTGGACCGCTCCCAGAACTCGCCCATGTCGGCGAGCTGGTGCAGCCCGTAGTCGCGGTAGGTGAACCGGGCCTCGTGGATCACCAGCCCGGCGTCCACCCGGCCGTCCCGCACCGCGGGCATGATCTCGTGGAACGGCAGCACCACCACCCGGCCGACGCCGCCCGGTACCCGCTCGGCCGCCCACAGGCGGAACAGCAGATGGGCGGTGGAGCGCTCGCCCGGCACGGCGACCGTGCCGCCGGACAGGGCGGCCGCGGTGGTGTCCGGGTCGCGGGTGAGCACCAGCGGGCCGCAGCCGCGGCCCAGCGCCCCGCCGCAGGGCAGCAGCGCGTACTCCCGCAGCACCCAGGGCAGCACGGCACAGGAGACCTTGAGCACGGTGCCTCGGCCGCGCTCGGCGAGGCCGTTGGTGATGTCGATGTCGGCGAAGGTCACCCGCACCTCGGGCGCGTCCGGCACCAGGCCGTGCGCCCAGGCATGAAAGACGAAGGTGTCGTTGGGACACGGCGAAAACGCGATGTCCAGCGCGCCCGTGGCGGGGTTTCCGGCCGCCGGTGCGTGCCGCTCTGCCGAGCGGGTCTCCGCCGCTCGCCGTCCGGCTGTGCGGGGCTCCGCGCCGGGGGGTGTGGGACCGGAGGGGTGGGGCATGGCGGTCACTTTCGTTCCGTTGCCGGGCCGGGCCAGGATTCCACCACCGGCAGCAGCTTGCCGAACGCCTCGGTCAGTGCCTGGAGCGCCTCGGCGATCCGCCAGGCGGAACGGTCCCGCGGGCCGACCGCGTTGGAGACCGTCCGCACCTCCAGCACCGGCACCTCCTGCGGGGCCGCGGCCTCGGCCACGCCGAAGCCCTCCATGGCCTCGGCCGCCGCCCCCGGGCAGCGGGCGGCGAGCTCGGCGGCGCCCTGCGCGGTGCCGGTCGCCGTGGCCACCGTCAGCACCGGGCCCAGCACCGCTCCGGCGGCCCCGGCCGCCGCCTCGGCCAGGCCGGCCGGGGGCAGGTGCTCGCAGGTGCCGAAGCCCAGCTCGGCCACCGACAGGAAACCTTCCGCGGTCCGCACCCCCAGGTCCGCCGCCACGATCCGGGACGCCACCACGGTGCCGCCGACCCCGGTCACCGGGACGAAACCGCCCCCGATACCGGCCGAGATCACCAGGCCGTACGGCTCCCCGGCCAGCGCGGCGGCGGTCAGCGCCGCAGCGGTCCGGGCCGCGGCGGCCGCCGTCCCGACCCCGGCGGCCAGCACCTCGGGCCGCCCGCCGCCCCGGCCCAGGGGGGCCGTCCCGGCCAACGCCGCGGCGACCGCCTCCCGCTCGGCGGGAACGGCGGTGACCACCAGGACGCGGCTCAGCTCCATCGGCGCGGCCTAACCCTCTTCCCCGCCGCCCTGGTCGTTCTCGGCGCCCTCGCCGCCCTCGCCGCCCTCACCGTCCTGCTGCTCGCCGGTGCTCGCGCCGCCGTCCTCCTCGCCCCGCGCGGCGTCCCTGGGTTCGAGCTCGACCGTCCACACCCCGCGGGTGTTGCCGTACACCTCGTCGATCAGCACGTCCCAGCTGGCGGCGCCCTCCACCGCCTCCTGGCTGAAGCCCTCGGCCATCTGCACCACGCTGATCCGGATCTCCTCGCCCTCCGGCTCCGGCAGCTCCATGCCGGGGAAGGGCTGCGCCGACCGCGCGATGGAGTACAGCTCGTCCGCGGCGAAGCTGCGGTAGGTGGTGGTGTTCAGCTCCACATCGGCGGGCTGTCCGTTGTAGAACAGCAGCCAGCCGTCCTCCGCGATCTCCGGGTCCACGCCGATCCGGAAGGTATCGCCGTCGGTGGTGCGGAACGCGGCCACATCCCCCTTGCCCGTCAGGCAGCTCTGCGCGGCCTCCACGCTGAGCGGCTCGTCCTCGCTCCAGCAACTGTCCGCCGCCTCCCGCGACTCGGTGTCGGACCCGAGGACGAAATGGGCGTGCGGGCTGGGCTTGGCACAGGCGGACAGGACGAACAGACCCAGCGACGCGGCGCCGGCGGCGAGGGTGGTGCGGGCCGCCCGGCGGCCCCGGCTCCAGGAGAGTGCGGTCATGCGGGCAGGTTACCGGGCCATGGCGATCACCGGACGCGGGGGTGCGGCGCGCCGCGGCGCGCCGCGGCCAGCAGCCCTCGGACGGTGGTGACCACTCCGCAGAACACCAGGCCGGCCGCCACCGCCATCCCGACCGTGCCGATCAGCGGCAGGGAGATGCCGATCGCGCCGCCCACCACCCAGGCCATCTGCACCGTGGTCTCGGAGCGGGCGAACGCCGAGGTGCGCACCACCTCGGGCACATCGCGCTGAATCAGCGCGTCCAGCGACAGTTTGCCCATGGCCTGCGCCAGCCCGGCCACCGCGCTGGCCACCAGCACGGTGATCAGCCCGTAGACCGAGGCGGCCAGCACCGTGCTGCCCAGCGCCAGCACCAGCATGGTCAGCAGGATCGCCTCCGGCGCGCGGTCCCGCGCCCAGGCGCCCAGCAGATTGCCCGCGCCGTTGCCCACCGCGGCGGTCAGCCCCACCAGGCCCATGGACAAGGCAGCGGTGAACCCGGCGAACGGCTGGTCCCGCAGCAGAAAGGCCAGGAAGAAGATGAGGAACCCGGCCAGCGCGCGCAGCGCCGAATTGGCGATCAGCGCCTTCAGCACCGGGGAGTCGGAGGCCAGCCCGCCGCGCCGCCGGCCGGCCGCCCCGACCCGGCCGCCGCCTCCGCCCCGGCCGGCGAACACCGACTCGAAGCGGCTCAGCAGGCCGCCGCCGGACCGCCGGTCGCCGGCCTGCCGGGCCACGGCCCGGGCCTGCGCCAGCTCCTGCAGATGCACGGTGCGTTCGCCCTTGGCCAGATCCACCGTGTGGGGGAGGCGGAAGGACATCACGGCACCGATGAAGGTGATGACGAACGCCCCGTACAGCGGCCACTGCGGGCCGATGACGTTGAGCACCAGCCCGAGCGGGGCCGCCGCGCCCGCCGACAGCAGGCCGGTCAGGGTGATCCGGGCGTTCGCCTTCACCAGCGAGATCTGCCGCGGCAGCAGCCGCGGCACCACCGCGGCGCGCACGATGTTGTACGCCTTGGAGGCCACCATCACGCCCAGCGCCGCCGGATACAGCACCAGTCCGCCGTGGGCGACGGCGCCCGTCATCAGCAGCGCCAGCCCGCCGCGCACCAGCAGTGCCGCGGCCATGGCCGCCCGGCGGCCGTGCGGCAGCCGGTCCAGCATCGGGCCGATGACCGGGGCCAGCAGGACGAACGGCGCCATGGTGACCGCCAGATAGAGCGCCACCCGGCCGCGCGCCTCGTCGGTCGGCACCGAGAAGAAGATGGTGGAGGCGAGCGCCATGGTGATGAGCATGTCGCCCATGGAGTGAACGGCATGCACCTCTATGAGCTTGGCGAGTCCGGACTCGCCGGCGCCCTCGGCATGGGTGGCTCTGCGGATGCGGCGGAGCAGCGCGGCGGGGGCGGCGGTGAGGACGTTTCCGGCGGCCCGGACCACCCGGACGAACGCGCCGGTCCGGGCCCTGACGCCGGTGTCGGACGTACTGTCAGTGGCCACCCTGCAAGGGTAGGGGCTCGGCCGCGCCCCGGAGCCGCCCATCCCCCGGCCCAGCGCCGCCGGATGGGCGCCCCGGGGAGCCGCCGGGCACCGTCCGGCGGCGGCGGACGGCGGGATGCGGGCGACCGGGAGCCGAGCGCCGCCGGGTAAGGTAGCGTGGTTGACCGGTGCGCCGTGCCTTGCCGAGCACGACGTCGCAGCGGCTCCGGACTGTCCGCGGCTCCGGACAGCGCCGGTCAGCGTGCCGGACAGTGCCGGGTCACTGCCGGGTCACTGCCGGGCTCCGCTCCGGTCACCGCGTCGGCCTCCGGCCCGCGGACGGACCGGTGGCGGTACGTCGCCAGACCGCTCCGTCGGCCCGTTCGTTCGCCCTCGGCGCCCGCACCGGACAACGGCACAGGAGAAAGTCGATCGCCAGTGACTGCTCGGACGCGAAGTCGGAGAACCGCCGACCAGTTGTGTGTGGAGGCCGTCGAGCTGGCCCGGGAGGCCGCCGTCGAAGCCGCCCGCCCGCAGCCACTCGGGCCGCATCTGGGCGTTGTCACCGAAGGCGACCGGCTGGTGACCCACCTCTTCGAATGCCGGGACCCGGCCTATCGCGGCTGGCGCTGGAGCGTCACGGTGACCCGGGCCGCCCGGGCCCGCCATGTGACCATCGACGAGGTGGCGCTGCTGCCGGGGCCGGACGCGCTGCTGGCGCCCCAGTGGGTGCCGTGGAGCGAGCGGCTGCGGCCCGGTGATCTCAGCCCCGGTGATCTGCTGCCGGCGTCCGGTGACGACCTGCGGCTGGAGCCCGGCTTCACCGGCGAGGACGAGCCGCCGCCGAACTCGGTGGAGGCGCCCGGGGCTGCCGCGGCCGAGGCCGGTGCGGAGCCCGAGCGGGCCGACGGCGGGGAGGTCCCGCCCCGGCGGGCCACCATCGCGGCCATCGCCGAGGAACTCGGCCTGGGCCGGGTGCGGGTGCTCTCCCGGTACGGCATGCGGGAGGCCGCGGAGCGCTGGGAGGAGCAGTACGGCCCGGACTCCCCGATGGCCCAGGCGGCCCCCGGCACCTGCGCGAGCTGCGGTTTCCTGGTACCGATGACGGGCTCGCTGCGGCAGGCGTTCGGGGTCTGCGCCAACCAGTACTCGCCGGCCGACGGCCGGGTGGTGTCGCTGTCCTTCGGCTGCGGCGCGCACTCGGAGGCGGCCAAGGTGCCCGCGCCCAAGCCGCCGCCCCCGCCGGTCATCGACCACCTGGGCGCCGACCCGCTCTGAGCCGCCGCCCGCCGGAGCCGGTGCCCGGGGCGACGGCCCCGGCGGCCGACGCGGCGGTCGCCGCGCTCCCGGCGATCGCGGTCAGAGCAGGTAGCGCAGCACCAGGGCCAGCCCGGACAGTGCGACCACGCCCAGCAGCGCGGCCCGGAAGCGGGCGCTCTCCAGCCGCCTGCGCAGCGGCCGGGAGGCCGCGAATCCGGCGACCACGAACGGCACCAGCACCAGGCCCGTCCACACCTGCTCCCCGGTGAGCTGCCCGCCCGCCGCCAGCACGGCCAGCGACAGCGACGCCCCGACCACGAAGAACGCGCCCAGCGTGCCGCGCACCATGGGTGCCGCCGAGTGCTGGAGCACCAGGGCCAGCGGCGGGCCGCCGATCGAGGTCGCGGTGCCGGTCAGCCCGGAGGCCGCCCCGGCCGTCAGCAGCGACACCGGGGTGATCTCGATGCGCAGCGCGGTGAGCGTCGCCGCCACGGCCAGCAGCACCATCACACCGACCGCCGCGCCCAGGGCGGTCGGATCGAGCACCGCCACCAGCCAGGCCCCGGCCACCGAGCCGGGAAGGCGGGCGGGCAGCGCCCAGGCCAGGGTCCGCCAGTCGATGTGCCGCCATTCCGCCACGACGGTCAGGACCGGCAGGATCGCGGTGGCGGTGAGCAGCGCGCCCGGCATCAGCGAGGGCTCCAGAAAAGCCACCACCGGAGCGGCCACCAGCCCCAGGCCGAGCCCCACACCGCCCTGCACCACGGAGCCGAAGAAGATCACCGGACCGACGATGAGCAGGAATGTTATGTCAGGCACGGGCGGCGAGGTTATCAGCCGCACGGCTTGTCCCGCCGTCCGATGACCGCGGTGCCCCGTGGCCGGCGGGCCCGTGCACGGACGCCCCGGTGCCGGGCCCCGGGCGGTGCCGGTCCGGCGAACCGCTCCGGCAGCGCCCGGCTGCCCGGCCCCGCGGTGCCCGGCGG
>NZ_WTLH01000248.1 GCF_011421595.1 Streptomyces sp. YIM 98790 | reverse complement strand
CCCGGCGGCCCCGGCGGCCCCGGCGGCCGGAACCGCGCCGGGGAGCGGGGGCAGGAGCGCTGGCAGGACGAGGTGCGCCGGGCCCGGCAGGAGGCCAAGGAGGAGGTCCGCCGGGCGCGTTCGGAGGCGCGGCGGGCCAGGGAGGAGGCCCGCTGGGCCGGCCGCGAGGCCCGCGACCACTTCGAGCAGGCCGCCCGCCGCATTCAGGAGCGGGTGCAGCGGCACACCTCCGCGGGCGACTGGCAGGCCGCGGTCCGCGAGGGCCTGGAGGGCCTGAGCCGGGAGTTCGGCGGCCTGGGCGGCCGGATCACCGACCGCACCACCCCCTGGCCGTTCTGGGGCGGCGCCCCGCCCCAGAAGGCCCCCGGGGACGCCGGCACCGCGCCGGACGGCGAGCAGGGCGCGGAGAGCGGCCCGGAGGCGGAGATGAGCGCCGAGGAGCGGCTGCGGGAGCTGGAGCGGCTGCTCGACCGGGTCCGGGACGACGTCCGCGACGCCGCCCGCGACCACGGCGTCACCCCGGAGCAGTTGCGCGACGCCCGCCGCCGGCTGTCCGCCACCGCCGCCCACCTGGTGGCCCTGATCCGCAGCCCCGAGGAGTACCGCAGGGCCCGCGGCGGCCGGCCGGGCGAGGAGGACTGACCCGGGCCGGCCGCACCAGGGCCGGCACGTGCTCGGCGCCCGGCGGGCGCCGGCGTGCTCACACGGTGAAGACGATCTTGCCGAACAGGTCGCCCCCGGCCATCCTGGCGAAGCCCTCCCGGGCCCGGGTGAGCGGCAGCACGGTGTCGATCACCGGGCGGACGTTCCTCGCCGCGCAGAAGTTGAGCAGCCCGGCCAGCTCCTCCTTGGACCCCATGGTGGAGCCGACCACCTTCAGCTCCAGGAAGAAGATGCGGTTCAGCTCGGCCGCCGCAGGATTCGGGCCGGAGGTGGCACCCGAGATCACCAGGACCCCGCCGGGCCGCAGCGCCTTGACCGAGTGCGACCAGGTGGCGGCGCCCACCGTCTCCAGCACCGCGTCCACCCGGTGCGGCAGCCGCGCGCCGGTCTCGAACGCCGCCTCCGCACCCAGGTCCACCGCCCGCCTGCGCTTGGTCTCGTCGCGGCTGGTGGCGAACATCCGCAGCCCGGCCGCGGCGCCCAGCACGATCGCCGCCGTCGCCACCCCGCCGCCCGCGCCCTGCACCAGCACGCTGTCGCCGGGCCGGACCCCGGCGTTGGTGAACAGCATCCGGTAGGCGGTCAGCCAGGCGGTGGGCAGGCAGGCCGCCTCCTCGAAGGACAGCTCCTTCGGCTTGGGCACGATGTTCCACTGCGGCACGGAGAGCTGCTCGGCAAAGCTCCCCTGGTACTTCTCGGTCAGGATGGTGGGCCGCTCGCGCGGACCCACGCCGTGGCCGCTGGCCCCGACGACCGGGTAGACCACGACCTCGTTCCCGTCGGCGTCGGTGCCGGCCGCGTCGCAGCCGAGGATCATCGGGAGCTGCTCCTCGGCCAGGCCGACGCCGCGCAGCGACCAGATGTCGTGATGGTTGAGCGAAGCGGCCTTCACATGGACGACGGCCCAGTTCGGGGGCGCCAGCGGCTCCGGCCGCTCCCCCAACTCCAGTGCGTTCAGCGGCTGGTCACGGTCGAAACGGGCGGCATAGGCGGCAAACATGATCCTCAAGCTAATCCCGCGCCCCGGCGCATACCAGGGGGAGCGCCGGGAAGCGATTCAGATCACCGGACCGCACGCTCCGGGGTTCCTTGGCCGTCCACGAACTGGAACCATGGGAACACTCAGCGGCACGGCAGCCCTCGCCCGCACGACGGCGCCACCCGTGCCGCGGCGGACGCGGGGACCGGCCAGGAGCGCCAGGGGCGCCCGGGAGCACGCGGCGGCTGTGCGGGGATGACGCGGGGATGGGGTACCGATCATGACCGAGTTCTTTCTGCGACGGCTCAGCCGCTGGCAGGCGGAGGACCAGCGCAACGACATCGCGGACGTGCACGCCGAGTCCTACCGGGACAGCCCGGGCGCCGCGCTCCACGACCGCCAGGACTTCCTGCGCCGTTTCGCCGAGCACGTCCAGCAGCCGGATTTCGACCTGGTGCTGGCCTGTGCGCCCCAGGTGGTGGGCTGCGCCTACGGCTTCCGCATCGACCGGGACGGAAGCTGGTGGGACCGCTTCTCCCAGGTGCCGGAGGAACTGGCCGGGCTGACCGAGGTGGCCGACTCCCGGCAGCTGTTCGTGATGGCCGAGCTGATGGTGCGGCCCGCGCACCGCCACCGCGGGGTGGGCGGCCGGCTGCACGACCAGCTTCTGGCACGCAGCAGCGCGCCGCGGGCGGTCACCCTGCTGGAACCGGGGAACGGCGCCGCGCGCGCCGCGCTCCAGGGCTGGGGCTGGGTGCACTCCGGCAAGGTGCACCCGCGCGGGGACACCGCCCCGCTGGAGGCATGGACCCGCCCCCTCGTCCGGTGACCTCCGCCGGCCCGGGCAGACGGGGCCGACGGGGCCGACGGCGCCGACGTCCGGGCCGCGGAGCAGTCACAAGACCTTGGACAGGAACGCCTTGGTGCGCTCGTGCCGCGGGCTGGTCAGCACATCGCGCGGATGCCCGGCCTCCACGACCACCCCGCCGTCCATGAAGACCAGGGAGTCGCCGACCTCGCGGGCGAAGCCCATCTCGTGGGTGACGACGATCATCGTCATGCCCTCCTCGGCGAGCTGCCGCATCACGTCCAGCACCTCGCCGACCAGCTCCGGGTCGNGCCGACCTCGCGGGCGAAGCCCATCTCGTGGGTGACGACGATCATCGTCATGCCCTCCTCGGCGAGCTGCCGCATCACGTCCAGCACCTCGCCGACCAGCTCCGGGTCGAGCGCCGAGGTGGGCTCGTCGAAGAGCATCAGCTTGGGATCCATGGCCAGTGCCCGGGCGATGGCCACCCGCTGCTGCTGGCCGCCGGAGAGCTGCGCCGGGTAGGTGCGCATCCGGTCGCTCAGCCCGACCCGCTCCAGCAGCTCCACCGCCCGCTCCCTGGCCCGGGCCCTGGGCACGCCCTTGACCTGGACCGGCGCCTCCATCACGTTCTCCAGCGCGGTCATGTGCGGGAAGAGGTTGAAGCGCTGGAAGACCATGCCGATGTCCCGGCGCTGGGCGGCGACCTCGCGCTCCTTCATCTCGTAGAGCTTGTTCCCCTTCTGGCGGTAGCCCACCAGACGGCCGTCCACGTACAGCCGGCCGGCGCTGATCTGCTCCAGGTGATTGATGCAGCGCAGGAAGGTGGACTTGCCCGAGCCGGACGGGCCCACCAGGCAGAACACCTCGCCGCGCCGCACCTCCAGGTCGATGCCCCTGAGCACCTCGACCGCGCCGAAGGACTTGTGGACCTGCTCGGCCCTGACCATCGGTTCGCCGCTCATACCGTCACCTCCCCGGAGCCGCCGCGGACCTTGCTGCGGACCCGGAACGACGTGAGCTGTGCGCGGATCCGCTGGAGCGGGGTGGGCGGCAGACGGTGGTCGCTGCCCCTGGCGAAGTACCGCTCCAGGTAGTACTGGCCGATGGAGAAGACCGTGGTCAGCAGCAGGTACCAGACCGAGACCACGATCAGCATCTCCATCACCGCCAGCGTACGGGAGGAGATGTTGCGGCCCGCCAGGAAGAGTTCCTGGTACTGGATGGCGTAGGCCAGCGAGGAGGTCTTCAGCATGTTGATGAACTCGTTGCCGGTCGGCGGCACGATCACCCGCATGGCCTGCGGCAGCACGATCCGGCGCATGGTTCTGGGGCCGGACATGCCCAGGGCGTGCGCGGCCTCGGTCTGGCCGCGGTCCACCGAGAGGATGCCGGCCCGGCTGATCTCGGCCATGTAGGCGGCCTCGTTCAGGCCCAGGCCCAGCAGCGCGGCCACGAACGGGGTCATCACCTCGTTCATGTCCTCCTCCCAGAAGCCCAGGTCGAGGGTCGGGAAGACCAGCGCCAGGTTGAACCAGAGGAAGAGCTGGACCAGCACCGGGGTGCCGCGGAAGAACCAGATGTAGGCGTAGGAGACGCTGGACAGCACCGGGTTGGCGGACAGCCGCATCACCGCCAGGACCACCCCGAGCACCACGCCCAGCAGCATGGCGAGCAGGGTGATCCACAGGGTGTTGAGGGCGCCGTCGATGATGGTCTCGGCGTCCAGGTAGTCGCCGACGACCTCCCAGGCGATGTCGGCGGTGCGGAACGCCTGCACCACCAGGGCCAGCAGGAACAGCACGATCGCGGCTGAGATCCAGCGGCCGTAGTGGCGGACCGGGATGGCCTTGATGGCCTCGGGGGGCACCTTGCCGACCCCTCCGGTCTCGGGGGGCGCGGAGCCGGCCCCGGCGCCGCTGGTGGCGGCCCTGCCGGGGTCCGGCTCCTGGTCACGGGTGTCGGACACGGGGAATGCCTTCGTTAGCCGTCGCTGCTGCTACTGGTGCTGCTACTGGTGCTGGTGCCGGTGACGGTGGTGGCCGGGGTCACTCGCCGGCGTTGACCGTGGCGGTCTCGATGGCGCCGGTCTCGGCGTTCCACTCCTGGAGCACCTCGGCGTAGTCGCCGTTGTCGATGACGGCCTGGACCGCCTTCTGCAGCGCGTCGCGCAGCTCGGGGTTGTCCTTCGGCACGGCGATGCCGTACGGCGCGGCGTCGATCTGCTCGCCGACCACCTCGAACAGCTCGCCGTCGCGGGCGGTCAGCGCGTTGTACAGGGCCACCGGGAAGTCGGTGACCACCACGGCGGCGCGGCCGCTCTGGAGCTGGGTGATCGACTCGTCGTCGGTGTCGTTGACCAGCATCTCGATGGGCTCGTCGCAGGAGGCGTTCTGGGACTCCACCAGGGCCTCGTTGGCGGTGCCGCGCTGCGAGGCGACGGTCAGGCCGCACAGGTCCTCCAGGCCCTGCACGCCCTCGGGGTTGCCCTTGGCGACCAGGATCGCCGAGCCGGCCTTGAAGTAGTTGACGAAGTCGGCGCCGCCCTCGGCGTCCTCGGAGATGCCCTCCTGGCGCTCCTTGGTGTCCGTCATGGCCGACATGATGATGTCGTAGCGGCCCGAGTTCATCCCCAGGATCAGGCCGTCGAAGGTGCCGTTGATGAACTCGAACTCGACGCCGAGCTGCTCGCCCAGGGCCTCCGCGATGTCCGGGTCGATGCCGTCCACCTCGTTGTTCTCGTTCATGAACTCGATCGGCGCGTAGGCGATGTCCGAGCCGACCTTGATCTTCCCGGCCTTCTGGATCTCCTCGGGCAGCTCGTCGTACAGCGGCGCCTCGGAGCCGGCGGGAGCGTCCTTCGCGCCGGAGTCGCCGTCGTCGTCCCCGCAGGCGGTGAGCAGCAGCGCGCCGGCCGCGGCGAGGGCGGTGGCGGCGGCGAGACGGGAACGCCGGCGGCGGGGGGTCATGGCGGTCATCGCGGGGTCCTCCTGCGGGGGTGGGTATCGCCGGGGTGCCGGGACACGTCATCGGGAGCCCGGTGGATGGGATGACCGGCATCTTGCCATCCGGACAGGGCCGGGCGGCCCCGTCGGACGTCAAGATCGGATAACGGACACTCCCTACCGGTGACCGGAAAACGGTAACTGGCGGAAAGGGAGCATTGACCTCGATGTGGTGAGAGATGTATCACCGCGCTTCCGTTTCTGACGGTTTTGGACCGCCTCCCCGAGCAGGCCCGACAGGTGGCGTGAACACGCCCGGAGTCCGCCCCGGAACGTGCCACGGCTCACGGCGGGCCGAAATCACTCGATTGCTGCTGCGGTGATCCTGTAGAACGGTCCGTTACACCCCTCACCCGGGGACCTGGGCGCGTGTGCGGCGCGTCCGGCGTCCGCTCCGGTCCCTGGAGGGCGGCCATCCGCCCGACAGACCGCGGACGTGGTTGCCCGCCCGCCTCCCGACCGGGAAGCGGTCCCTCGAACAGTGATGCGAATAAGGGGTCAGACCACGTGTCGTCCGACATTGTCAATGCAGAAAGCGATCAACTGACCGACGGACTGCCCGGCGGACTGCCGGAAGGGGACGGGCCGGACTCGGCCTTCGCCCTGCACCGGGGCGGCAAGATGGCCGTCCGGGCCACGGTCCCGGTGCGCAACGCCGACGATCTCTCCCTCGCCTACACGCCCGGGGTGGCGCGGGTGTGCGCGGCCATCGCGGAGCAGCCGGAGCTGGTGCACGACTACACCTGGAAGTCGCAGGTGGTGGCCGTGGTCACGGACGGCAGCGCGGTGCTGGGTCTGGGGGACATCGGTCCCGAGGCGTCGCTGCCGGTGATGGAGGGCAAGGCGATCCTGTTCAAGCAGTTCGCGGGGGTGGACGCGGTGCCGATCGCCCTGGACTGCCGCGACCCGGACGAACTGGTGGAGACGGTGGCCCGGATGGCGCCGTCCTTCGGCGGCATCAACCTGGAGGACATCGCGGCACCGCGCTGCTTCGAGATCGAGCGCAAGCTCCAGGACCGGCTGGACATCCCGGTCTTCCACGACGACCAGCACGGCACCGCGGTGGTCACGCTGGCCGCGCTGCGCAACGCGGTCCGGCTGACCGGGCGGCGGATGGCGGATCTGCGGGTGGTGATCTCCGGGGCCGGGGCGGCGGGCGCGGCCATCGCCAAGATCCTGCGGGGCGCGGGCGCCGGCGAGATCCTGGTCTGCGACCGCAAGGGCATCGTCTCCCAGGACCGCTCCGACCTCACGCCCGCCAAGCGCGAGCTCGCCGGCCTCACCAACCCGCGGGGCCTCACCGGCCCGCTGGCCACGGCCATGAAGGGCGCGGACGTCTTCGTCGGGGTCAGCGGCGGCACGGTGCCCGAGGAGACCGTGGCCACCATGGCGCCGGACGCCTTCATCTTCGCCATGGCCAACCCGGACCCGGAGATCCGGCCGGAGATCGCCCGCAAGTACGCCGCGGTGGTGGCGACCGGGCGCAGCGACTTCCCCAACCAGATCAACAACGTGCTCGCCTTCCCCGGGATCTTCGCGGGCGCGCTCCAGGTGCGGGCGTCGCAGATCAGCGAGGGCATGAAGCTCGCCGCGGCCGAGGCGCTGGCGGCCGTCGTCGAGGACGAACTCAGCCCGTCGCTGGTGATCCCGTCGCCCTTCGACGAGCGGGTGGCCCCGGCCGTCGCCGCCGCGGTGGCCGCCACGGCCCGCGCGGAGGGCCTCGCCCGCCGCTGAGGCGCGCCGCGCCACCTTGATCCCGCTCACCCGCCGCGCCGCGGCG
>NZ_WTLH01000247.1 GCF_011421595.1 Streptomyces sp. YIM 98790 | reverse complement strand
CACCGAAACGCCCGAGGGGCCGCGGCTGACCGCCCGGCTCGCCTTCCCCACCGGTGTGCTCTCCCGCGAGGAGGTGACCGGCCTGGCCGGGCTGTGGCAGTCCGCCCTCCAGGCCCTGGCCCGGCACACCGCCCGGCCCGGCGCCGGCGGCCTGACCCCCTCCGACCTCCCCCTGGTGCACGCCACCCAGCAGGAGATCGAGACCTGGGAACGCCGCTGCCCGGACCTGTCCGACGTGTGGCCGCTGACCACCATGCAGTCCGGTCTGCTCTTCCACGCCATGCTGGCCGGCTCCACCTTCGACGCCTACCAGATGCAGCTCGTCTTCCACCTCGCGGGCGAGGTCGACCCGCAGCGGATGCGGGCGGCCGGACAGGCCCTGCTGGACCGCTACCCCAACCTGCGCACCGCCTTCGTGCCGGACGCCGCCGGCGACCTGGTGCAGATCGTGCCGCGCCACGCCGCACTGCCCTGGCAGGAGCGGGACCTGAGCGGCCTGCCGGAGCCGGAGCGCGAGGCGGAGTTCAAGCGGTTCCTCGCCGAGGACCACACCACCCACTTCGACCCGGCCACCCCGCCGCTGGTGCGGATGTCCCTTGTCCGCATGGCCGCCGACCGGTGGGAGCTGGTGTTCACCGCCCACCACGTCCTGTTCGACGGCTGGTCGGTGCCGCTGNTCAAGCGGTTCCTCGCCGAGGACCACACCACCCACTTCGACCCGGCCACCCCGCCGCTGGTGCGGATGTCCCTTGTCCGCATGGCCGCCGACCGGTGGGAGCTGGTGTTCACCGCCCACCACGTCCTGTTCGACGGCTGGTCGGTGCCGCTGCTCATGCGCGACCTGCTGCGCCTGTACGGCTCGGCCGGGGACACCGCGGCACTGCCCCGGGTGCGCGGCTACCGCGACTTCCTCCACTGGCTCGCGGAGCGCGACCGCGAGGCGGCGGCCCGTGCCTGGGCCGAGGAACTGGCCGGGGTGTCCGAACCCACCCTGCTGGTGCCGGACGCCGTGTCCGGCGCCGACCCGGAGGGCATCGGCCAGGTCGACGTCCCGCTGTCCGCCACCGAGGCCCGCGAGCTGTCGCGGCGCGCCGCCGAACTGGGCCTGACCCTGAACACCCTGGTGCAGGGTGCCTGGGCGGTGCTGCTCGCCANGCGCCGCCGAACTGGGCCTGACCCTGAACACCCTGGTGCAGGGTGCCTGGGCGGTGCTGCTCGCCACCCTGACCGGCAAGCAGGACGTGGTCTTCGGCGCCACCGTCTCCGGCCGCCCGCCCGAGGTGCCCGGCGTGGACTCCATGGTCGGCCTGTTCATCAACACCCTGCCGGTGCGGGTGGACTGCGCCCCCCGGCAGACCCTGCGGGAGCTGCTGACCGGCCTCCAGCAGCGGCAGAGCGCGCTGCTGGACCACCACCACCACGGCCTGCTCGACATCCACCGGGCCACCGGGCTCAACGTGCTGTTCGACACCCTGGTCGGCTTCGAGTCCTACCCGATCGACAGCGTCGCCCTCACCGAGGCCAACGCCGCCGCCGGTATCGAGGTCACCGGCATCAGCCCGCTCAGCGGCGCGCACTACCCGATGGTCGTGATGGCCTTCGCCGAGCCGCACCTGCGGGTCGGCCTCCAGTACCAGCACCACCTGTTCGACCGGGCGGCGGCCGAGGGCATCGCCGGCCGCTTCGCCCGCCTCCTGCACCGGCTCGTCACCGACCCGGACACCCCGCTGGGCGCGCTGGACCTGCTGGAGCCGCAGGAGCGCACCCGGCTGCTCCGGGAGTTCAACGACACCGCCTTCCCGGTGCCGGACCGGACGGTCCACGGGCTGTTCGGCGAGCAGGCCGGGGCCACCCCGGACGCGGTGGCCGTGGTGTGCGGGGAGCAGACGCTCACCTACCGGGAGCTCGACGACCGGGCGAACCGGCTGGCACAGCTCCTGGCCGCGCGCGGCGTGGGCCGCGAATCGGTGGTGGCCCTGGCGCTGCCGCGCTCCCCGGAACTGCTGGTCGCCCTGCTCGCGGTGCTCAAGGCGGGCGGCGCCTACCTGCCGGTCGACCCCGGCTACCCGGCCGGACGCATCGAGTTCATGCTCGCCGACGCCCGCCCCGCGGCGCTGCTGACGGTCGCGGAGATCGCCGCCGGGCTGCCCGCCGCCGACTGCCCGCAGGTGGTGCTGGACGACCCGGAGACGGCCGCCGCGGTGGCCGCGGCACCGGCCGCCGCACCGGACGTGCCGGACCGCGGCGACCAGCTCGCCTACGTGATGTACACCTCCGGCTCCACCGGTGTGCCCAAGGGCGTCGGCATCACCCACCGGTCCGTGGTCGGGCTCGCCCTCGACCAGCGGTACCGCAACGGCGCCCACGAGCGGGTGCTGCTGCACTCGCCGCAGGCGTTCGACGCCGCCACCTACGAGCTGTGGACCCCGCTGCTGGGCGGCGGCCGGGTGGTGGTGGCCCCGCCGGGCCGGCTGGACGCCCGCTCCCTGGCCGCCGTGCTCACCGAGCAGCGGGTCACCGCGCTGTGGCTCACCGCCGGGCTGTTCAAGGTGATCGCCGACGAGCACCCGGAGGCGTTCACCGGCGTGCGGGAACTGTGGACCGGCGGCGACGTGGTCTCCCCGGCCGCGGCCCGCCGGGTGCTGGCCGCCTGCCCCGGCCTCACCCTGGTCGACGGCTACGGCCCGACCGAGACCACCACGTTCGCCACCTGCCACCCGATGCGCACCGCCGAGGAGGTCGGCGAGCCGGTGCCCATCGGGCGGCCCATGGACAACATGCGGGTCCACGTGCTGGACGCGGCGCTGCGGCCGGTGCCCGTCGGCGCCCCCGGCGAGCTGTACATCGCCGGCGCCGGGCTCGCCCGCGGCTACCACAACCGGCCCGCGCTGACCGCGGAACGCTTCCTGCCCGACCCGTTCGGCGAGCCGGGCGAGCGGATGTACCGCACCGGGGACATCGTGGTCCGCTCCGCGGACGGCACCCTGTCGTTCCGGGGCCGGACGGACGGCCAGGTCAAGATCCGCGGCTTCCGCATCGAGACCGGTGAGGTGGAGGCCGCCCTGGTCTCCCACCCCGGCGTGGCGCAGGCCGTGGTCACCTGGCACCAGGACGAGACCGGCGAGCGGCGCCTGCTCGGCTACGTGGTGCCCGGCCCGCAGGACCCGGCCGCCGTCGACGCCGGGCAGCAGGTGAACGAGTGGGAGCAGGTCTACCAGCAGCTCTACGCGGCCCCCGGAGCCCGGTGGGGCGAGGACTTCTCCGGCTGGAACTCCAGCTACACCGGGGAGCCGATCCCGCTGCCCGAGATGGGGGTGTGGCGGGACGCGGCGGTGGAGCGGATCACCTGCTGGTCCCCGCGCCGGGTGCTGGAGATCGGTGTGGGCACCGGTCTGCTGATGGCCCGGATCGTCCAGGACGTGGACGAGTACTGGGGCACCGACATCTCGGCCGCGGTGCTCGGCCGGCTCAGCGAGCAGGCGGAGCGGGCCGGGTTCGGCGAGCGCGTGCACCTGCGCCACCAGCCCGCGGACGACATGGCCGGCCTGCCGCGGGAGCACTTCGACATCGTGGTGCTGAACTCGGTGGTGCAGTACTTCCCGGACGCCGCATACCTGGACCGGGTGCTGGCCCGGGCCATGGACCTGCTGGTGCCGGGCGGCCGGATACTCGTCGGTGACGTGCGCAACGCGGACTCCCTGCGGCTGTTCCGGGCCGGGGTGCGGCGGGCCCGGCACCCCGAGGCGTCCCCCGCCGCCACCCGCGCAGCGGTGGCCCGCGACGTGCTGATGGAGAAGGAACTCGTCCTCGACCCCGAGTGGTTCACCCGCTGGGCGGAACGGCACGGCGCCGCCGGGGCGGACATCCGGCTCAAGCCCGGCCGGCCGCACAACGAGCTGACCCGGCACCGCTACGAGGTGCTGCTGCACAAGGCGCCGGTGGACCCGCTCCCGGTGGACGGCGTCCCCGCCCTGCGCTGGGGCCGCCAGGTGGACGGCCTGGCCGCGCTGGAGGAGCTGTGCCGGACCCGGCAGGACGGCCCGGTGCGGGTGACCCGGATTCCCAACGCCCGCCTGGCCGGTGAGGCGGAGGCCGCGGTCGCGGCCTCGGTGATCCCCGCCCCGGCCACGGCCGCCGGCGGCCCCGCGCTCGACCCGCAGGAGCTGGACGACTGGGCGGCCGGGCACGGCTGGGGAGCGCTGCTCACCTGGTCGGCCGGGGCACCCGAGTGCTTCGACGCGGTGCTGTTCCCGGCCGGGCCGGTCACCGGCCGGGTGATCACCGGCGGTTTCCTGCCCGCCGGCCGGGACGGGCGGCCGCTGGCCAACGACCCCGCCGCCGCGAGCCGGATCGGCGCACTGGTCGGCGAGGTGCGCGGCCACCTGAAGGACCGGCTGCCGGAACACCTGGTGCCGGCCACGGTGGTGGCCATCGCCGAGGTGCCGCTCACCCCGAACGGCAAGCTGGACCGGGCCGCGCTGCCGGCCCCCGACTTCGCCGGGGCGGCCGGCGGACGGGACCCGCGCACCCCGCGCGAGGAACTGCTGTGCGGCCTGTTCGCCGAGGGCCTGGGCCTGGACCGGGTCGGCATCGACGACAACTTCTTCGACCTGGGCGGCCACTCCCTGCTGGCCACCAGGCTGGTGAGCCGCATCCGCTCGGCGCTCGGCATCGAGGTGCCGGTGCGGGCGGTCTTCGAGGCGCCCACCGTCGCCGAACTCGCCGAACGGCTCGCCACCGGCACCCGGGTCCGGCCCCCGCTGCGCCGGGCCGGGCAGCGGCCCGACCCCGCGCCGCTGTCCTTCGCCCAGACCCGGCTGTGGTTCATCGACCGGTTCGAGGGCCCCTCCGAGACCTACAACGTGCCGTTCCCGCTGCGGCTGACCGGTGACCTGGACACCGCCGCGCTGGAAGCCGCGGTGCGCGACGTGGTGACCCGGCACGAGAGCCTGCGCACCGTGTTCCCCGTGAACGCCGAGGGCGTGCCCGCCCAGCGGGTGCTGCCGCCCGAGGCGGTCACCGTCGCCATCCCGGTGGTCCCGGTGGCGCCGGAGGGCCTGGCCGACGCCCTCGCCGACTGCGCCGGGCACCGGTTCGACCTCGCCGCGGAGATCCCGGTGCGGGCCACCCTGCTGCGCCTGGCCGAGCGGGAACACGTGCTGGTGCTGCTGATCCACCACATCGCGAGCGACGGTTCCTCCATGGCGCCGCTGGCGCGGGATCTGGCGGCGGCCTACGGGGCGCGGCTGCGCGGTGAGGCGCCGGACTGGCCGGAGCTTCCGGTGCAGTACGTGGACTACACGATGTGGCAGCGGGAGGTGCTGGGCGAGGAGGACGATCCGGAGAGCGTGCTGGCCGGGCAGGTCCGCTACTGGCGTGAGGAGCTGGCGGGGGTGCCGCAGCCGCTGCCGCTGCCGGCCGACCGGCCGCGCCCCCCGGTCGCCAGCCACCGCGGCGACGCGGTGGAGTTCGCCCTGCCGCCGGAGGTGGCCGCCGCCGTCGCCGACCTGGCCCGGGAACGCGGGGCCACGGTGTCGATGGTGCTCCAGTCCGCGCTGGCCGTGCTGCTGCACGGACTCGGCGGCGGGGACGACCTGACCATCGGCTCCCCGATCGCCAACCGCACCGACGAGGCGCTCGCCGACCTGGTGGGCTTCTTCGTCAACACCTGGGTGCTGCGCGCGGACCTGTCGGGCTGCCCGTCCTTCGAGGAGCTGCTGGAGCGGGTCAAGGGCAAGGCCCTGGCCGCCTACGACAACCAGGACGTGCCGTTCGAGCGGCTGGTGGAGGTGCTCAACCCGGAGCGCTCGACGGCCTACTCGCCGCTGTTCCAGGTGATGTTCGCCTGGCAGAACTTCGCCCGGCGGGACTTCACCCTGCCCGGGGTGCGGGTGGACATCGAACGGGTCCGGACCCGCAGCGCCAAGTTCGACCTGTTCTTCAACATGGCCGACCTGCCGGGCATGGGCGTGGTGGGCCTTCTGGAGTTCGCCACCGACCTGTTCGACCGGAGCACCGCCGAGGCCCTCGCCGCCCGCTATGTGCGGGTGGTGGAGCAGCTGGTGAGCGAGCCGTCCCGCCCGGTCTCCGCCGTCCGGCTCACCGAGCCGGCCGAGCGTGAGCTGGTGGTGCGGGGGTTCAATGACACGGCGGTGGCGGTGCCGTCGGTGTCGGTGGCGGGTCTGGTGGAGCGGCAGGCGGGGCTGACGCCGGATGCGGTGGCGGTGGTGTGCGGTGGGGAGTCGCTGACGTATGCGGAGCTGGATGCGCGTGCGGGGCGGCTGGCGCGGTTGCTGCGTGAGCGGGGTGTGGTCGCGGAGTCGGTGGTGGGGGTGGCTCTGCCGCGGTCGGCGGATCTGGTGGTGGCGCTGCTGGGGGTGCTGAAGGCGGGTGCGGCGTATCTGCCGATCGATCCGCGGTATCCCAGCGGGCGGCTGGATCACATCGTGGCCGACGCGGGCCCGGCGCTGCTGCTGACCGACCGCGAGATCTCCGGCACGCTGCCCGCCGACGGGACACCACGGCTGTGCCTGGATGAGCTGGATCTGACGGTGGATGGCGGTTCCGTGGGTGAGCCGTTGCCCGTGGTGCTGCCGGGTCAGGTGGCGTATGTGATGTACACCTCGGGGTCGACGGGGGTGCCCAAGGGTGTGGCGCTGACCCATGGCGGGGTGGTCAATGGGGTGACGCAGCTTGTCGGGGCTGTGGGGGTGGGTGCCGGGACGCGGATGCTGGCGGGCACGTCGGTGAATTTCGATGTGTCGGTGTTCGAGATCTTCACCACGTTGTCGGTGGGCGGCACGGTGGAGGTGGCCCGGGATGTTCTGGTGATCGGGGAGCGGGGTGGCTGGTCGGGTGGTGTGATCAGCACGGTTCCCTCGGTGTTCGCGGAGCTGCTGGATCAGGTGCCGGGGAGGATCGCGGCGGATGCGGTGGTGTTCGCGGGGGAGGCGTTGCCGCGGGCGCTGGTGGAGCGGGTGCGGCAGGCCATTCCCGGGGCCCGGGTGGTCAATGCCTACGGCCAGACGGAGAGCTTCTACGCCACCACCTTCACCGCCGGTGAGCAGGGCGGTCACGGCGGTCAGGAAGGGCCGTCCGTTTCCGCGGGGACGCCGATCGGTATGCCGTTGGGGAACATGCGGGCGTATGTGCTGGGTCCGGGTCTGGAGCCGGTGCCGGTGGGTGTGGTCGGTGAGTTGTATGTGGGTGGTGCGATTGCGCGGGGTTATCACGGGCGGGGTGGTCTGACCGCGGAGCGGTTCGTGGCCGATCCGTTCGGGGAGCCGGGT
>NZ_WTLH01000246.1 GCF_011421595.1 Streptomyces sp. YIM 98790 | reverse complement strand
CCGCAGCGGCGGGCCCGGCGCCCGTGCCGGGGAGGTGCCGGCCGGCGGCGGACCGGCGGGCGGGCTCCCCGGCAGTGTGCTCGGCATGCCGGGCGTACGCGCCGGGCGCATGCTCACCCGGTCACCGCAGGACCAGGTCGGTCCACTCGGTCACCCACCGCTCCCGGCCGTCGGTGATGGCCTGCGGGTCCATGGTGTACGGGTCGGCGATCTCCACCCCGTAGGCGGTGAAGACCTCCGGCAGCGGCACGCCCTCGCGCACCGGGTGCACGAACATCTGGAGCGGCACATCGGCCTGGAACTCCTCGCCCAGCAGGAAGTCCAGCAGCGCCCTGCCGCCCTCCGGGTTGGCCGCGCCGTCCAGCAGACCGGCGTACTCGACCTGGCGGAAGCAGGTGCCGGTGGAGACGCCGGTGGGGGCCTGGCCGGGCTCGGGGTCGGAGCCGTAGACCACCTCGGCGGGCGGGCTGGTGGCGTAGCTGACCACCAGCGGGCGGTCGCCGCCCCCGCTGCCGCCGCCGGAGCCGGAGAAGCGGTCGTAGTACGCCTGCTCCCAGCCGTCCACCACCTCGACGCCGTTGCCGGCGAGCCGCTGCCAGTAGTCCTGCCAGCCCTCCTCGCCGTAGGCGGCGACGGTGCCCAGCAGGAAGCCGAGACCGGGCGAGGAGGTGGCCGGATTCTCCACCACCAGCAGGTCCCGGTACTCCGGCGCGGTCAGGTCGTCCAGCGTCCGCGGCGGCTCCACGCCCTGCTCGTCGAACCAGGCGCGGTCGTAGTTGACGCAGATGTCGCCGGTGTCCACCGGGATCACCGTGCCCTCACCGCCGGCTTCCCCGGCCGGGCGCAGCTCCTCGGGGACCCGGTCCAGTCCGGCGGCCTCGTGGGGCTGGAACACCTTGCCCTCCAGCGCCCGGGAGAGCAGCGTGTTGTCCACGCCGAACAGCACGTCGCCCTGCGGGTTGCCGGCCGTCAGCACCGCCTGGTTGACCATCACCCCGGCGTCGCCGCCGCGCAGGATCTCCACCTCGAAGCCGGTGTCGGCGGTGAACTGCCCGAGCACCTCGTCCGAGACGGCGAAGGAGTCGTGGGTGACCAGGGTGACCGTGGTGGGCGGCGGCTCGGAGGCACCGGAGCCGGAGGAGCCGGAGCCTTCCGTGCCGGAGTCGCCGGAGCCGCCGCAGCCGGCGAGCACCGCGAGACCGAGTGCCGTCGCCGCCGCGAGAACGGGGGTGGCCGTGCGCTTCATCGTGCCGCTTTCGTGGATCTGCGGGGAGCGGCACCGCGAGCAGCATGAGAGGGTCCGAGCTCCCTACCCGCCGGCCGGACCGTATCGGGCGAGGTTCGAAGGGTCTGCGGCCGTGTCCGCCGCACTCTCAGCGCTGCGCGCGCTCCCCTGCCGGATGTGCGTGTACCGAACGCACGTGTTCGACCGCCACCATAGCCCACGCCCTGCGCGGCCACGCACCCGGTCCCGCTGCCGCCCGCCGGTCGCCCGCTCCGCCCGGACGGCGACGCCCCAGGGGCGGCGAGCGGCGCGTCCCCGCCGTCAGCGCTCCGTCGCGGCGAGCTGCCCGCACGCGCCGTCGATCTCCTGGCCCCGGGTGTCGCGGACGGTCACCGGCACGCCGTGCACCTCCAGCGCGGCCACGAAGGCCCGCTCGTCCTGTGGCCGGGAGGCGGTCCACCGGGAGCCGGGCGTCGGGTTCAGCGGGATCAGATTCACGTGCGCCCGGCGCCCCTTGAGCAGCCGGCCCAGCAGATCGGCCCGCCACGCCTGGTCGTTGATGTCCCGGATCAGCGCGTACTCCACCGAGACCCGCCGGCCGGAGGTCTCCGCGTAGTCCCAGGCCGCGTCCAGCACCTCGCGCACCTTCCAGCGGGTGTTCACCGGCACCAGGGTGTCGCGCAGTTCGTCGTCCGGGGCGTGCAGCGAGACCGCCAGCCGGCACTTCAGCCCTTCGTCGGTGAGCTTCCGGATCGCCGGCACCAGCCCCACCGTGGAGACGGTGATGCCGCGCTGCGACAGCCCCAGACCGTCCGGCGCCGGATCGGTCAGCCGGCGGATCGCGCCCAGCACCCGCCTGTAGTTGGCCAGCGGCTCCCCCATGCCCATGAAGACGATGTTGGACAGCCGGGCCGGGCCGCCGGGGATCTCGCCGTCGCGCAGCGCGCGCATGCCGGCCACGATCTGGTGCACGATCTCGGCCGTGGACAGGTTGCGGTCCAGGCCGGCCTGGCCGGTGGCGCAGAACGGGCAGTTCATGCCGCAGCCGGCCTGCGAGGAGATGCACATGGTGACCCGGTCCGGGTAGCGCATCAGCACCGACTCCACCAGGGTGCCGTCGTGCAGCCTCCACAGGGTCTTGCGGGTGGCGCCGTCGTCGCAGGCGAGGTGGCGCACCTCGGTCATCAGCGAGGGCAGCAGTTCGTCCGCCAGCCGCTGCCGGGCCGCGGCCGGGATGTCCGTCCACTGCGCCGGGTCGTCGGTGAGGCGGGCGAAGTAGTGCTGGGAGAGCTGACGGGCACGGAACGGCTTCTCGCCCAGTCCGGCGACGGCCTCCCGGCGCTCGGCGGGGGTGAGGTCGGCGAGGTGGCGCGGCGGCATGGCGGCACCACGCGGCGCGGCAAAGATGAGTTCTCCGGGCTTGGGCATAACCGTTCCAGTGTCGCAGACCCCGGCCGGTGCCCGGTCCCGCCGCCGGGCGCGGCGGCGGTCCGGTGCCGGCGGCTCAGGGCCGGGTGAACACCAGGGTCTCCAGGACCCCGTCGTTCTGCCGCATCAGCGAGGTCTGCATCATGGCGAAACGGCCGTTGTCCCAGGCCGGACGGGTATTGGTGACCTTCCCGAAGTAGCTGTGCTCGCTCAGGGCCTGCAGCGGCGGCCGGTAGGTCTCCGGCCCCATCGCCATCACCGGGGTGACCGCGCCCGAGGACGGGTCCACCGCGACGACCATGGCCGGCACGCCGTCGCCCTTGGTCCCGATCCGCTTCGGCTCCTGGTAGGCGATGATCCGGCCGTCGTCGACGGTCACCAGGCCCAGCTTGCGGTTCTGCACCCGCTCGGTGCGCCACACCTCGCTGCCGTCGGCCAGGTCCAGGGCCACCAGCTGGTTCTGGTAGTTGGGATGGCCGTGGCCGCCCTCGTGCCCGGAATCGCCGGGGTTGATGTGCGGCAGCTCGGCCTGCATGACCAGCAGGCCGTCCGCGACCAGCGCGCGCGGGCAGTTCCGCAGCCCGCCCGGCACGCAGGGGAATCCGCGGGTCTCGTCGTAGTCCGCCAGCACCACCGTGTGCTCCCCGGTGGCCGGATCGATGTGCCAGACCTGGGACCGGTTGCCGACCGTGATCTCCGCCACCAGCGGCTCCAGCGAGATCACCCCGTCGACGCGGGCCTCGTCGGCCGGCAGCGGCCAGGACCAGAGCTCCTCGTCGTTCTGGCCCCAGGCGACCAGCGCACCGCCCTTGCCCAGGCCGCCGCCGCCGCTCTGGCCGCAGGTGAGCCGCTGGAGCAGGGTGTCGCCGAAGACCGCGTACCGGTAGGCGAAGCACTCCCGGACCGGCTCCCCCTCGATGACCGGCTCGCCGGTCTCCAGGGACAGGATGTGCCCGCCCGCCGCGGAGCTGACCATCACCCGGTCCCCGAAGATCACCGGGATGTCGTGCGATCCCGGGAAGACGTCCTCGTGGTGGGCCAGGCCGGGGACGTCGACGCTCCACACCTGCTCCCCGGTGCCGATGTCCAGCAGGGTCACGGTGCGGCACACGCTGGAGCCGCCGTTCTCGTCCGGTTCCCCGCTGAGCAGCACCACCCGGCCGCCGGCCTGCTCCAGCGAGGCCGGGCAGCTGCTCAGCGGACTGCCCGGGAGCCGGTACTCCCAGGACGCCTCGCCGGTGGACAGGTCGTACGCGGTCACCCCGCCGAGGGTGCGGCGGACGAAATGGGTGTCGGTGAACCAGTGCCCCTGGGTGCTCACCTCGTGCGCCCCTTCGGGGGCGTCCGGCTGGACGACCTGCACCACGGGCTCGGCCGTGCCGAGCTCCCCGGCGGCCGCGGCCCACTCCTGGTACGTGGTCAGCGACTCCACTCCCCCGCCGCCGTCCCGGAACAGGAACCACCAGCCGCCGAATCCGGCCGACAGCAGGAACAGCACGGTGACCACGGCGACGGCCGCCGCACGCCCGCCGCTCCTGCCAGGCGCCGGACCCCCGGGCCGGTGCGCATGCGGATACGGCTGCGGCTGCGGATACGGATACGGTCCCGGCTGACCGGGCTGACCGGGCTGACCGGAGTGGCCCGGGTGCGCCTGGGCCGGGAACCCCTGCCCGTGCGGTGGTCCCTGGGGACCGCCCGCCGGCGCGGGCGGCCATCCCCCTGCCCCCGCCGGCGAGCCGGGCTGCCCCGGCCGCGGCGGCCGGCCGTCCCCGGAGCCGGGCATCCCGAATGGCGTGGCCTGGTTCATCGTTCCCCCGTCACATGCTCGGCGCATCGCCGACGACTCGGTCGCATGCCGTTCTATCACCGCGGTTCACCGCGCGGCCGGGGGAAAACGATCAGTGAGAGCCGACGAAGAGCAGGAAGAGAGCCCAGCAGACCGGGGCGGTGGGCAGCAGGGAGTCCAGCCGGTCCATGATGCCGCCGTGGCCCGGCAGCAGGGTGCCCATGTCCTTGATGCCCAGATCACGTTTGATCATGGACTCGCCCAGGTCTCCCAGAGTGGCGCTGACCGCCACCGCCAGGCCCATCAGCAGGCCCTGCCACCACACCGCGTCGTCGATCAGGAAGTGCAGGCACAACGCGCCGGCCAGCATGGCGAAGACCACCGCTCCGGCCAGCCCCTCACGGGTCTTGCCGGGGCTGATCCGGGGTGCCAGTTTGCGCCGCCCGAAGCGCCAGCCCACCGCGTAGGCGCCGGTGTCACTGACGATGGTCAGGACGAGGAAGGTGAGCACCCGCCAGGAGCCGTCGTCCGCGGCCAGCATCAGGGCCACGAAGGTCGCCAGGAAGGGGACGTAGAAGGCGGCGAAGACACCGGCGGTCACATCGCGCAGATAACCGGCGGGCGGCCGGGCCATCCGCCAGACCAGGACCGCCAGGCCGGTGAGGGCCAGCCCGGCCCAGGCGCCCGCCGCCCCTTGCAGGTAGCCGGCCACCACCATGGCGGCGCCGCCCACCGCCAGCGGCACCAGCGGCACCCGGATGTCCTTGCGCTCGGTGAGGCGGGCGGACAGCTCCCACAGGCCGATCACCACGGCGAGCGCTATCACCCCGGTGAAGGCGGGCTTGTGGACGAAGAGCGCGAGCACGACCAGGGCGCCCAGGGCCAGGCCCACGCCCACCGCGGCCCGCAGATCGCGTCCCGCCGACTTCTTGCGCGGCTGCTCCGGCGGCCGGCCGTCCGGACCGCTCCCGCCGCCCGCGGCGCCGTCGCCGCCTCCCTCCGGCGGGCCGGACATCTCGGACCCATTGGACACATGCCGAGTCTGCGCCGGTTGCCGTGGATATCGGGGGGGACCCGCCGATGATCGGGAGGCCGGTTCGCCCGCCCTGCGGCCCTCGGCTGACTCGTTCAACACACCTGTTCCATTTCCGGTTCGGTCGGCACGCCGGCGGGCGTCCCCGCTCAGACCTCGAGCAGTTCGGCTTCCTTGTGCTTCAGCAGCTCGTCGACCTGGGCGACGAACTTGGCGGTGGTGTCGTCCAGCTCCTTCTCGGCGCGCCGGCCCTCGTCCTCGCCGACCTCGCCGTCCTTGACCGCCTTGTCGATCTGGTCCTTGGCCTTGCGCCGCACACCCCGGATGGAGATCTTGGCGTCCTCGCCCTTGGACCGGGCCACCTTGATGTACTCCCGGCGCCGCTCCTCGGTCAGCTCGGGGAAGGTCACCCGGATGATGTGGCCGTCATTGGTCGGGTTGACGCCGAGATCCGAATCGCGGATGGCCTGTTCGATGTTGCGCAGCGCGCTCTTGTCGAAGGGCGTCACCACGGCCATCCGGGCCTCCGGCACCGAGAAGGACGCCAGCTGGTTGATCGGCGTCATGGTGCCGTAGTACTCGGCCATGATCTTGTTGAACATCGCCGGGTGCGCACGCCCGGTACGGATGGCGGCGAGGTCCTCCTTGACGACCACGACGGCCTTCTCCATCTTCTCCTCGGCCTCGAGGAGAGCTTCTTCGATCACCATGTGCTCCTGGGTGCTTCGGGTTTCCGGTCGGTGGGACGGAAAGACGGCGGCGGCCGGGCCTCAGGCCCGCCGGCCCTGGCTGTTCACGAGTGTGCCGATCTTCTCACCATTGACCGCGCGGGCGATATTGCCCTCGGCGAGCAGCTCGAACACGAGGATCGGGAGACTGTTGTCCCGGCACAGGGTGATCGCCGTGGAGTCGGCGACCTTGAGGTCGCGGGTGATGACCTCGCTGTAGTCGAGGGCGTCGTAGCGGACCGCGTCCGGGTTCTTCCGCGGGTCCGAGTCGTAGACCCCGTCCACGCCGTTCTTGCCCATCAGCAGTGCCTCGGCGTGGATCTCCAGCGCCCGCTGGGCGGCGGTGGTGTCGGTGGAGAAGTACGGCATTCCCATGCCGGCGCCGAAGATGACCACGCGGCCCTTCTCCAGGTGGCGCACGGCGCGCAGCGGGATGTACGGCTCGGCGACCTGGCCCATGGTGATGGCGGTCTGCACCCGGCTGGGGATGCCCTCCTTCTCCAGGAAGTCCTGGAGCGCCAGGCAGTTCATCACCGTGCCGAGCATGCCCATGTAGTCGGAGCGGGCCCGGTCCATGCCGCGCTGCTGGAGTTCGGCGCCGCGGAAGAAGTTGCCGCCGCCGATCACCACGGCGATCTGGGCGCCGTCCCGTACCACGGCGCCGATCTCCCGGGCCATGGAGTGGACGACGTCCGGATCGACCCCGAGCCCGCCGTTGCCGGCGAACGCCTCGCCCGAGAGCTTCAGCAGAAAGCGCCGGGGACGGACCGGTTCGCCGGCTGTCGTGGCGGCGGTGGCACCGTGATTCATGGGTTTCTCCTCGTGCGCATGCGAGAAGGCCACGGCCGGCGGACTCCCTGGGTCATCCTGCTCGGCATGGCCTCCTCGTCACAACTGCGGTCGTCGCGGCCGTGCTTCCCCGTCAGCCCCGGTCCGGCCCCCGCCCGACAATAACGCCGCCGGGCGGGCCGGGGCCGGTGGCACGGCGAAACTCACCGTCTCCTCTCCAGCCTCTCACCCGCGCGCGGCTTCCGCGGGCGCCGGTGCGGGACCCCGGGGCCCGGTACCCGTGCGGCGGGTGCGACGGCTGCGGCGGGCGGGCCCGCCGGGCGTCGCGCGGCGGCACGGACCGGGACCTGCGGCAGG
>NZ_WTLH01000245.1 GCF_011421595.1 Streptomyces sp. YIM 98790 | reverse complement strand
GGCGGGGGAGGGGGCCACCGAGACCAGCGCGGCGACCAGCAGGGCACCGGCCGCCACGGCCAGCGGCAGCGCCGGCTCGGCGGACACGGCGGCGGCCGCCGCCAGCGGGGCGGCGATCAGGCCCGCCGAGCGGACGGTCTCCACCGCGGTGAAGGCGGGCCCCTCCGTGCCGGTGGCCCGGAACGCCCGCAGCTCGACGGCGACCTGGCCCAGGCCCAGCGCGGCGCCGAACAGTATCCGGCCGCCGGCCATGGACACCACGTCCCCGGCCGCCCACTGCCACAGGAAACCCGCCGCGGCCACGCCCAGCGCGGTGGGCAGCAGCCGCGGCCCGAGCCGGTCCTGGCAGCGGCGGGCGAACGGCAGCACCAGCAGCGCGGCCACACTCGGCAGGAAGAACAGCACGGCCGCGCCCGCCTCGCCGCTGCCCAGGTCCAGCGCCAGCTCGGTGAAGAACGGCCGGGAGACGGTCACCGCGAAATCGAAGGCGACCCCGATCAGCGCGGCCTGGGCCAGCAGCACGGCCCGGCCGCGCCACCGCTTCCGGCCGCCGGGAGACGGGGCACCGGCGGAGCTGCGGCGCACGGCACGCCGCAGCCGTGCCACCGGACCCGCACCGGCACCCCGGGCGCTCGACGGCGGCGGCTCCGGGGAGTCCGCGCGCGCCACGGGCGCGGGCCGCAGCGGCAGACGGCGCAGCATCCGGTGGACCAGCACCGCCAGCGCCACGTCCAGCAGGGCGAAGGCCGAGATGCCCAGCCGTGGCTGGGGCAGCGCCAGAACCCCGGCGCCCACCAGCGTGGCGGCCACCGACGCCACATGGAACATCACCACGATCGCGCAGATCCCGGCCAGCCGGGCATGGTCCGGGTCGGTGCCCTCCTCCGCCCTGCGGGTGTACTCGCCGATCAGCGCCGGATACGCCAGCAGCAGCGCGGCGTTGGTGGCCACACAGGCCGCGGACAGCCCGGTGAACCAGGCGTAGTCCGGTGCCAGCCCCAGCAGCAGATCGCACACCGAGGCCGCGCACAGCCCGGTCAGCACCAGCCGGTGCGGGGCCCAGCGGCGCGCCGCCAGCCCCCACAGCGGCAGCGCCGCCAGCCCGACGATCCGGCACACCCACAGATACAGCCCGGTGGCCCCGGGGTCGCGGATGCCGTAGAGCCGCTCGAACAGCTGCGGCAGGAACGGCGTGAGCGCGGTCTCCGCGACCAGGTACAGGCCGATGACGGCGATGAGCACCCCGCGGATGCCGCGCGCCCCGTCCACGCCCCGGTCCCGCGGGCCGGACGCCCCGGATATGCCGGATGTTCCCGGGTCTCCTGCCGCCGTGCTCATGTGCGGCTGCCCACCGGGTCCGCCGGGCGGGCCGGCGCGGGAACCGCGATGCCGCCCGCCGGGGCGGCGGCGGGCACGCCGAAGGTGGTCCAGGAGGCCCGGTCCGGCACCGGCACCACGTCCCGGCCGGCCACCGCGTTGAGAATGGTGGCGGCCCGCCAGGCGCCGAGCGTCAGATCGGGGGCGCCCACGCCGTGCGTGTGCATCTCGGCGTTCTGCACGTAGAGCGCGCCGGTCACCCGCGGGTCCAGGGCGACCCGGTAGCCGCCGTCCACCCGGTAGCGGCCCTTGGCGTCCCAGTCGACCAGGCCGGCCAGCGGCTCCAGGCAGTCCGGCCGCCGCGCCGCATAGCCGGTGGCCGCCACGACCGCTTCCGTGCGCAGCGTGAACTCGCCGCCCTGGTCCACATTGCGGCAGCGCAGCAGATAGCCCCCGCCCTCCGGCCGGACGTCGGTCAGCTCCGTCCCCGGGTGCAGACCGGCCCGGGGCCGTCCGCCGCCGATGGTCCGCTCGTACAGCTCGTCGTGGATCTCCCCCAGCGTGTCCCCGCTGACGCCCTTGTAGAGCTGCCACTGGCTGCGCACCAGTTCCTCGCGCCGGGTCTCGGGGAGCGAGCGGAAGTAGCGGATGTAGTCGGGGGTGAAGTGCTCCAGCCCGATCTTCGAGTACTCCATGGGCGCGAACGCCGGGGTGCGGGCCAGCCAGCGCACGTACGGCCCGCCGCGGCCGTCGCCGTCCTGGCGGCGCAGCAGGTCGAGCAGTACCTCGGCGCCGGACTGCCCGGCGCCGATCACCGTGACGTCGGCGGCGGAGGCGAGTTCCTCGCGGTGGGTGCGGAAGTCGGCGCTGTGCAGCACCCGGCCGCGGTGTGCCGGGTCGGCCAGCAGCGCGCGCAGCGGCTCCGGCACCACCGGTTCGGTGCCCACCCCCAGCACCACCTGACGGGCTGTCACCCGCTCGGTGGCCCCTGCCGCGTTGCGGTGCGTGACGGCGAAGACGGCCTGCCGCTCGTCCCATTCCACGGCGGTCACCCGGGCGTCGAAGCGGCAGGACGGCAGGCTCTCCGCCACCCAGCGGCAGTAGTGGTCGTACTCGCGGCGCGGGATGTGGAAGCGCTCGGCGAAGAAGAACGGGAAGAGGCGGCCGTGGGCGCGCAGGTAGTTGAGGAACGTCCAGGGGCTGGTCGGATCGGCCATGGTGGCCAGGTCGGCCAGGAAGGGGACCTGGAGCACGGTGCCCTCCATCAGCAGGCCGGGGTGCCAGGAGAAGGCCGGCCTGGCGTCCAGGAACAGGGTGCGCAGCCCGGGCACGCCGTCGGCGAGGGCCGCCAGCGAGAGGTTGAACGGGCCGATGCCGACGCCGATCAGGTCGTAACCGTCGTCCGGCGCGGCGGTGCGGGCGGGGTTTGCGGTCAAGGTGGGGCCTCCGCGGTGGGGATGGGTGGCGGTTCGGGACGTTCAGCGGGCGGCGAGCGGGTTGGGCAGGTCGACGTAGACGGACTGGGTGTGCACATCGCCGACCAGCTCGTCGAGTCCGTCCACGCAGGTGAGGTAGTTGCCCTTGCAGCGCAGCACGGGCGCGTCGAGCAGCAGGTCCAGCAGGCCCTTGGCGCCGGGCTCGGCGGCGCGCAGCCGGCCCAGCGCGCGGCGCGCCACGGCCAGCAGCGCGCTCTCCTCGGCCAGGCCCAGCGCGCCGAAGGCGCCGATCATGCCGAGCAGATTGTTGATGCCCAGGTAGTAGGCCACCCGCTCGTCCACGAAGGCGTCCTCGAAGACCAGCTCCACGCCGTCGGCGGCACCCGGCAGCAGGCGCTCCAGCCCGGCGGCGCGGGAGGCGGCCAGATAGTAGCCCTGGCTGTCCCGGTACCAGGCGGCGCACGGCGTGCCGTCCGCCGGGTCCAGGCCGACCAGGGTGTTCTGGTGGTGCGGCTCCAGGGCGATGCCGTAGCGGGCCTGGAGCCGGATCAGCGGCACCGCCAGCACGTCCAGGTAGCGGGCGAACCAGCGGGCGGCGGCCTCCGGCACGGACAGCCGGCCGGCGGCGGCGGTGCGTTCCACGGCCGCGGCCAGCAGCGCCCGGTGGCGGGGCGGGGAGCCGTCGCCGGGGCCGGTGCGCTCGGCCAGCAGCCCGGCCACGCAGACGGCGTGCGGCCCGGAGCCGGCCCGGAACGGATTGTCCCGGATCGCGGTCTCCAGCCCGGTCTCGCCGCCGTCCGGGCCGGCGCCCGCCGAGATCCAGGCGAAGTCCCGCAGGATGCCGAACCCGGGATGCTCGGCGCGCAGCCAGTCGGCCGGCCCGGCGGCCAGCAGCCGGGCCGCCCGCACCCCCAGCCGCATCTCGGACCGCAGGTTGTTGCGGCGGGAGTTGGTGATCCGCATGCCCAGCGACAGCTTGAGCATCACGGCCGCGTCCGGGCGGTGCACGGTGCGCACCGAGGAGGTCGGCCACCAGGGCCGGCCGCCCGGGCCGAGCGGGCGCAGCAGCCCGTCGGCCAGCAGCCGCGCCACCTCGGGGCGGCCGGTCACCTCCCTGGCCTGCCACGGGTGTGCCGGAACGGGCACGAAGCCGGGGGGCAGGTCCGGACCGGCGGCGAGCGGGCGCAGCAGCGCGGCCGGGTCGGTGCCGTCCCAGCTCTCCCCGGCCACCACCGAGGGGTGGGCGGCGAACCAGTGCAGCGGGAAGGAGCCGCGCAGCTCCGGTGACCACTCGGCCAGTTCCCGGTCGGAGGACTCCTCCCGGCTCTTGGGCGCCGGGTGGAAGGGATGGCCCAGCAGCAGCGCCTGCTCGCCCGCCAGGAATCCGTCCGGGCCGGTGCTGCCGTCGGGCCCGTCCGGCTCGGCGCGCCGGGCGGCGATGTGGGCGGCGGTGCGGCGGGCCGAGTTCAGCACCCGGGCCACCGCGTCGGTGCCCGGATGCGGCGGCAGGCCCCGCCCGGCCGTGGTCTCCCGGATGACGGCGGCGGCCACCAGCGCGGCATCCGCCGGGCCGGGCGCGCCGAGCCCCGCGGCGGGCAGCACCTCGGCCGGTCCGAAGCGGTGCCAGCCGGTCGCCGAGCGGTAGCGGACCGGCACGCCGAGCCGGACGCCGCTGGCGGGCAGATCGAGCAGCAGCCGCTGCCCGGCGGGCGGCACGGCCGTGCCGGTCTCCCGGACGTAGGCGCGCAGCAGGGTTTCGGTGGCGGCGGCGTCCCCGGCGTACAGGGCGTCCGGGTGGTCCAGCGGGTCGGGCCCGGTGGGCCCGGTGGGCCCGGCCGGGCCGGTCGGGCCGGCGGGCGGCGGGTGCACGGTCATCGTCGGTGCTCCGGTGCGGGGGCGGGGGAGGGGACGGTCCGGGGAGGCGTCACAGCAGCAGTCGTCCGGCCGGCGGGTGGCCCAGGAAGGCGGGCATGGCGAACTCCCACCCGTAGGACCCGGCGCGTGGGAAGACGACCAGGTCACCGGCGCGCACCCGGTCCACATGGACGTCCCGCAGCAGGGTGTCCTCGGGCGTGCACAGCTCGCCGACCACGGTGACCCGGGTGTTCTCGGCGGCCGGCCGGGGCAGGTCCGCCTCGTCCCACCGGTCCACCGGCAGCACGGCGATGTTGTGCACCAGCTCCCAGGAGGTGGGCAGCTGGAAATGGTTGATGCCGCCGCGCAGCATCACGAACCACTGGCCGTAGGAGTGCTTCACATCGGTGACCTCGGCGGCGTACCAGCCGCAGTCGGTGACCAGGAAGCGGCCGGGCTCCAGGATCACCCGGGCCCCCGCCGGGGGCGGGGTGGCCGCGATCAGCTCACCGAACCGGGCGGTGTCGAAGCACTGTTCGCCGTCGAAGTCGACGCCGATGCCGCCGCCGATGTCGATGTGGCGCAGTTCGATGCCGTGCGCGGCGGCGGTGGCGGCGCTCCACTCCACGCACCAGCGCAGGTACTCGGCATGGGTGCCGGCGTCCAGGTTGTTGGACGCGGCGTGGATGTGGAAGCCGGTCAGGTCGATCGCCGGGAGTCTGCGGGCCCGCTCCAGCACCTCGGGCACCTCCGGCTCGGGAACCCCGAACTGGGAGGGCTGCCCGCCCATGTGCAGCGAGCCGGTGACCGGCACGGCCGCCGGATTGACCCGCAGCCCGACCCGGGCGGTGGTGCCCAGGCCGGAGGCGATCCGGCTGATGCGGTGCAGTTCCAGCAGGCTCTCGGCGTTGACCGCCTCCACTCCGGCGGCGATCAGACCGGTCAGCACCGGGACGGTCTTGGCCGGCCCGGCGGCCACCACCGGCACCGGAGCGGAACCCGCGGCGCCGTCCCGGGCGGCCAGGGTCCGCAGGGCCAGCGAGAGTTCGCTGCGGGAGGCCACCTCGAAGCCGTCCACGTGCGGGGCCAGACCGTGCAGCACCCCGGGGAAGGAGTTGGCCTTCACCGCGTAGTACACGGCCGCCCACGGCGGCAGCGCGGCACGCAGTGCGCGGGCGCGCGCGGCCGCCGTCGCCGGATCGTAGAGGTAGGCGGCCAGCGGCTCGGGGGCGGACGCGGCCCGCTCCAGCAGGCGGCGGCGCACCCGCCCGGGGAGCGCGGAGACCGGATGGGCGGAACGGGGCGCGGCGGAGGGCGGAAGCTCTATGGACACGTCGGCTGCCTCGGCGGGTGTCGGTCGTGGTCGGTCGGCGTTCGTGGTCGGTCGGCGGTCGGCGGTCGGGGCGGGCGGTCGGGCGGGCGTCAGGGGGTGCGGGCCGTCCGGTGCGGGGCCGGCGGGGCGCCGGTACGGTCCCGGGCCAGTTCGGTGACCAGCTTCAGCAGGCCGGTGAGTTCACCGGCCGAGGCCCGCGGATGGAGCAGGGTGGCCTTGAGCCACAGCCGCTTCCGTCCTCCCGCGTCCGGGTCGGCGGCCCGGGCGCGGCCCAGCACCGCCAGTCCGTCGGCCAGCAGCCTGCGCCGCACCTCGGCCACCAGCGCGTCCCCGGCGGCCTCGCCCTGTTCCTCGGCCAGCCGGTCCGCGGCGGACGGGCGGAACAGCACGGTGCTGATGCCGATCCCGCCGGGGCGGCGGCGCAGCCCGGGCTCGGCGTCGACGGCCCGGCCCAGCGCCTGCGCGGTGTCCACGCAGTGCTCCACCAGCCGCCCCATGCCCTCCCGGCCCAGGCCGCGCAGGGTGGCCGCGATCTTCAGCACGTCCGGGCGGCGGGAGGTGCGCAGCGAGCGGCCCAGCAGGTCGGGCAGGCCGGCCTCGGTGTCGTCGTCGGCGTTGAGGTAGTCGGCGCGCAGCGACAGGGCCCGGACCCGCGCGGCGTCGGCGACCGCCAGCAGCCCGGCCGCGACCGGCTGCCAGCCCAGCTTGTGCAGGTCGAAGGTGACCGACACGGCCTGCTCGACACCGTCCAGCAGCGGCGCCAGCCGGTCGCTGAACAGCAGCGGGCCGCCGTACGCGGCGTCCACGTGAAGCTCGGCGCCGTGCCGGGCGGCGACCCGGGCGAGTTCGGGCAGCGGATCGATCAGCCCCTCGTCCGTGGTGCCGGCGGTGGCCACCACCAGGGCGGGGGCGCGGCCGGTGCCGGCCAGGGCCCGCTCCAGGGCGGCCGGCAGCATCCGGCCGTCCCGGCACTCCACGGCCACCGGCGCGGGCAGGCCGAGGAGCCAGGCGGCGCGCTGCACGCTGTGGTGCGCGGTGGTGCCGCAGTACACCCGGAGGGTGCCGGCGCCCGCCTCCGCGGCCCGTTCCCGGGCCAGCAGCAGGGCGACCAGGTTGGATTCGGTGCCCCCGCTGGTGATCAGGGCGTCGGGGCGGGGTGCCGCCGGGTAGACCAGGCGGGCCAGAGCCTCGGCGACGTCCTCCTCGATCACCGCGGCCGCGGGCGCCTGGTCCCAGGAGTCCATGGAGGGGTTGAGGGCGGAGGCGGCGAGATCGGCCGCGGCGGCCACGGCCAGCGGCGGGCAGTGCAGATGGGCCACGCAGTGCGAGTCGGCCGGGTCGGCGGCGCCCTGGGCGGCGGCCCGCACCACGTCGTAGAGCGCCTCGGCGGCGCCCACGCCCCGGCGGGGAAGCACCGGCGCGCACAGCGCGCGGGTGCGTTCGGCCACCGCCTCGGGGCC